>JASJCE010000314.1 GCA_030066155.1 Desulfobacterales bacterium | reverse complement strand
CCTGCGGCGAGGGGTCTTTCGGCCGAAGGCCGCATTATCCTAATTATCCTGTTGATCCTGTCCAATTTTTTTCTTTAAGATAAGAATCCATTCCTTTTTTTCTTTCAAAATCTAGCGTTGCTTTTCCGATCAAACACCTGACACCCGAAACCCGATACCTGTCTACGATCCCGTCTGAAGCGGAGCGTAAGCGGGGAAACCTTTGGCTACAGATCATACAGCGTTTCGTCTCTTCTGGGGGCGGGACGTTTGCGGGATCCGGCAGTCGTTTTTTTCTCCCCCAGGGCGAACGGCTCCTCCTCTTCCAGAATGTCTCCCATTTCAGCCTCGATGGCATCCGGGTCTTCGCCGGCCTCCATTCTCTTGAGCGCTTCCTGCATCCCGGGCCCCAGCTCGAGGCCGGTCATATCCGTCAGTTTGCGCATCAGGTTGGCAGCCTGACGGGGATCATCCTCGTTGATGTTCTCGGCTTCGCCGGCCAGCATTTGCATGGCCTTTTCCATTTTGCCCTCGTCAAAGGGCAGATCGTCGAGGTCTCCGTCTTCCTTGGCCTTTCCGGTAAATGCAAATGCCGACATTTGCCGGGAGAGCGTGCGGGTTTTACATTTGGGGCAATTCGGTTTTTTGGTAGTATTGACGGTTTTTGAAAAAAAATTAAAAATAGTATGACAATCGCTGCAATAGAATTCGTAAATGGGCATCCTGGCTCCTATTCAGGTGGTTGGGATCGCTACAAGCGATCTCAAAGAAAGTTTCCCGGTTATCCATAAAGTTCAAGTTCGAATCGATAGTTTGGCTAGTCACCACGAAGAACACGAAGGTCACCAAGGAAGAACAGCGTAAATTAACCATCCCTATTCGTGCTTTTCCTGCCCTTCGTGGTTAAAACTGCATTACTTGAGGTTTCTGCACATCAGATGGGTTGGTAACCAATTGACTACATAATAAAATTTGGCATTTTTTTTGTCAACCGCAAAGACGGTCTTGGTCCGCCGGCGGCAATTCAAATACGGTCTGGCGTATCGGCATGACCGGCTGGCGTAATTTATTCTTCCAGGTTGACTTGCCATGCGGCATTTGCTATGCCACCGGGAATCAAATTCAAGCCGGCCGGTTTTTGGGAAGGCACCAGAGGGGATGCGGATTATCACCGATCAAACCCATAACGAATAACATTTAACTCCCAATTGATTCTTGTTCATTTGGGTATCCAGATAAAGAAAGGGCACTCGAAAAATGGAAAGAACGCTGTCAATTATCAAACCCGATGCAGTCGGAAGAGGTCTCATCGGGGAAGTTGTGAAACGGTTGGAGCAAAATGACTTGAACATCGTGGCGATGAAGCTGATCCATATGACCAAAGAACAGGCCCAGGGTTTTTACGCCGTGCACCGGGAAAGACCCTTTTTTGACAGTCTGACGGATTTTATGTGTTCCGGGCCGGCGGTCGTTATGGTTTTGGAAGGAGACAATGTGATCGCCCGTTATCGTGAGCTGATGGGTGCCACAAACTACGAGGAGGCTGCCGAGGGCACGATCCGGAAGGAATTTGCAACCGATATCGAAAAAAATGTGGTTCACGGCTCCGACGCCCCGGAAACTGCTGCATTTGAGATATCGTATTTTTTTAACCGTTTTGAGATTGTCGGCAGATGAAAAAAAGAGCGCTTCGCTTTTTGTTGACGTATCGGTCTAACACCAGTTCCGGTTGCGAGGCTACCTAAAGCCGAGGATTTTTGTTTGTATTCTTTAGCCGCATGTCCGACCCAACCAAAATAAATCTTGATCACATTAGCATTGTCCTGGTCGGCACCCGCTATCCCGAAAATATCGGGGCGGCGGCCCGGGCAATTCGCAACATGGGAATCAAGAAGCTGATTTTAATTGAACCGCGAAACCCCGATCCGGCCAGAATCAGCAAAATGGCGACCCACGCCGCCTTGGACGTCGTGGAACAGATGACGGTGTGCGAGAGTCTGAAGGAAGCCCTGGCAGACATTAATTATGTTGTCGGCACAACTGCCCGTCTGGGAGGCCAGCGCAAAGTTGTCAGCTCCCCGACCAAACTGGCCCGACGGCTGATTTCAATTTCACACGAAAATCAAATTGCGATTCTATTTGGGCCTGAAGACCGCGGACTCACCAATGCGGATATTCGAAACTGCGACATCCTGGTCAACATCCCGACAGCCGAATTTGCCTCGCTCAATCTGGCCCAGGCCGTGATGATCATGTGTTATGAGCTGTTCGCCTTCAGCCGGGACAAACCGGGTGAGTTTGCGCCGCGCCTGGCCAACCGCCACGAACTTGAGGCGATGTATGAGCAGCTGAAGGATGTCATGATGCGCATCAGTTTCATCAATCCCGACAATCCGGATTATTTTATGAACAATCTGCGGCATTTCGGCTCTCGCATGCAGCTTAGGGCAAAAGAGGTCAGCATCATCCGGGGAATCTGCCGGCAGATAGACTGGTATGGCCGTAAGTGCTATCAGGATGGTCTGGAAGAGGGAAAGAAAAAAAGGGGAAACTAACCTTTCTATTCACTCCTTTTCCTTACGTTTCCAGAATTTTGCCTTTAATCGCATCTCCCATGGCAGCCGTGTTCACGGCCCGATCCTTGTCCACAGCGATATCCACGGTATGAATGCCGGCTTTCAGGACATCGGCCACGGCTTTTTCAATGGCATTGGCAGCATCCTCCTGGTCCAGACTGAATCGCAGCATCATGGCCGCCGACAGAATCTGGGCCACCGGATTGGCAATTCCCTGTCCGGCAATATCCGGCGCAGATCCTCCGGCCGGCTCAAAAATTCCGAAACTTTTTTCGTTGATGCTGGCCGAAGGCAGTAATCCCATGGATCCGGTAAGCATGGCGCATTCATCCGTCAGAATGTCACCGAACATATTGCCGCCCAGCAACACGTCGAATTGGTGGGGATCCCGCACCAGCTGCATCGTGGCGTTGTCGATATACATATGGTTTAACTCGATATCCGCATTTTTCTGACCCACTTCGGAAACCACCTCCCGCCACAGCACCATCGCTGACAGCACGTTGGCCTTGTCTACCGATGTTACCCGTTTGCGCCGGATGCGAGCCAGCTTAAACGCGGTCTCGGCAATTCTTTCGATTTCGTGGCGGGTATAGACCATGGTATCGAATGCTTTCTCGGTCGGTCCGCTGCCTTCTCTGCCTTTGGGCTGCCCGAAATAGATGCCGCCCGTTAGCTCTCGAACACAGAGAATATCGAAGCCATCTCTGACGATATCCCCTCGCAGCGGACTGGCTCCGGCCAGAGCCTTGAAGACTCTGGCGGGCCTGAGGTTGCAAAACAGCTCAAAATGCTTGCGCAGCGGCAGCAGAGCAGCCCTTTCCGGCTGATGCTCCGGGGGCAAGGTTTCCCAGCGCGGGCCTCCCACGGAGCCCAACAGAACCGCATCACTGGCTTCGCAAAGCTCCAGCGTCTTTTCAGGAAGGGCCTTACCGTGCTTATCGATGGCAATGCCGCCAACATCGGCAAATTCGCATTGCATTTCAAATTTAAATTTTTGTTGAATAGCGTCCAGAACCTTAAGCGCTTCCGTCATGACCTCAGGGCCAATTCCGTCTCCGGCAAGTATAGCGATTCGTTTCATTATTTCCAATCCAGGTAGCGTGCTTTGAGTTTGTTGGGTTTATTGGGTTTATTGAGTTTGTTGAGTTTATTGAGATTATTGTGTTTATTTCGTTAAATATGCACTGCCGAATCAATCCGCAATCTGATCATTCCCACTTCCGAATTCCGCCTTCAACCTAGTCCGTGTCCGATTTCAGTACGGCCAGAAAAGCTGACTGGGGGATCATGACCTTGCCCACCATTTTCATGCGCTTTTTCCCTTTTTTCTGTTTTTCGAGAAGTTTGCGCTTGCGGGTGATGTCGCCGCCGTAGCATTTGGCCGTGACATCCTTTCTGAAGGCCGATACGGTTTTGCGGGCAATGATATTGCCACCGATGGCCCCCTGTATGGCGATCTTGTACATTTGCCGTGGTATTTCATCGCGCAGCTTTTCACAGGCCGTGCGGGCACGGGCAACGGCATTGTCTCGATGTACCAGCTGGGACAGGGCATCCACCCGCTCTCCGTTGATCAGGATGTCCATCTTGACCAGATCCGTTTTGCGGAAGTCGATGATGTCGTAATCGAATGAGCCATATCCCTGGGTCACCGACTTCAGGCGATCATAAAAATCGTAAATGACCTCGGCCAGCGGAATCTCGAAAATCATCTCGAGCCGGTCACTGGTTAGATACTGGTAATTTTTGTTGACGCCGCGCCGATCAAGACAGAGTTTCATGACAGCCCCCATGTAGCGATCGGGCACGATTATCGAGGCCCGGATATAGGGCTCTTTGGTATCTTCGATAAGGGTCGGATCGGGATACAGGGCCGGGTTATCAATTACCGACTCTGTCCCGTCACTCAGGTTCAACTGATATTGAACCGATGGTGCGGTCAGGATGAGCGAAAGCCCGTATTCCCTTTCGAGGCGCTCCTGGACGACTTCCAGGTGCAGCAGGCCCAGAAATCCGCAGCGAAAACCGAATCCAAGGGCGATTGACGTGTCTTTTTCATATATCAGCGCCGCATCGTTCAATTTCAGTTTTTCAAGGGCGGTGACCAGTTCCTCGTATCCGTCCGATGCCACCGGATAGATGGACGAAAAAACCACCGGTTTGGCTTCCTTGAAGCCGGGCATGGGGGAGTCGCAGGGCTGATCTTTCAATGTGACGGTATCACCGCAACGGGTATCGCTGACCGTTTTGATGCCGGCGATCAGGTAGCCGACCTGGCCGGCGGAAAGCCCTTTTTGCTTGATCATTTCAATTTGAAACAGGCCGACCTCTTCGACTTTATAAGTGGCGTTGTTGGACATGAACATGATTTTGTCGCCGGCCCGAATCCGTCCCTGGACAATCCGGAAATGAACGATAGTGCCGCGATAGGCATCATAATGGGAATCAAAAATCAGCGCTTTCAGCGGCTGTTCGGGATCTCCGGTGGGCGGCGGCAGTTTGATAACGATTTCTTCGAGCAGATCTTCGATCCCGATGCCTTCTTTGGCGGAGATCAAAACGGCATCATCCGGATCCAGCCCCAGATCATCGTGAATCTGTGATTTGACGCGATCGATGTCCGCTGAAGGCAAGTCGATTTTGTTGATAACCGGGATGATTTCAAGATCATGCTCCATCGCCAGGTACAAATTGGCCAGGGTTTGGGCCTCCACGCCCTGGCTCGCATCGATTACCAGCAAGGCACCTTCGCAGGAAGCCAGCGATCGGGAAACTTCATAGGAGAAGTCTACATGACCGGGGGTGTCGATGAGATTCAGAGAATAAGACTTTCCGTCCCTGGCGGTATAGGGCAGGCAAACCGTCTGGCTTTTTATCGTAATGCCCCGCTCCCGTTCAATATCCATCGTGTCCAGAATCTGGTCCTGAAAATCCCGTTCGGAAATGATGTCGGTGGTTTCAATCAGACGGTCCGACAGAGTGGATTTGCCGTGATCAATATGGGCGATAATGCTGAAGTTTCTGATATGTTGCATTCAACCTGTATTCTGTCTTATTTGCTTTGAATTGGGAAATAATTTTGATATGCTTCGGTTATCAAACCTCCGGTAAAAGAAAGTTGACACCGTCTTTCTTTCCAGTTATAGTTGGTCATTATAATTAATAAATTTAGACTTTTATCAATTATTTTAAACCGCTGTCAAGTCTACTGTCTTTTAACATAATTCAACCGGAAACACCAATGACAAAATCTAGCGGAAAGACGCATGTCCTGATCGTCGATGACGATCAGGCCGTTCGCAATACCATGGACGAATACATCCAAACCGCCGGGTTTCAATCCAAAGCCGTTTCCTGTGCCGAGGAGGCTCTTGAACTGCTGCAGACGGGCAATTTCCAGGTCGTTATCACGGACATCATTCTACCCGAAATGGGCGGACTGGAATTGACCAAATTCATTAAACAGAATAAAGACACGGACGTCATCGTCATGACCGGCTACAGCGATGATTATTCGTACGAAGAGGCGATTAATATCGGTGCCAGCGATTTTGTCATCAAACCGGTTCGTCTGGAGGAACTGCTGTTGCGACTCAAGCGTGTGCTCAAAGAACGCAAGCTCACCAGAGAACGGGTCCGAATGATGGAAAAACTGCAGCGGCTGGCGGTTACCGATGGGCTTACAAAGCTCTTTAATTCAAGATCATTTTATTCCCAGCTGGAAACCGAGGTCGACCGCTTTAATCGCTACAAGCACCCGCTGGCGCTGTTGCTGCTGGATCTCGATCATTTCAAAGACTACAACGACAACTACGGGCATCTGGAAGGCGACAAAGTTCTGGTTCGGTTCAGCCAGATCATTAAATCCTGTCTACGGACCAATGACTCCGCTTATCGTTATGGCGGAGAAGAGTTTACGGTCCTGTTGCCGGAAACCGGCGGTGTTGAGGCCCGGACGGTGGCTCAGCGAATTCGATCTGCTCTGGAATCCGAACGTTTCGAACCGCGAGACGGTGTTGAGGTCCAGATAACCATCAGCATCGGCGTGACCGAGTATGCACACAAGGAAGAGCTGTCGACTTTTATCCAACGCGCTGACAAAGCCATGTACATCTCCAAACAAAACGGCCGCAACAAGGTCTCCATGCTCTACGCCGAATAGCAGCACTGAGGAATGTCGATTGTTTGGAATGACGAATGACAATTGTCTATTGAAGAATTGTGGATGTCGCTCCGCCCAGTTTTTATGATAGAGGCTTTTTGTCAGTAATGTTCTCCAGTATGTAACGCAAATCCTACCATGTAGGGGCGGGCTTTATGCCCGCCAACACTGCTTCCCTAAATGCTCAAAAAAACCTCACCATTTCTACCAATTCGAGGAAATCCTAATAAAAAGATAAAATTCCTTAATTTGACATTCGACAATCGCACTTCGCCATTCCAAACATTCGACAATCGACATCCGTCATTCCAAACGTTTGTCAATTTTCATTCGTCATTTCATCAGTCATTCTTAGTCGATGGCCACCTTAAGGTACAGATCCCCCCGTTCGTTCGAACCGGATTCTTTGCCCAGCCCTTTCAGACGCAATTTGCTGCCGGCTCTCACCCCCGGTGGAACCGTGACCCTCAGAAGTCGTTTGCGGAATCCCAGGGGGATATTGATCAGTTTGCGGGTACCTCCGGCGGCCTCATACGGTGTGATCGTTATGACGCCGTAGAGGTGCGGATCCGGGCCGAGGCCTGCCGGTCGAATAACCTGCAGCCGCGGTGTTTTTTTGCGGGCCGTAACCCGGCGAATATTAAACTGCCAGCCGGTATCGGGCAGAACCAGCAGTAGTTTTAAGAAAATGATACCGAACACGAATCCGCCGATATGAGCCCACCAGGCAACTCCGCTGGCCTGGCCCTGGCTGATTGCGGCATTGATAAATTGCAGCACAAACCAGATCCCGAGGAAAAAATATGCGGGAATTTCGACGAAGTACGGAATGAATATGATCGGTATGAGCGTCAATATCTTGGAGCGCGGATACAGGATGAAATAGGCGCCCATCACGCCGGCAATCGCGCCGCTGGCCCCAATGGTGGGCAGATTTGACTCCAGGTTTAACAGCAAATGCGATACGCCGGATGCCACACCGCAGAGCAGGTAAAAACACAGATAGCGCAGCGGTCCCATTCGATCTTCGACGTTGTCGCCGAATATGTACAGCGACCACATGTTTCCCAGCAGGTGAACAAAACCACCGTGTAAAAACATATACGAAATAAATGACAGGGTCTGCTGGAATATACTGAAATAATTGCTGTATTGTGGGATGGAATAACGGGCCGGCACCAGACCATAGATATAAACAAACCGGTTCGCCTCGCTGCCCTGAGTCAGCTGTAAGATAAAAAGGACCACATTGACGCCGATGAGGCTCATGTTGACCACGGGGTAGTTTCGCGTTGGCGTCGTATCTCGTAATGGGATCATGAATCGTGTCGCGACGCATCCTTAATGCGCTCGAGGTTCATCTGAAGCTTTTCCTGCTTCTCCAGAAGTTCACTCTGTTTGCCGCGCACTTTTTCGATGACCTCTGCCGGCGCTTTGCTCAAGAAGCCCTCGTTGTCGAGTTTTTTGTCGATTTTAGTAAGCTCGATAACCAATTTATCGATTTCTTTCTCCAGACGCCGGGATTCTTTGGCGAAGTCGATAATTCCCTCCAGATCCACAAAAATGGTGGCATTACTGACAACGGCCGTTGCCGATGATTTGGGCCGCGATCCGGTATTTTCTACGGACATGTCTTTGAGCCTGGCCAGGCTGATGACGAGATCCCGGTGAGTGTCGACAACCGTGCGGGTGTGCTCGTCCTCGGATTGGACCATAACCTGCAGTTTCAAAGAGGGGGCTATATTCATTTCGCCCCGAATATTCCGGATGCCGGTTATGACCTTCATCAACACTTCCATTTTCGATTCGGCTTGGCGATATAGATCTGATGAAGCCGCATCTTCACTGAATGACGGATATTCAGCCTTCATAATCGATCCGTCCGTGCCGGGCATATGGTGCCAGATCTCTTCCGTAACAAATGGAATAAATGGATGCAGCAGAATCAGGGTATCATGTAAAACCTTCCAGAGGGTTGCGCTGGCGGCGGCCTTCGCCTGAGGTTCGGCCTTATCGTATAGGGCCGGTTTGATGGCTTCCAAATACCAGTCGCAGAATTCATGCCACACAAAGTTATACAAAGATCCGGCTGCCTCGTTGAAGCGATAGTCTTCCAGGGCGCCGGCAACATCTCGCGACACCCGGGCCAAACGGGAGAGGATCCACTGATCGGGCAGCGATAGGTGCAGGGACGCCAGATCCTCGTGTTTGCGTTCCAGATGCATCAGTGCAAAACGGGCGGCATTCCAGAGTTTATTGATAAAATGTCGGTAGCCTTCGACCCGTTTTTCCGACATTTTAATGTCCCGGCCCTGGGCGGCAAACGCGGCGAGCGTG
>JASJCE010000313.1 GCA_030066155.1 Desulfobacterales bacterium | reverse complement strand
ACGCAAAACGGGAGCGGTTATACGATAAAATCTATGCCCAGGCCATCGCCATCGGTATCGGGATAGTGGATGCAATAGAGATTGACCGCATTAACATTCTACAGGCATCCCTGCTGTCAATGGCCATGGCCGTTGAGAATATCGCTCCCCGGCCGGACTTTTTATTGATTGACGGTATATTCAACATACCATATAACCTGCCTCAGAAAACCATCGCCAAAGGCGATTCCTTAAGCATCTCCATTGCGGCTGCATCAATCATCGCCAAGGTCTCCCGGGACCGCCTGATGCAAAACTACGATCACTATTATCCTCAGTACGGTTTTCCGCGACACAAAGGTTACCCCACCAAAGCCCACAGGGAGGCGATCCGCCAATACGGTTGCAGCCCGATCCACCGCAAGAGTTTCAGGGGGGTCAGGGAATACCATAAGAAATGCCTAAAATGAGCTAAATTGCCTAAAATGCCTAAAATTGAGGTGTCGCGGTGCTCCATCTTTTTGTATTTTAATGGAGACTTTTTTGCATATTATCAGAAGAATTGTTTCATCACGAAAGCATAAAAGCATTCGTGATCATTCGTGTAAATTCGTGGCTTTCTATTTGGATCGATTGGTTGCTCATTTCATATAAATGCTTGTTGTTTGCTGATCTGACATGCTAATCTTAGAAAATATTATTACCAAAACCGATATCAACGTAAAAACGGTGGCGCAGGATGCAAAACAAACATCATCAATTCGGCGAAAGAAGTGAAACCCTGGCCGCCTGGTATTTGAAGAAAAATGGCTATACGATTATTGAACAGAACTATCGCAATCAGCTGGGGGAAATTGATATCATTGCCAGAGAGAATAAGACCATCGTGTTTGTGGAGGTCAAATCCAGAAGGTCTACCCGCTACGGCAGTCCCAAATGGGCTGTCACGCCCAAGAAACAACGCAAGATTTCCATGGTGGCACTCTACTACCTCAAAACCACCAAGCAATCCAACGTCAAAGCTCGATTCGATGTGGTCTCGATTTACGCCAACCAGGACGAACCGCAAATCGAAATTGTCAAAAATGCCTTTGAATTGGCCTACTGATCCGATTATTCATTACCGTGGGGGATACCGTTATTTGATGAAGACACCGAAGATATGCCTATTAATAGCAAACGGAGTGGGGGAGTAAAGTAGATTGCAGATTTTCGATTGCAGAATGCGGATTTAAAGCAAGGGTTTGAGTCAAATTGGTAAAAAAAGATAAAAAAAACGTGCCGGTCGGTTCGTCAGGCACCCTGTATGTCGTTGCCACGCCCCTTGGCAACCGTGAGGACGTCACACTAAGGGCATTGAAAGTACTGCAGGATGTCGATTTGATCGCAGCCGAAGACACACGCAAGACCCGCAGATTTTTGGCCTATCACGGTATTCGGAATCAGTTCATTTCCTATCACGAGCACAATGAGGACGAACGAACGCCGGCACTGATTGCCCGCCTGCAGAACGGTATGACGATTGCCCTGGTGAGCAACGCCGGCACTCCGCTTGTCTCAGATCCGGGATACCGGCTGGTGGAAGCCGCCCTCGAAAGCCATTTGAGGGTGGTCCCCATACCGGGAGTCAGTGCTGCCACTGCCGCCCTGTCCGTGGCCGGCCTGCCCACCGACTCTTTTATCTTTGTTGGCTTTCCAGCTAAAAAAAAAGCCAGACGACTGCAGCAGTTAAACGATCTTGCAACTGAGCCCCGGACCCTTATTTTCTATGAGTCTCCCAAACGACTTCAAGCACTGCTTTCGGAACTGCTCGAAGTTCTGAGCGACCGCCGGGGCGTTCTCGCCAGAGAAATGACAAAACATCACGAAGAATTTTTACGCGGTCGCCTGTCTGAGATTGCGGGCAATTTGAGTGGTCGTCCAAGCATCAAAGGTGAGTGCACCCTGATTGTCGCCGGATACGACGGGCGCAGCTTCCAATCCTGGCCTTTAGTCCTTGAGCAAATCGAGACAGCAGTCAGAGCCGGGCAGCTGTCACTATCGGCAATTGCCAGGGAAATCGCCGCTGTGTCGGGTTTTTCGAAAAATAAAATCTATGCCGAAGCATTAAAAATCTCAAAGGAGCTAACCGGTGGATAAGCTCGATACTCGATTCTCGATACTCGATACTCGATACTCGATACTGGATGAAATCGAGTGTAAGGTTTAACGTAAAAGGTGTAGGGTTTTAGGTTAGGGCTGGGAGGATAGAATATATCAAAAGGTATAAGCATAAATTTTGGATAAGCTGAATCCAACAACTCAAACCCTCTACCCTGTCATTCTTCCGGTGCCGGTTGAGGTTCTTGACTACACGCCGCGAGAACGGGTCATCTTTCTAAGCCGCCATGCCCGGGTGGCTTTACGGCAGTCGGCGCAGATCAGCGGTGTTGAACTGGGAGAACTGGAAAAAGATGAAGACGGCGTCCCCCTGCCGAAAGGCGGCCAATACTGGTCTATCTCCCACAAAACGCATTATGTTTGCGGCGTCGTGGCACCGCAACCTATCGGTATCGATATCGAGAGAATTCGTGAATTTTCGGAAGGCGTATTTAAAAAAACCGCCTCCGAAGATGAATGGTCGCTGGCCGACATGAAGACGAACTCGCTCATGTCATTTTTTCGCTTTTGGACGGCCAAAGAAGCCGTTTTAAAGGCAACCGGAATCGGCATCAGAGATCTTCTAAGATGCAGGGTTTATCATATCATCGATGACACGCATCTAAAGATACAATATGGTGGAAAAGATTGGCTGATCGAACACTTCTTTTATGATGATCATGTGGCATCGATTGTGAAAGGCTCCTACCGAATAGATTGGTCCGTCAATTCGTGATTATTCGTGCAATTCCGTGGCTAAAAATGAGATCATCACTTCACAGCATCTATACGACTCACATTTCCAATACGACTTTGCCGATATTTTTATTCTGCCTTATATAGCGGTGGGCATCCTGAGCGTCTTCAATGGGAAAGATCCGGTCTACTACGGGCTGAAGCCGACCATCCTCCAACATCGACCAGAAACGCTTTTCGAATTCCCGGGTGATGAATATCTTTTCAGCCAGCGGCCGCGGTCGCAGGCGGGTGCCGATGATCCGCAGGCTTTTGCCCAAGATAGTGCCCAGGTTGATTTCGGCCTCACTTCCGCCCATGAGACCGATATTGATCAGCCGGCCGTTAACTGCCAGCAGGTTTAAATTTTTTGCAAGGTAAGCAGCGCCCACCGGGTCCAGAATCAGGTCAATCCCCTGACCATCTGTAATCTCCATAATCTCTTTGAAAAAGTCCTGCTCCTTGTAGTTGACCGCCAGCTGTGCCCCCAGCTCCCGGCATTTATCCAGTTTGGCTGCCGAACCTGCAGTGGTGTAGACCGTTGCCCTGGCCGCACGGCACAACTGAATGCCGGCCGTCCCCACACCGCTGCCGCCGGCATGAATCAAGACTTTTTCGTCGGCCTGCAATCCGCCTTCCACAAAAAAATTGCTGAATGCGGTCAACCAGACCTCCGGTACCGCTGCACCATCGGTAAACTCCCAGCTTTCGGGCAGTCGGATCAACATCTGCGGATGAACCGCCACCCGCTCGGCATAGCCTCCGCCCGCCAAAAGCCCCAGTACCCGATCGCCAACCTGCCAACCTTCGGCATTTTGACCGATGGCCGCAACCACGCCGCACATTTCCAGGCCCAATATCTGCGACTCCCCGGGCGGTGGTGGATAAGCTCCCTGAGCCTGCAGCAGATCCGCCCGATTGACGGCAGTTGCCCTGATATCAACCAGAATTTCCTCCGGTCCATAGGTGACATCCGGAACTTCCTCCCAGCTCAATGTGGGCTCCCCTTCGGTTCTTTTTACGACGATCGCCTTCATTTTGCATTCCTTCCCATCACCTAATTTGTTGACAAAGTTAAACCTGCGACACTAGTAAGTTAATCCCTGGTAGATAAAGTATACCCCAACAATAAGCATCAACACCGTACCGATGCGGTATATAAATTGCCTGTTTTTCAACCAGCCCATGTCCACCAGCTTGGCAATGAGAAACAGGGTCGGGACAGTCCCGGTCCCGAAACAAAACATGACACCCATCCCTTTGAAGATTCCTTCCCATGTCGTGGGTGCGTTCATACCCGCCCCTGCAGCCGCCAGGAGGGCAGTGTAAACCGGTCCGCATGGCAAGAGGCCAAGCAGCAAACCCACGGGGAAGTAGGCCGCCACGGAGTCGATCCGCGAAAGCTTTTTAAAGGCTTTGACGATGAAGCCTTCCGGATTGTAATAATCGGCAAACATTTTCCCCAGGGGCAGATATCCGCTCATGGCAAGTGCCATGACAACGATCATTACGCCGGCAAATAACAGGGCCGCCTGCTGGATTCCCGCAATGTTGGAAGCCACCATGGAGAATGAGCCGGTGGCCCCCATGAGCCCGCCCAGAAGGGTGTATGTGATGACCCGGCCCGCGTTGTAGAGGAGGTGCGGCAGGTACAGATTGCGCCCTTTCAGGTTCAATGACAGGGAGACCACAACTGGACCGCACATCCCAACGCAGTGCCCGAAACCCACTGTGAAGCCGGTCGCCAGGAAGAGTGGGTATAGGGGGTCAATAGATGACATCAAATACGAATTTTACCTCTCCCCGGCCGGGCACAGTTACATTAGCGAACCAGGTTCGGCGGCCGCTTTTGCAGCGTACGATAACGCCTGTGCCCTTGTAGACGCCATTACCGACTGGTTTTAACTTGATCTGGTTCGGCCCCATTTTCATCGCCGGCATTCCGAGATCGATATAGGGGGCTCGCTCAGGCGGATTGCCGGATAGAGTGACACTGAACGTCGAATCCTGCATGGCCGTTACGGGTCGGGGCATTATTTCCAATGTCACGGTTTCCCCTCCTATGGGCAGGATGCATTTGCCGTCATGCGCCCGACAGTTGATTGCCGATGCTCCGGCAAAAACCGTACTCACGGCGGGTGCGGTAATCAGTAAAAAAAGCGCGCAAGAAAAAGAGATAGCCCTATTGCCGATTGGTCGATCCATTGTCACCTCACTAAAGACCCTCCCTTGGTTAACGTAAATTTGGGCGTTAAAAATTACGATCATTAAAATTAATTCACTTTTGTCGAATTTGAAAGTATAGAGACTTGCCCCACTAATTTGCAAGGCTACAGATACATTGTGGATTCCCAAGAATCAACAAAATTGTGACTATCGCGTTTGTCGAAAAATCCCGCTTCTCGTATTCCAATAATAAAACTTACCGTTTTTTTTGACTTTTTTCTAGTTAAGTTATAATATGGGCTTGATACTAACCCCGGCTAGGCCGGTTTTAGCGAAGCTTGATCCCGATTTATCGGGGAAATGAAGATTGAAGATTGAAAATAGCTACTAAAGTAACCTGGATGGAGGAGAGACATGCACGTTCTAGGCGTCGATATCGGCTTCGGTTTTACCAAAGCGACCAATGGCAGTGACATGCTCATTTTCAAATCCCTGTTTGGAGATGCCGCCGATATTCAATTCTGGGCAGATTTTGGGGAAAGTTCGCCGACCGATCACATCCACGTGACCATTGACGGCAATTCATATTTTGTCGGTGATCTGGCAGAACAACAATCGAGCGTTTTGCACTTCACCCTCGATCAGGAACGGCTGCTGTCTGACTATGTCAAGATTCTGTCACTGACAGCTGCCGGAATGCTGCAGCAGGATGATTCATCGATCAACGTTCCGATCAACCTGGTGTCAGGCCTGCCGATCGGATACTTTAGGGACAACCACAACCGGTTCAACGAGATGCTGACCGGCCGTCACACCATTACCTACCATAGCAGCGACGGTAAGGAGAAAATCAGAACGATCCATATCAACAAAGTTCGCATGCTGCCGCAGCCCATGGGCAGCATCCTCAACCTGTTGATGAATGATCATGGCAAGATCGGAGACCAGGAGCTTGCCAAACAAAAGATCGGGGTGGTTGACATCGGATTTCGAACGACGGATTTCGCCATCCTAGACCGTTTGCGCTACATAAATCGCGGCAGTAAAACCATCGATACCGGGATATCAAAGGGATTCAGCGTTATCGCCAACAAGCTGCGCGAAAAAAGCAGTGTCAACGTCGAGCTTTTCCGCCTGTATCGGGCGGCTGAAACCGGGACGATTACCATGCGGGGGCACGGGTTTTCTTTTCCCAAGATCAGGGATCAGGTCTATTCCCAGCTGGCGAGATCCATCGCCGATGAAATTGATCGCCTCTGGGCCAGCGATTGGGATATCGAGGCGATTTTCCTGTCCGGCGGCGGTACCCGGGAGCTTGCCAGCTATCTCCAACCCATGATCACCGGCAATGTCATACCGGTGGACCCCGGGCAGGACGCCAGACTTAACAACGTTAAAGGCTACCTGAAGTACGGTCGCTATATCTGGGGGGATGACGATGTTAAAGCTGAATCAATGCCGCGAAAGAACGAGGATGAAACCGTCGAAACGATTAAAGAAGATGAGTTGTCACAAACCCAGTAAAAATGTCGAATGAATATGGACAAATGACAACTTATGGAATCCTATCTGTCTTTACACTATACGCTTTGCTCAGTGCGCTCTGCTCTTTGAGTTCGTCAACCATTGACTCGGATCTCAATCCTCTTCGCTCAGCCCTGCCCAATTTTCCGAATTCCGCATTCCCAATTCCGATTTTAGAGTTCTTTTTACTTTGGGCACCAGAATAATCTTCTCCCCCTGGCGTTGAACTTCGATTCCATAATTGGGTAAGGTCTTTGTTAAAGGTCGTCCAAATAGAAAATCAAGCATTTCCTCGTCCAAGCCGCCACGGGTGACAACCAGGTTACGGATTTCAATATCGAATTTGATGATCTCGGCAAGCTGGCGTCGGGTCGTGTCATTATCATTGAGTTCCAATTCCCTGATAGCGTCTCGAATCTTATCGTAGTCACAGCGCTCCTGATGATCGGCAATCAAATCCCACAGCCCTTCGACATCGGCCACCAGATCCTCGCGGGTCAAGCGTCGTTTGGCGTATATCCGTTCCAATTCGCGCGTATCCCAGCATTTAAGCGCTCGACACTCCCGGGGACGATTATCATAAATCGAGCATTGCTTACCCGCTTCATCAAAAAAGATGCAGGTCCAGGTATTCCCTTTTCCTTTGATCTTGATAATGTCTGAATCGAGCGGCTTCAAAGACCCTTTTACGTTGTCGTAGGCGAATTCACCTTTGCGGATAGTGAACAGACAACGCGAAGGAATGATGCCGTTGTCAATCAAATCGCGGTCATTCTCATGAAAACCGGGGCCGCCCTTTTCACAACACGTGCCGCAGCGGATACACTCCGCATTCGTTACCTGCGGTCGAAGACGCTGACGATGTTTCATTTTAAAATATCCAATCCCACGGTTCGGCTTTGGTCAACCCGTTAGGGGTTAGAAGAGTGATTAACGTAACCAGCATATTTAGGTTTCAGGTGTCGGGTTTCAGGTTTCAGTTGTCAGGACATATAATTTAGGAATTGAGGAATTTAGGGATTGAGGAATTCATGGTATTTTATCTATTTATCTCCCTCATCCTTGATACCGCCTCAGAAATCACCAACACTAAATTTTCCAGATTAATGGATCGAAAATCGCGTTATTTGAATTTTTTCGAGATTGGCGTTCTTTAATTCCTCAATTTCTCAATTCCTAAATCCCTCAATTAACGCGCGCTGAAACCTGAACACTGAACACTTACACCTGAAAACTCCAACAGCTTTGGATTATTCGCTCAGGGACACGATCGGGTGGCATTTAATCTTGATATCCGTAATTCCCTCAAAACCGGCGACCACCTGCCTGATCTCCTTGACCAACCTCTCTTCATCACGGACGGCTGCCTCCGTTTCGATAGGGGCGATGTAGTTGTCAACACAGACTGCTTGCGTTATCTACATAAATTAAGCGGTACATGTCGAATGTTCAAGCGCCAAGTCAGATAAACCCGGTTCCTTATAAGCAGTGCCTCCGGCTAAAAAACAGCCGGTCTGATCAAATAAGAAACCTTGAAAAGCGAATATCGAATATCGAACAATGAATTTCGAATGTCGAAGTAAGGCATTCTATCTATCTATTAAAAAGACTGAGCGAAGCCTCCCCTCCGGCCTGTAAGCCTTTGAAGCCTACGGGCTGGAAGCGGGCTCGTAGGGGTTCTAGCGCCTACCCTCCGGCCTGGAGGCCTACTCTCCGACCCGTAGGCTCGCGTCTACGAGCCGGAGGCGGGGCTGCAAGCGGCCTCGGAGAGCGACTTCCACTCCGCCTGTGGCGGATCATTCGTCATTCCAAATGCTGGGCTTCGTGCCTCAACCCAACTTTTTAAGGTGACAGCAGAACAGCACCGGCAGCTTTGGCCTTCTTCAATAATTCTGGGTCATTTATTGCCGACTTGCGGTCTATTCCCGTGCCATACTGATGAAAAATTTCAGATTTCCCCGCCCCGAGAGACATGGGAATTAAATTAAGCCATTCATTCATATGATCGTAAAATTGCGGAAAAAGCGTCGGAGGTTCGATATCGCCCCGTGAAATCAACAGCAGCATACTTTTGCCGCCTGGAAAGGCCGAATTAATTGTGGGCTCGCCGGTTTCCGGATTCTCCCCGAATTCCAAAAAGCAGTACAGGCGGTCAACCAGCATTTTAAACTGGGCGGTCACATGGTACCAGTAAACGGGAGTGCCCAGGACAATGGCGTCATAGGTTGTCATTTCCTGGAGCAACGTCGTCAAATCATCTTTCTGCACACATTTGCCCAGATGTTTTTTGCAGCCTTCACAACCCAGGCATCCATTTATATCCAGCTCTCTTAAATTAACCAGACGAATTTCTGCTCCGTTCTCTTCGGCCCCTTCTAATAGAGCCTCCAATAGGGTCTGAGTGTTTGCCTTTTTCCTTGGGCTGGCATTAATGCCGATGACTTTCATGGAATCTCCTTTCTAGCTAATAGTCTCCGCTACCGCCTTTGTTTGCGAGGTAGTATAGCCGAAGAAT
>JASJCE010000312.1 GCA_030066155.1 Desulfobacterales bacterium | reverse complement strand
GATGAAAGTGGATATTCGATTCCCGGCTTCAGCCAATTTGTACCGCATCAGCGTTTGTTCGCTGTCATAGGGATCATTGGGTACAAGCGTACCGTCAAAGTCCCAGGTGATTGTGACCGGCTTATTCTCTACGCTCATATTTATTCCACCAGCTGCTCTTCGTAAGAAAAATGGCTTTTATCATGAAACACCGGCGAACGGCAAGGAATCTATTTTTGAATTGACTTATCGTTTAATCGCAGGATACATTGACCCATCCCACTTTTTTAACCCGAAAAAAGGAGGTCCGAACATGAAAAAAGTATTCGTAATTTCTCTGATCCTGGGGACATTTCTGGTATTTGCTTTCGGTAATCTGTATGCTGCTGAGGAGTTAGCCCTAATATCATGGACAGACTATGCCCCTAAGAGTCTGGTCGATAAATTCCAAAAAGAGACCGGGATTACTGTTAAAGTCACTTACTCCAATAATGAGGAGATGATTGCCAAACTGCGAGCTACCCGCGGCGCCGGTTTTGATCTGGCCCAGCCCAGTCAAGATCGTATTGCATCTGTGCAGGAGAAGTACAAAATTTATCAGCCCATCGATATGTCCAAAATCCAAACCGGCCAGATCATAGAATCCATGCTGGAGGCGGTAAAGCTTAACACGATGGTCAAAGGCCAACCGTACGCAGTGCCCTTCTGCTGGGGCACATCCGGATTGGTCGTGAATAAAAAATTCGCCCCCAATGCCGGTGATTACTCCGACATATTGAATGCGATGTATAAGGGTAGAATCAGCTACCGTCTTAAAAGACCGACATTGATCGGACTGGCGTTTGCCATGGGGGAAAATCCTTACGCCAAATACAATGATCCCATAGCGTACAAAGCCCTGATGGAAAAAGTCGGGCAGGCCCTGATCGACGGCAAGGGTTTTGTTAAAAATTATTGGACCAACGGAGACAATCTATTGCAGTCCATGCGTTCAGGCGAAGTTCATTTGGCCATGGCCTGGGATAACGGCGGCTGGAAACTGCATGCAGAAAATCCCAACATTGACTTTATTGCACCCCGCAGCGGCGCCCTGGGCTGGATCGATACCTTTGCGATTCCGGCCAAAGCCAAAAATGTCGAGGGTGCATACAAATGGATTAATTTTATGCTGAAGCCGGAACACGCGGCTGTTTTTACCAACGGTTCAAAATACGGTTCGGCTTCTAAAGGCGCGGTTCAATTTCTGGATGCTGAAATAAAGGCCAATTTTGAGCGCTGTTTTCCGTTGAGGGCGATTGCCAATATTAAGTGGTATCCGCCTGTTCCGGCCAAGCTGGAAGAAATTGAGGGTCGGATCCTCGATAAGGTCAAAGCTGCTAAGTAACGTAATGATCTGTATGGTGTAAATATTGAGCTTTGCCTTTTTAAGGGGGCTTTCATTTACGATGAAAGCCTCCTTTTTCCAAATTGACACTGTCCTCAAGTTCTTTCGTATAACCTCATCGCTCAAACTAAAAAAGATTCGTTCGAAGGTTTGTTTATGCAAATTGATCTGGCGGTTCAAAACGTCACCAAAACCTTCAAAGATTTCGTGGCGGTCGACAACGTGTCTTTTGAGGTCCCGGATGGTCAATTCTTTTCCATATTAGGTCCATCGGGCTGTGGCAAGACCACCCTGCTGCGGATGATTGCCGGCCTCACGGAACCCAGCAGCGGCGATATCGAGATTCGCGGTAACAGCATGCTCGGCATCCCTCCCAATAAACGACCAGTAAACCTGATTTTTCAGCATTTGGCCTTATTCCCCATGATGAATGTTGGGCAGAATATTGCCTTCGGACTTAAGCGACGTGGGGAGGGGAAAAGTATCATTCAAGAAAAGGTGACCACCATCTTGGAGCGGGTGGACCTGGCCGGTTTTGCCGAGAAGAAAATCGATCAGCTGTCCGGGGGCCAGAAACAACGGGTGGCGATTGCCAGATGTCTGGTTTTGGAGCCCGCGGTGCTTTTGCTGGATGAACCGCTGGGTGCTTTGGATCTGAAGCTTCGGGAGCAGATGAAAGTCGAATTAAAGAAACTGCAGGCCAAGGTCGGCACCACCTTTGTCTATATCACCCATGATCAATCCGAAGCGCTGGTCATGTCGGATCACGTTGCGGTGATGAATAAGGGAGTTTTTGAACAAATTGACAGCCCGCAAAATTTGTACAATGATCCCAAAACGCCATTTGTGGCCCAATTTGTGGGAGACAATAATGCCTGGAGAGGCATCGTCCGCAATAGTGAGGGTGATATCGCCGAGGTCAAAACCTCCGAAGGCAACCTTTTTCGCACCAAACTTAGCGAATCATTGCGGGCGGGAGACGCAGTCGATCTCTTTCTGCGACCCGAAGCCATGTTAATCAAGCCGGATCCGAGCTTATCCAATCTAAACCGGTTTGAGGTAATCGTAAAAGATATTCTCTTCGATGGTGCCAACAGCAGATTGCTGGCTCACCCGCTTGACGCGGACACGGAATTGCTCATCGCCCTGCCCCAAACCCGACAATTTGATTACATCCGAAAGGAAGATAAGGTTGAAATCGGCTGGAGCGAGCAGTCGGGCATCTGTTTTGCTAAAGACAGAGGGATTTGATTGCGGATTGCGGATATCAGATTGCGGATTTAAGGATGGGAAACGATTTTGGATTGGGGAAAGTATAGTTATTCGTTATTGATTATTTGATATTAGTTAGTGGAATTTGAGTGTTGGCAACTCGATTCTTTGTTTGACAAACAGTTTAAATCGATAGAATTCCCTAATTCGTCAATCGCCATTCGCCATTCGTCATTCTTAAGAAACCTGAACACTGACACCTGAAACCTTTTCCATGAAACACCAAAAACGCTGGGCACTCTTATTTTTCTTATCACCGGTTCTGTTGTGGCTGGTTTTGATGATTGTTTTGCCGCACATCGATTTGTTGATCATGTCGTTTCGGTATGAAACGGATGACGGTCAGATGAGCTGGAGCATTGACAATTATTTATATTTTTTCGAAGAACCCATTTACTGGCTGACTTTTGTGCGAACCGCCCTTTACTCGATTCTGGTTACATTTCTGACCTTTGTGATAGCACTGCCGGTTGCATTCTATATCACCAAGGTAGTGGCTCCCAAATACCAGGGATTTTTACTGGTGCTGTTGCTGCTCCCATTCTGGGTCAGTGAGCTGGTGCGGGTTTACGGATGGATGATCCTGCTGCGGGAAAGTGGCATCATTAACCATTTTCTTATTAAATTGGGAGTGTTACATCAACCGATCGAAATGCTATATCGAGATTCGACCATGATATTAGGGCTGGTATACACATCGATGCTATTTATGGTGGTTCCGATTGTCTCGGTTCTAGGGAGTCTCGATGACAGCCTGATCGAGGCCGCATATGATCTGGGGGCCAACATGTGGAGTATTTTGTTTAAAATTATCATCCCCCACGCCACCCCCGGCATCGTGTCCGGTTCGATCGTGGTGTTCATGCTGACGCTGGGCAACTATTTGACCCCCAATTTGATGGGCGGTAAAAATTCGCTCTGGTTTACCGAGCAGATTTACAATCAGTTTATTGCCAGCTTTAACTGGAACCAGGGATCTGCTTTCGGCTTTTTGCTGCTGGTTTTGTCCTCCCTGGTCGTATGGATTGGATTAAAGCTGACCCGCCAGAATCTGAAAAAGGTGGTGCAATGATACGGACACTGCCGACTTCTAATACATACAATCGAATCTTCAAGTTTTACGTGATTTTGTACTTTACGTTTCTATTTGCCCCCCTTTTGGTGGCTTGCGTGCTGGCATTTAACGATTCTCAATTTCCATCTCTGCCGTGGAAAGGATTTACCATAGAGTGGTTTACGGCCAATTTACCGGATCGGGTCGGTATTTTTCACGATCAAATCAACCTGGACAGTATCTGGGTAAGCTTCAGAGTCGCATTTTTTGTGACGCTTCTGTCGCTGGCGGTCGGCACCTGCGCGGCTTTCCTCTTCGAGCAGGAAGATTTCCGTTTTAAGTCGCTGCTGTATTTTTTGATGCTGGCGCCGCTTGTGATTCCGGGCGTAATCCTGGGAATTTCTATTCTTTTGCTAAGCAACACCCTGGGAATGTATTTTGAGAATACCTGGAATCTGGATTTCGAATTGTTCCGCCCAGGCTTCTGGCTGGTGGTGTTGGGACAGTTTTCGTTCATAGCGACGCTGGTTACCCTTGTGGTGTCGGCGCGCCTGAAAAAGTTTGACAGCAGCCTGGAAGAGGCGGCCATGAATCTGGGCGCCAGCCGCTTTGAGGTTATCTGGCATATAACCCTGAAATTCTTGCGGCCGGCCATTTTCGGGGCAGGAGCTGTGGCTTTTTTAATGTCATTTGAAAACTTCAACACGACCCTGTTTCTTGTCGGCCATGAGGCAACCCTGCCGATCAACCTCTACCTGCAAGTACGTGACGGCAGTACACCGGTGATTAATGCCATCTCCTTTTTGCTCATTGTGGGCACATCCCTCCTTGCATTGGCGAACCTGTATTTCAGCCGAAAAAGTGACTAGCACTTGTCGTCCCCCTGGCTGTTGCTGATGTATCAGGGCCACGTCATTTAAACAGATATTTGCTTGAAATAAATGGAGTTTTCCCTTATCAAAATCATTAAAATTCCAAGCACCAAAAAACAAATTTCAAATAAATACCAATGACCGAAATTCAAAATTCAAAACAAACAAAATAAAGCGAAAACGCTGTTAAGAGCATGTAATGTTTTAATCATTGGAATTTGTAATTTTGATATTGTTTGTAATTTGAGTATTGTCATTTGGGATTTTAGTGAGGTCTCCAGCAAGACAAATCGCTTCTCTCCAAATCAGTTAGAGTTGACTTTGACGTTTTCCTGCTTGCGTATCGGCTTGCTTGACGATTTTGGCTGTTTCTAGTATTTTAATTCTATGAAATCAAAATACGTTGTCATACCTGCCGCTATTTTATTAGTTGGTCTTCTTTGGCCGGCTGCTCTTGTTGCCTTTGACCAGGACCTTTTTGAAGCGCAAAAAAAGCTGGAAGAACTGGGATATGATCCCGGCAAACCCGATGGCATCAGGGGCAAGAAGACCATTCATGCCATAAAGCTTTTTCAAGAGGAGATCGGTGTGCCGGCCACCGGACGGTTAGATCCGCAAACCAAGGACAAACTCACCAATTACAGGGAACCTTCTCAATTCTCACTTAACGAGGCCATACGTTTGAACGATATTGTTTTGGTCAAAGCATTGATTGATGCCGGTGCGGATGTCAACGAGAAAGATGAGGCCGGGGAGGCACCCCTGCATATCGCCATCTTTGAAGGCTACCAGGATATCGCCACGCTGTTGATCGAAAAAGGGGCTGAAGTCAATATCGGCGATGGACGCGGATTGACGCCCCTGCACGCGGCTGCCTGGAGGGGCAACCGGGATGCAGTTGTAATGCTGATTGCCAGCGGCGCCGACATCAATGCCCGGAATAATCGGGATGCTGTTACACCGCTGCACACGGCTGCTTTGGCCGGACGCAAAGAGACCGTGGCACTGCTTCTGGAACGGGGCGCTGATGTCAATGCCAGGAACGCCAAAGCCCTGACACCGCTGCATGCGGCTGCCGTGGCCGGAGACAGGGAATCCGTCGCGCTTCTTATCGACAATGGCGCCGATATCGACGCCCGTAGCAAAGACGGCTTAACGCCGCTGAATATGGCCTCGGAAAAAAAACATCGGGAAGTTGTGGAACTGCTGAAAAGCAGGTAGATCCGAAAACCAATACGATTCAGTATCGTAATTTCCTATTTGGTGCCTATTTACTCAAATCCCCTAATTCGACATTCGTCAATCGACATTCGACATTTGTCTTGCCGAATTTTCGGAATTTGATGACTGCAAAAACCCAACATACCCATCATTATATTCTTGCCATCGACCTGGGCAGCACTTCCCTCAAGACGGCGATGGTGGCGGACAACGGCGAGGTGATTGCCAGCGCCGAAGATCGCATCACGACCCATATGCTGCCAGGGGGTGGTGCCGAACAGGATCCGGAAGAATGGTGGGAGGTCGCCAAACAGACGTCGAGAAAGGTTATTGCCCGGTCCAAGGTCTCACCGGAGGATATTGTGGCCGTTGGCTGCGATTCCCAGTGGTCGGTGGTCGTTCCCGTGGATGAACATGCCGATCCGCTGATGCGAGCGGTCCACTGGATGGATACCCGCGGCGGACCTCATAACTGCCGGATTACCTCCGGTTTTCCGAGTATTCAGGGCTACGGCTTGCTGAAGCTGTTGAAGTGGGTCAAATGGACTGGACTGGTGCCAACCCGCTCGGGCGTGGATTCACTCGGACATGTTCTGTTCATAAAGCATGAAAGGCCGGATATCTACGCTAAAACCCACAAATTTTTAGAGCCCATGGATTATCTGACCGCCCGGCTGACCGGAAAGATCACGGCCACTCAAAAATCCATGGCTCCGTTTGTTATCGTTGATAATCGCGAGTGGGGATCCCGGGAATACAGTGACGAACTGCTTCGTTTGGCCGGGCTGGACAGGGACAAATTTCCACCACTTATCGCCAATGACGGCGTTATCGGTCCCATTTCGGGTTCTGTGGCAAAAGACTGGGGATTGCAGCCCTCGACTCAGGTGGTTGCCGGTATCGGTGATTCCAATGCCTCTGCCATTGGTTCCGGGGCGGTAAGGGATTTCGAAACCATCATATACATTGGTACAACCCTTTACATGACCTGTCATGTGCCATTCAAGAAAACGGATCTGAGCCATTTTATGACCAGTTTGCCGAGTCCGTTTGAATCCAGATATTATTTGCTGGGAGAGCAAGGGACGGGGGGAAAATGTGTGGAATTTTTTTTGAAAAATTTGATCTACACTGAAGATGAATTTGATACCGGTCCCGTTCCTGACGACGCTTATCGACGATTCAACACGGTTGCCTCTAACGTACCGAGCGGCAGCGGCGGGGTACTTTTTCTCCCCTGGTTAAACGGTACGGTTGTCCCCCAGGAGGATCCCCATGTTCGGGGGGGCTTCGTAAACCTGTCGTTGACCTCCGACCGCAGACATCTGACCCGGGCAATTATGGAGGGCCTGGCGTACAACAATCGCTGGACCCGTGAAGCTGCTGAAAAATTCATTGGCCGTTCAATCAACCATTTTCGCTTTTCGGGCGGTGGGGCGCTTTCCGACGTGCTGTCCCAGATTCACGCGGATGTGCTGGGGGTCCCGATTCATCAGATTGATGATCCCCTCAATACCACGGTTCGGGGAACGGCCTTGCTGGCGTTGATCACTCTGGGATATCGTGCTATCGATGAGATTCCGGATTTAATCCGAATTAAGCGGGTCTTCGAGCCGGATGAATCCAATCGTGGCATTTATGACAGAATGTACACCCAGTATCGTGCTTTTTTTAAACGAAACCGGAAGATATTCGCGGCTTTGAATTCCGGAAATCAACAGACATAATAGGAGAAGATCATGTCCGAACAAGCCAAGGAAGCCCAGCCGGTCGATCCATTTAAGCCCTACAGTGAGCAGTATCAAAGCTACCATGCCATGCCCGCAAAAGGGCGCGACAGGGATGATATCCTAAAAGAGCTGTCTGCCATGGCGGAAGCGGAAAATGCAGGGTGGCAATCCGGCCAGGTATCCGGCACATTTTATCATGCCGGCGAGGAACATCGCGCCTTTCTAAATAGGGTTTTTTCGCTGTTTTCTCATGCAAACACAATCCAATTCGATATGTGCCCGAGCATGTTTAAAATGGAAAGCGAAATCATTTCGATGACGGCCAAAATGCTCAACGGAGATTCCATCAAGGAGCACAATGCCGAGGATCAGGTCTGCGGAACGGTCACTTCCGGCGGCACCGGAAGCATTCTCATGGCCATGAAGGTATATCGCGACTGGGGCCGCAAAGAAAAGGGCATCCAGGCACCGGAAATCATTATGCCACACACGGCTCATCCGGCTTTTGATAAATCAGGCAGCTACTTCGGAATCAAGATGGTACACGTGCCGGTGGCAGAGCCGGACTTCAGGGTCGATCCGGCAGCCGTGGAAGCCCAGATCAACGAGAATACGGTTGCCATCGTGGGTAGTGCCGGCAATTACCCCTATGGCCTGATCGATCCATTGCCAGCCCTGTCCCAAATTGCCGTTAAGCACGAAATCGGATTCCATGTGGACGGCTGCCTTGGCGGGTTCATATTTCCCTGGATTGAAAAGCTGGGCTACGATATCCCCCCGTTCGATTTCCGGCTGCCGGGGGTGACGTCCATGTCCGCCGACACCCACAAGTATGGTTTTGCCCTGAAAGGCACCTCTGTTGTCCTGTATCGCAACAACAACCTGCGGCGCTATCAGTATTTCAATATACCGGACTGGCCCGGCGGCATGTATGCCTCACCGACTGCCGCCGGCAGCCGCTCCGGCGGCTTGACGGCGGCAACCTGGGCTGCCATGGTTTACCTCGGAGAAGACGGCTATATGAGGGCTGTCAGAGACATCATGAAGGTGGCCGACGAAATCAAGGCCGGTATCGCGGCGATACCGGAGCTTCTGTTGATCGGAGAGCCGACCTTTGTCATCAGTTTCCGATCCGAAGAAGTGGATGTCTACCACATCAACGATTTCATGAAATCCAGAGGCTGGCGTTTCAACGTCCTGCAGCTGCCGCCGGCTCTGCACTTTTGCATCACGATGCCCCAGACATTTGTGCCGGGTGTGGCCGACCGATTTCTGGCCGACTTGAAATCCGGTGTGGAATACGCAAGGTCCAAATCCGGAACCGTGGCCGAAACCACCGCCCTGTATGGACTGGCCGGCACGCTCGAAGGCAATCAACAGGTCACCGAGCTCATTTACGGTGTTTTTGATTACCTGTATTCGGTTTGA
>JASJCE010000311.1 GCA_030066155.1 Desulfobacterales bacterium | reverse complement strand
CTGTCGCGCACGATACCGGCATTGTTGATCAGTATATCCGCCCGCCCATGTTTTTCAACAACTCCCTGAATCCAGTTATCCACTGAAGCCTTGTCGGTTACATCCACCGTGGAAAACTCGGCAGCCTCACCCAGTTCTTGAACAGCCGCTTCACCGGCCAGCTGGTTGACGTCGCAAATAATTACCCGGGCGCCTTCTTTGACAAATCGCTTTGCGGTGGCAAGACCAATACCGGCGGCCCCACCCGTGATCAAGGCTACTTTCTCTTTTAATCGCATAGGATTCTCCCCTTCAAACTAAGATTTTTATCTCTGCCTCTTCTTCAGACTCGTATATACTTGGAGCCAACCCCCGTTTGACGAATTCATCACCCAGTTTTGACCGCAGCCTCTGGCTGGTGGTGTGACGGGTAACATCCTCGTAGTACGTTTCGATGATGTACTGGCCCATATCCAGATATGCCTCCAGAAGATCCTCACCAATACTGAAGGACTCATAATCAACGATAGCCTTGACTTTCTTTCCTGCATTCCGGCAACGCTCTTCGACGACCCTGCGAATAATTTCAATATCATCCACCCGGTCTATTTCCAGACCTTTAAAATTTAAACGCAGCGTGTTGGTTTGCGGGTCATATCGTATTCTCTGATCTATATCGCCGGTTAAAAGCTCGGTGCGGATTCCCATCGCACGGAGCTCGAAAATTCTCGGATCCATACTCACCACCTGATCGATGAACGGGCGAAATTCCATGTGGGCCAGTATGTCACGCTCGATGTCAATGCCGGGGGCAACCTCCAACAGTTTGAGTTGCTCATTCTCGAGCTGGAATACACACCGTTCGGTAATGTAGAGAATCCTCTGACCGCTTCGACTGCCGATTTGACCGCTGAACGTTATCTGCTCGACCGATCTGATGAATTTCCTGGTTTTTCCCTCCCTGACAATCTGCAATTCACCGTCCTTGATTGTTGTCTCGAAGCCGCCGGCGGTAAATGTGCCCACAAACAGGACTGTCTTGGCGTTCTGGCTGATATTGATGAAGCCGCCGCAGCCGGCCAGCCGCGGACCGAACTTGCTGGCATTCACATTGCCCTGCTGATCGCATTGGGCCATGCCGAGACAGGTTAGATCCAGTCCACCGCCATCGTAGAAATCGAATTGATCCGGCATATCGATGATTGCGTCGGGATTGGTAGATGCCCCGAAGTTCAATCCGCCGGCGGGTACACCGCCCACTATCCCCGGCTCGACGGTCATGGTAAAATACGATAAGATTTTTTCCTCGTTGGCCACATTCGACACCCCTTCTGGAACACCGATACCCAGGTTAATGACATCATAGGGGCGAAGCTCCAGGCTGGCGCGGCGTGCGATTACTTTTCTTTCGTCGAACGGCAGCTGCTTTATCGATTTGAGGGGGACCTTGATTTCGCCGGCATAGGCCGGGCTGTAAGGTGTGGCATAGGTCTGCATGTGGTTTTCCGGCTCGGCCACCACGACATAATCCACCAGGATACCCGGAACTTTAACATGTTTGGGATTGAGGGTTCCGACATCTGCTATTCTTTCCACCTGGGCAATGACATGACCGCCGGAATTTCTCACGGCGGTCGCCATTGCCAGAGTATCAAGGGATAAGATCTCCTTTTCCATGGTAATGTTGCCGGTCGTATCCGCTGTTGTTCCTCGAATCAGGGCAATGTCGATTGGAAAGGCCTTAAGAAAAATCCACTCCTCTGTACCCAACTCGATTATTTCGACCAGATCCTCCGTCGCGCGGGCGTTGACCTTACCGCCTTCGATGCGCGGATCGACAAAGGTTCCCAGACCCACCTTGGAAAATACTCCCGGTTTTTTGCCCGCAACTGCACGATAGAGGTTGGTCAGCATTCCCTGGGGCAGGTTGTAGGCCTCAAACTCGTCTTCAAGGGCTAATTGCCCGATTTTAGGCATCAGTCCGTAATGCCCGGCAATTACCCGTTTAAACAGACCCCTGTGAGCAAGCCGGTTCAGCCCTCGATCCTTTGCATCTCCGAGCCCTGAGGAAAATATCAGCGTTATCGCTTTGGGCTTTTGCGTTTCAAGATATCGCTTCTCCAGGGCTATTATAAGTTCTTCCGGGGTGCCGTTTCCAACGAAACCGGCGGCAGCCATAACATCGCCATCTTTGATGACGCTGATGGCTTCATCAGCGGTAGCAATTTTATTTTGTTTCATGATTAACCGAAGTTGGGGTTGTTTCCACCAGAATGGTTGTCAGTTACGCAGGCTCAAACGCCAGATATGTTTCCATGGCGTCTTCTTCCCCTCGATGCAAGAACTTAACCTTGAGCGGCATACCGACCCTGATTGATTCGGGCTGCGTACAATCCACCCCTTCGATACGGGCATCCACCCGCCCGCCTTCTTCCAGCTCCACCACTCCCGAGCAGTAGGGATTTTTGCGGTTGTAGCCCTGTTCGATCATAAACGGCGGCGCGATCGTGATGCAGGTAAACGCCGCCAGCTTACCTTTACCCTGCATTTCCATCCATTCCATATCGGATTTGTAGCAATCGATGCAGATTGACCGTGGGGGGACATAATGGGCTCCACAGCCTTTGCAACGTGATCCCATCAGCTTTTCTTCATTTAAATAAAGTTCATACGAAATATCACTGAAAGGTCTTTCTTCCATCAGTTTGTCTCCTTTGGTTGTAGGTTCCCCCCCTTCGCCCTTCGGGCTACGGAGTGCAAGCTGGGTTCTGGGCTATTAAATAAAGGTTTCAGGTTTCAGTATTCAGGTGTCAGGTTTCAGATGACAGAGAACAGATGTCAGAAGACCCGTCTTCGCTCTTCGAGCTTCGCCGCGGCATGCAGTTGTCAGTATACAGATGTCAGAAAACAGAAGC
Source organism: Desulfobacterales bacterium (assembly GCA_030066155.1). GTDB lineage: Bacteria > Desulfobacterota > Desulfobacteria > Desulfobacterales > JAFDCJ01 > JAFDCJ01. The sequence continues at coordinate 6,077 of JASJCE010000311.1, read as the reverse complement.
CGGGAATCAGAGGCCCTGCGCGCTGCTCCTTTCTTCTTTTACCTGACACCTTATACCCTATACCTTGTACCTCCATTTATTATCACCCGGCATCGAGTCTACTGATTAAGCATCCAACCATCGAGATAAATCCTGACACCTGAACACTGAAACCTGAAACCTATTCTATAACCTTACACCCTACACCCTATACCTTGTACCTCTGAATATTATTAATCTGCATCGAGTAACCACTATTGGTTCTGTTGCTATGGTCGCCAGTGGCTAGACTGAAACCTGACACCTGAACACCGAAACCTGAAACCTTTTTATAACCCTGAACCTCTGAACGGGGAACCCCTGAACGGTTAACGTTTTTCAAGGATCGTAAACGTGCAGGTGCCGCCGGTGCCACCCAGGTTATGGGCACCGCCAATCCGTAAATTTTCGTTCGGCACCTGACGCTTGCCGGCTTTGCCCTTGAGCTGGGTCCAAACCTCAAATAATTGCGAGACGCCTGTCGCACCGACAGGATGCCCTTTGCACTTCAGTCCGCCGGAGGTGTTGATCGGCTTGGGCCCGTCGAGGCGGGTGGCCCCGTCGGCAACAGCTTTATATCCCTCTCCAGCTTTGAAAAACCCGAGATCTTCAATGTGCACCAATTCCGCGATGGAGAAGCAATCATGCACTTCGGCAAATTGAACATCTTCCGGTTGCAGTCCAGACATGCCGTAAGCCTCCCGGGCTGCATAGCGGGTCGCTTCAAAGTAAGTCATATCCGGACTGGCATGAAAGCCCCGACCGCTGCCCTGGCCGATTCCGGCAACATAAATGGGATCATCCGTGAAATTTTTGGCCAGCTCTTCTCCGACCAAAAGCATGCAGCTGGCCCCGTCACTGATGGGACAACAGTCAAAAAGGTGCATCGGCCAGGCTACTGCGGGGTTGGCTTTGGGATCACCCAAAAAGGCTTTTTCATCCTGCCAGTCCGGAGCCGGAAGACCTTTCTTCTTCATACTTTCCATTTTGGCATTCATCATATCACGAATCGTAAGGGGGAATTGGGCCTTGGGATTGAGGGGTGCATTATTGTGGCTTTTAATGGTTATATTCATGAGGTGTTCCCGATTCGCTCCGTATTTGGCAAAATACGCCGTGGCCACCGCTCCGAAAACTCCCGGAAAGGTAAATCCCACCCGTCCTTCGTAGGGCACGGTTGCCAACGCAAGGCCTTCGGCCACCTCCTCCGTGGTTCGTTTGGACATTTCCTCCACACCGCCCACCAGGACCATATCATAGAACCCGGAGGCGATGGCAAAAACGCCTTCGCGAAAAGCCAGCGCGCTTGACGCACAGGCGCCCTCGGTACGGGTAGCAGGCTTGGGTGTCATGCCGATTAAATCGGATATAATCGGCCCCCAGTGGGATTGATGCATGAAAAAATCGTTTGAGAAATTCCCCAAATATAGCGCATCAATTTCATTGGGATCGATCCCCTTGTCCACCGAAGCGATCATTCCATTAAACGCTTCAGCAAATAAATCTTTAGAATCTTTGTCTTTATACATGCCGAATTTCGACATGCCGGCGCCGACGACGGCCACACCTCTTCCGAGTTTCCTGTTTTTTTTCATAATTACCTTCTCCTTAACTTTTAATTCTTGTCAGTGGAGGCAAGAAATCGTCAATAAGGCCTGAATCTGCAATTCCGGGATTTCCATTATTAATGATACTTGTTTAATGTTTATGACAGGTTGTCACATTGATCCGATATCCCAGGATGCCTCAAGATAGACTAGCTTGTGTCTGCATTGCAACCTTATTTTTCCGTTTTTTTCCGACTGTAATGCTCGAGATTTTCTCTCCATATCGCCGGTTAAGGCCGGAAGTCGGGGACTACAAAAAAGGGGCCCGGCGCATAAAATGCCCGGTCCTGCTGGTCAATATTTCGACTGATTCCGAGTTCCCGCCCTACTGGGCCGAAGAATTGGCCGAAATACTGAACGAAAGCAGTCCCGATCAGGCCCGGGTGAAAATCCTGGATTCACCCTGGGGGCACATGGGGTGTGTTCAGGAAGGCAGGGAAATCGGGAAATATATATCAGAATTTTTGGGATCGGAACGATTGAAGGGAGCTTTATCACCTGAACTGGATCAAGCAAGAATATTTGACAGCCAGCGTTTAGCCATTACCGACGTAGCCATTATTTTTTAGACATCCTGTAGTGAAAATTTTTTATTGTTATTCACCGCTGAGCCGCAAAGTTCGCGGAGAAAAGTCATCAGAAAGTTAAAACTAGAATACCTCTGCGATCTCTGTGCGAGCGACTTGTCGGGTCGTCTTGTCCCGTCGTAGCTCGCAGAGCGAAGTCGGACTTGTCGCGGCATAGCTCCAGCGAAGACGGAAGCTAAAAGCGACGTGTGGGGTCGTAGCCGTTTGCAGCGAAGCCCCAAGCCTGAAGCGGGCGGTGAATTCTTGTCTAATGACTTATGCTCGTCTGAGAAACTACATCTCCCAATGCTTCTGCCATGCCCCGATTGTTCCAGGCTTCGCTCATTGCTCCGGAAAATACTTCGTTTAAAAATATAAACTATCGAATATGGATCCTGCAAATAGTTGGATTAATTTAGTGTGGTCTCGAATTTTTGTGCCTTTTTGCGGCCATATTAATCTTCAATTTTCGATTCCGGCCTGTCTGAATTAGCTATCCGTCAAAAAATCAAGAATCGCCTCATCCCGCTGCTCGCTCGGCTGCATCAAGATCGAATAGTGATTCGTCCCCGTGACGTCCACACTTCGGGCATCTTTAATTTCGGACAGCATCCGATCCACTGCCGTTTCAGGCAACACCAGGTCATCTGGGCTCAATATTCCATCTGTTGCCCGCAGAATTAAAACCGGACAGTTTACCTTCGGATAGAAATCGGCGGGCGAAGCCTGCCTCAGATTTTGACTTTCCTCCTGGATATGCTCGGGATTAATCCGGGAACGGACACCCCCCTCGACCTCTTCGGACTCATAGCGGAAGTAGGCCTCGATTGCCGGTGTCCAGGGCTGCAAAATCGGGGCCGCTTTCAACAGCGCAACGTAATCCTCAAAAGACGCAAACACCTGCCCCAATCGGTCCAGAGACGGTTTAATTACGATGTCCACCTGATCCCACTGCTCATCACTGAGCTGCCCACCGCCGTCCATCAGAATGAGTTTCTTGACCCGCTCCGGATATCGGGCCGCAAAAGCGAGGGATACGTATGCCCCCAGAGAGTGTCCCATCAAAACGGCTTGGTTCAGACCGCAATCTCCAAGCAGACAGTGTAAATCACGCACGTGGTGCGGCAACGAATAACCGGAAGACGGTTTATCGGAAAGCCCCCTGCCCCGCAAATCCATGGCCCAAAAAGAATGGGCCGGAGTCAAACAGGATGCCATCTCGTCCCAGCAGCGGCAGTTGGCCGTCAGGCCGTGAACGCAAACGATATTTTCACCTTCTCCGTCCCAGACGGCCATCTGGATTTCCAGGCCATCTCCTTTCACGCGTTTCATAATTGGTTCTGTCATGGTGTGTCTCCTCAGGTAAGTTTGAATGCGAGTTTGGTAACACGGCTTTAACATATCAGGATATGTATACGATAAATTGATAAAATACCTCAACTTTAGGCATTTTAGTCATTTTATACATTTAGTCAATTATCTGATAAATCCCTCGCACCCGAACTTTAAAAAGGTCACCATCCATTCACCTCAAGAATTTTCCTTTGATCCCAGACTTCTAAAAATATAGGTATCGCTTATGCCGTTATCGGCGGCATGGCCCTTGCTGCTCATGGATACGTCCGTATGACCCTTGATGTTGATATCCTGTTAACGCTAAAGGGACTGGCGTGCTTTCGGGAGAAACTCGTCGGGCGAGGTTATGTTGCGGAGCTTCCCGGTTCTGAAAAATCATTTCGTGATGAAGAAAGTAATGTCAAAATCGAAATTATTACCGCCGGTGAGTATCCCGATGACGGATTGCCTAAACCGGTTTCGTTTCCTGAACCCAAAGGGCACACAGTCGAGGAAGACAATGTTTCTGATAATTAATCTTGAAAAACTGCCCTTTTTCCCCTCAAAAAACTCTGTATAGGCCTGTTTTAAAGGCCAAATTCTACAATTTACTGTTTTATATCAACTACTTTGCTTGGCCTGACACGCCCTTTAATGGGTGACACGCCCTTTAATGGGCAACCTAGTTTAATTTAGGGAGTCAGGGCCTGCTACTGTTACTGGTCGATCGCCGCCATCCCTTCGGGCGAGTATCGATCCCCGAGCACCTGATCCGCCAATTCATTGAGCGTAGCTCGATCCTCCTCTGTGAGGCGACAGTCAAGTGCCCCCAGGTTGGTCTGGAGATTGGGGATTATGTCCTTCTCAATATCCCGGCTAGATATCGAGTAATCGGTCTGAAGAGCCGCAATGGGATGAACAGCATGTGCCCGCTCAATCGTCTTGGCTGAAGCCTCTGACAAAAATCCTAAATTCAGCTCTTATAGAACTCGAGATCCGGGCCGGCGAAGGGGGCCACCGCGTCGATGCGTTTCTGGCGTTCGGCCTGGTTCCAGTTCCATGTTTTGCGCGCGATGGCAGCATTTTGGGAAACCTGTTGGACGCTTTCCATACCACTGACAAGGGAGGTGATGGGCAGGGACCACACGAAGCCGAAGACATCCTCCACGGAAAGAACCGCCGGGATCGCCGGCTTGACGGAGACTTCCGTGCGACGCCACCCCTTGTTCCCTCCGAAGAAACGTCCGTAGGCCAGTGATTTCATGGCCAGCACGCCGATGCCCGCCTCCACGCACTTGGGCACCACGTGGGTGACGAAGCTATCGTAGTGGGGGTCAGCGGGGTTGACCGGCATCTGCGAGGCGGTCATCTGCACACCCCGCTTTTTTATCTCCTCCAGCATCTTGAGGTGGGCTTTGTAGGAACTATGGCCGGTGAAGCCGATGTGCCTGGCCTTGCCCTTTTTCCGGGCCTCGAGAAAGGCGTCGAGCACACCGTTTTGGACGCGCTCTTCCACATCCTCCGAGTTTTGGAGGGCATGCACCTGCCATAGGTCCACGTAGTCGGTCTTCATGCGGGAGAGGGAAGCGTCGAGATCATTCAGGGCATCCTTCCTGTTTGTGGCCAGGGTTTTGGTCATGATGAAGGCAACGTCCCTGTACTTGGGAGTGAGGAATTTTCCATAGCGTTCCTCTGCTTTTCCACTGCTGTACAAGGGAGCGTTGTCGAAGAAGCGCACCCCCTCCTCCAGGGCTTTTTCGATGATGGCCTGCGCGTCCTTTTCCGAGGCATTACCCACATGGTCTCCGCCCACGCCCAAGTTGGTCACGGTCGGACCGGAAGAACCCAGTTTGCGCAGGGGCAGAAGCTTGCCCAGCCGGTCGGAGGGAGAGGCGGTGGCCGCGGCAATCTTTTCCTCGCCATGGAAAAGGTTGGGCACCATTAGCCCGGCGGTGCAGCCCGCCAGTATGGCCATGAACTCCCTGCGTTTGAGTCCCGTGTGCAATTTGGCGGCGTTTTCATTCTCATGTTTCATTATATCCTCCTTATCGGGACATAAATCCTTCGACACACATCCAATTTAGCGCGCCCTGATCCATTCAACTATTTTCGGAATGATGGTTTTGTATGATTTACTGCCGACAAAAATGCCGACGTGCCCGGTGTCGACCTCCAGGGTGAACGCGTCCTCCGAGCCGACCGCGTTTGCCAGCGGTTTGGCCGATGATGGTGGTGAAAGATAATCTTTTTGGCCGTAGACGTTTAGTACCGGGCACTTTATGTCGCGCATATCCACCTTTTGACCCGCAATGACCAGTTGATTTTTGATCAACAGGTTCTGCTGCAGCAGGTCTCTGATCCACTCTCTGAAAACTTCCCCGGCCATGTCCGGGCTGTCGAAGATCCACTTTTCCATTCTCAAAAAGGTGCTGACGAATTTGGGATTATCGACACTATCCAGGAATTGGATATACTTATCGATCGTGGCAACCGGCACGACCAGCAAATACAGGAAGTTGGCTAAATCTCCCGGCAGGTTGCCGAAACTCTC
>JASJCE010000310.1 GCA_030066155.1 Desulfobacterales bacterium | reverse complement strand
CACCGGGGGTGTCCAGTTGGATCACGATACAGGCCGCCTGGCGTTTCTCGGCCGTTTTGATGCTCGATTTGATATAATCGGCTGTGCCCGGACTGATCGCATCAGCCACCTGAACGATGTAAACATCGCGCGACTCTGCCGCAGCCGGGCCCGCCCCCAGGAGGGCCAACATGAATATGGCAATCAACACTATCCTATTCTTCATAGCGATATTCCCTCATCAGCATTTTCATATCCTCCCATACCTCACGCTTTTTTTCCGGATTTCGCAGCAGATAGGCCGGATGATAGGTCGGCAGCAGCCGAATGCCATTATAATCATGAAACCGGCCTCTGAGCCGGGAAATGGGAGTCGCGGTCTTCAGCAGCGTCTGGGCTGCAAAGTTTCCGAGAGCACAAATAAAGTCAGGCCGGATCGCTTCAATCTGACGTTTCAGAAAAGGAAAGCAGGAATCAATCTCGTCGGCTTCGGGGTTTCGGTTACCCGGGGGACGGCATTTGATGATATTACAGATGTAGACCTGGTTGCGGGTGAGTTTGATAGCTTCAATGATGCGCGTCAAAAGTTGCCCGGCCGCACCGACAAATGGTTTACCCTGCCGATCCTCTTCAAATCCAGGCCCTTCGCCAACAAATACGAGCTGCGCCCGGGAATTCCCCTCCCCGAAAACAATCCACTTGCGACCGCCCGCCAGCTTGCATCGCTGGCATTCACCTAAATCGGCGCGGATGTCTTCGAGCGTTTCGTGCGGGTTCAGGATCGGCTGACGCCACGTTTCAATTTTGGCCAGAGATTCACCGGAGCAATTAAAACCACGACAACCGTTGTCGGCCAGAAGCCGCAGGCTGTTTTGAATGTTTGCGAGAGCCCTGTCGAATGCAAATTTGCTGCTCATCGGTAATTTGAAAAGAAGTTCATAATCATATTACCAGGCGGGGTCTGCCTGAGGATAAACAGACGGCAATTCGCACAGCGTTTTTCAAGCCGGCCTGCCTGATTTAATAGAAAAATATCCATTGCAGAGAAAGGTGTCAAGATTGGTCGTATTGTGATCCGGGCTGCCAACCGGAACCAGAAATAATTGCAGACTGAACGATCGACTCATTTCAACAATCCGGACCGGGACCGACCACTGTAGGGCGCAACCCAAATTTCCACCAGGGTATCCCATTGGTTGTCGGTGATGTTGATAACGCACCACCGGTTATCTTTTTCAAACAGCAATAATGTGCGTGGCGACTTGAAACTGCTGACCGCCTGCCAGTTGTCTTTGGCCATATTGTTTTCAAAGAATTGAATCAGAGAATTGCGCTCGACTTTGGATGAGAATACCAGAACGCCGGCGGTCAGGCCGGAGGTCTGATATACAAACGAGGTTTTGGCGTTCAATTTCAGGTCTCTCGGGACCAGTACATCTTCAAAATCGTAATAAAGCGGGGCTTCTTTCTCGTCTGCCTCCCGGGCCGCGGAGCCATCGGTTGATTTTGGTGCTGACGAGCAGGCGGTGGTCAGCAGAACCAGTGCCGCTGCGATGCCAAGCCATTTCAGCACTACCGAATATACCCTATTTCTTCGCATGTTTCCCTCCTTCGGTCCCCCCTGCCCTTAGCACAATTCCAGCTGTAACAGCAAATATAAATTATTCGGAATGGTTAAACGTCTGAAATCCTTCTTGAAGGCACAGATAGTCCTTTTGGGCTTCCTGGAGATCGGCTGCAACCATTTCGGAAATCATTTCCTGGAACGATATGCGCGGTCTCCAGCCCAGCTGCTGACGGGCTTTACCGGCATCCCCGAGAAGTTCCGGCACTTCGGTCGGTCGGAAATAACGGGGATCAACCTCCACGACAAGTCGACCGGTTTTCCGGTCGACGCCCTTTTCGTCGACCCCGCTGCCTTCCCAGCGAATTTCCATATCGAGCTCTTCGGCGGCAGTTTCGATTAGATCGCGAACGGAATAATGTTTACCGGTGGCGATAACATAGTCATCCGGCGTTTCCTGTTGCAGCATCAGCCACTGCATCTCCACGTAGTCCCGGGCATGGCCCCAGTCCCGGCGGGCGTCGAGGTTACCGACATAAATCGTATTCTGCAGGCCGGTCTTGATACGCGCCAGGGCACGGGTAATTTTCCGGCTGACAAAGGTTTCACCCCTGATAGGCGACTCATGGTTGAACAGGATTCCGTTGCAGGCATAGATTCCATAGGCTTCGCGATAATTAACCGTTATCCAGTAGGCATACAGTTTGGCAACGGCGTATGGCGAACGGGGATAAAACGGCGTGGTTTCCTTCTGGGGGACCTCCTGTACTTTCCCGTACAATTCAGAGGTCGATGCCTGGTAAAAACGGCATTTCTCCTCGAGCTCCAATATTCTGATGGCCTCCAGAATCCTCAAGGTACCCAGGCCGTCGGTATTGGCCGTATATTCAGGTGTTTCAAATGAGACCTTCACATGACTCTGGGCTGCCAGGTTATAGATCTCTTGCGGCTGGATTTCCTGGATAATGCGAATGAGATTGGTTGAGTCGGTCAAATCGCCGTAGTGCATAAAAAACCGCACGTCTGGTTCATGGGGGTCACGGTAAAGATGCTCCACCCGGGCCGTGTTAAAAGAAGATGCCCGTCGTTTTATACCATGTACCTCATATCCCTTTTCCAGCAGAAATTCTGCCAGGTAGGCACCATCCTGACCGGTGACACCGGTAACCAAGGCTCGCTTCATGCAAAATCCTCCTAATTTATCCGTAAAAAAAAAAGTAGCTGTCAGTATTGTTTATCAATATTTATTTGATCACAGTTGTTGTTTAAAGTAGGCGATAGTGCGCTTGAGCCCCTCTTCAAGTTGAATTTCCGGCTCCCAGCCCAGGTGTTTCTTTGCCCGGGAGATATCGGGTTGACGCTGCATCGGATCATCGGCAGGAAGCGGTCGAAAAACGATCCTGGCACTGGATCCGGTCAGGGCAATTATTTTTTCAGCCAGCTCCAGAATCGTAAACTCATTGGGATTGCCCAGATTGATGGGACCGGTAATATCGTCTGGAGCGCCCATCATGCGAATAAATCCGTCTATCATATCCTCCACAAAACAAAAGGAGCGGCTCTGCCCCCCATCCCCGAATACGGTAATATCCTGGTTTTTCAACGCCTGAAGGATAAAATTGCTGACAACCCGACCGTCATTGGGATGCATGCGCGGACCGTAGGTGTTAAAGATCCGTACGACCCGGATATTGATCCCGTGCTGTCGGTGGTAGTCAAAAAAAAGTGTTTCGGCGCATCGCTTGCCTTCATCATAGCAGGACCGAATTCCGATGCAATTGACATTGCCCCAGTATGTTTCGGTTTGCGGATGAACGCTCGGATCACCGTATACCTCGGATGTCGATGCCTGCAGAATGCGTGCGTGCAGGCGTTTGGCCATGCCGAGCATGTTGATGGAGCCGTGCACGTTGACTTTGGTGGTCTGAACCGGATCGTTCTGATAGTGGATCGGTGATGCCGGACAGGCCAGATTATAAATTTCATCAACTTCCAGGTACAGCGGAAAGGTAATGTCATGCCGGACCAATTCAAAGTAGGGATTTTCCAGAAGATGGACGATATTGCGTTTCGTTCCGGTGTAAAAATTGTCCACACAGATGACATCGCAACCGTCCTGCAGCAGACGCTCACATAAAAAGGAGCCGAGAAAACCGGCTCCACCTGTTACCAGCACGCGTTTTCGCAGATGCATAGCACGCTTTCCCAGTTGACGTTAATGAAAGGATTCGAATTAATACCGATATCTTACCATACCACAAGGTTGGCCAAACAGACAACAACCTTTGAATATCACTCACTATTTTATCGGTGTCGGAAAATTGCGGCACAGAGGTTTCAGGTCAGTACCGTACATCAGATGGTTGACCTTGCCAGGCGCCCACCTCGGTTCGCAGCATTAACCGCGAAAGCCTTTTTCCTCGTGGGATCCGTCACATAGCGGTTTCTTTTTCGAGGCGCCGCAGCGGCATAGGGTGTAATGATCCGCATCGGGCAGAAGGGCATCCGACTCTTGATCGTCCTTCAACTCGACGTTGCCCTGACAGTGGAGCGGTCCGTCTTTTTCAACGACAATGCGCGTTTCCTGGAAATAGTCTTTCTCATGTTTGCCGTTCAATATGTAGGTCAGCGCGCCGGAGGGACATTTCTTGATCGTTTCGATAATCTCCGCCACGGGCGCCCCGTCAGGCTCATATTTCGGTGCGTCGTGGGTGCCGAAGACCGACTCCAGCTCACCGCAATAACCGGCCCCCATGCACATATAGCGGTCATACACGATGGTGATCTCCTTGCCCTCATAGTATTCCAGAGGCGACTTGTCGGAGTCCTCCCGCTCTCCCACAAATTGGACCTGGGCGTGTGAGCCGTCGCACATGGGTTTGAACTTCGATTCGCCGCAGCGACAAAGAGAATAAACGCGCGGGGTGTCGGTTGTCTTCCCATCACTGCCGACCAGTTTCGTGTCGACCGCCATGAGCGGGCTGTATTGGGTCAGGATGATCTCGCTGTTCTTCATGTTCCGCCTCCTTTTGAATCGGGGTTGATGTGAATAATAGAATGGAAAACTTCAGATGCGGCCAAATCCTTTATCATCGATCCGAATTGTTGTTGCCTTCATATTGCACCCCCAGCATGTGCTCTACGAGAATACATATGAACACCTGAAAGATCAATACTAAAACCCCAGAGCGTCGGGTGAAGAGAGTTTGTAGATTTAAAAAGCCTTGTAAGGATCCGGAAATTGGTATAAGAATTTTTCCACCAACTTGACCAAAACCGGCAAAAAATAGTTCCCATTCAATTACAACATTCAAGAAGATTACCGCCCGAACGCCCCCGTAGCTCAGTGGATAGAGCACCGGATTCCTAATCCGGGTGCCGCAGGTTCGATCCCTGCCGGGGGCACCAGCCGATTTCCCCGCAGCTTCAAAGACACCGGATCATGGTCACATGAGACTTCGCCTGTTGCCGGTTCCCGACTTTTGTCCCAACCGATCCGGCTGTCAGTCCGACAATTGTGCACATGGAATCCGGAAATTTGCTTCCAATTTCAACAATTATGCGATGAATACCATAATTGGGAAGAACATTTCCCAGTAATAAGAAGCTTTTTTCTCAGAATCCGTACATCCCGGTACACGATACCCTGCTGAACTGATTAATATAATTCAGTTTATACAAATCCGGTCATATGGCACATTTTCTGCAGACCGTTTTCTGCAGACCGTTAGAAACGAGAACCGAGGATTTCAACTGCATCAATTAATAAAGGGAAAATTTGTTGACGTAAAATCACGCTCATTTTATCCAGGGGGTAGACATGGCGGGTAACTGCATACTTCGAATTGGCAGCTGCAAAATGTCGATGTCCAAGGCTGATATTAAGAAGCTGAAGAATATCCTGGATATACTCGAGATCCCCTACGTTTTGGATAGTATCTCCTTTCACAACACCTCCTACGCCGTCAATCGGATGAAAACCGTCCATAAAACCAGAGTCTGGAAAGTGGAGAAAGATGGGAGCGTCAGTCTGGTCAATCGCTTTGGGCATTCCGGGCGTTTCGAATACCGCTATCTTAACATGCCCAGTCCGCTTGAATTCCAATTTGTGGATTTAGACGGACTCAGCAACGATGAGATGGAGTATTTGAGTTTTCTGCTTTTCAAGGCCAACGCCTTTTCCTATTCCCGGACCAATACGGGTGTGTAGCGTCATTAATCCGTTTAAGTGCAGGTCCAAATTTGCCGATATAGTAGATGTCCGTACCAAATATGGATTATGCTTCAAGATGGGAGGCAAGAGGCAATGAAGATCACCTGCATCGCCTGTCAGACAGAATTTCACCATTCAATCGACAGTTTGGACCCCAACGGATCAATGGTCCGGTGCCGAATGTGCAACTATATTTTCATGGTGTTCCAGAATCCGGATGTCCTGGAATCTTTGGTAACCCAGGAGACCAATATCGATCAGGCCATTTTGAATGATTTGCTTGAAATGCATGACGGGTCCGGTACCCTTGTATCGGTGAATGACCTATCCGAAGAAAGTTGCAGTTCGATGTTTGAGAACCTAAAAAGACCGGATGTTCTTCCGGAGGAGAATCCGGCCGAAAACATCAATGAAATGGACTACGCCGACCTACCGGATTTATCCGACCTTGAAAAAATGATTGACTGGGATGACCTCGATGAGCCGGGGGATCCACCGGCCAGTTGGTGCAGGAGTTAAAATTTCAAAAATAACGACTGCACATTCAGTTTCCGAATCCATCCAAGCTCCTCATATCTGTAAAAAAATCCTTAACTTCCTGAAGACTATCTGATATGGAAGGTTATATACGTGTCTTCACAGGACCGCTAATGGTATGAAGCTAAATTGCTGTTCCGGATTTAGAAGGTTGCAATAAGGCCGTCCCGCATCCGGGCCGGCGGGGGAGAAATTGCCAACCATATCAGAAAAACCGGTAACTGAATCGCCTTGAAATTTCCGGTAACCACTCCAGTACACTGATGCCACTGAAACATTTCGCAAAGGAGGCAGAGCGATGAAAGATCTGATCGGCTATATTGCACGGGCCCTGGTTGATTTCCCGGATGAAGTATCCGTTAGCGAGATTGAAGGCAAGCACACCACGGTATTAGAGTTGCACGTTGCAAAGAAGGATATGGGCAAAATTATCGGTCGGCAGGGAAGAACGGCCCAGTCGATTCGAACCATTTTGAGTGCGGCCTCGGGGAAAACCGGTAAACGATACGTGCTCGAAATCATTGAATGAACTTTCGAGGGGAATCCAATCACATCGAATAGCATTGGCGTTTGGGGAGGCATTTAAATAGCTGGGGGAGCAATATTTAAATCCGTTATTCGAACGTTTGTGCTCGGACACCGGGCGGTCTGAACCTAAAAGAAAGATATTTTATGAAGCAAAAGTATCGCATTTGGAAAAATGACAAAGAAAAGCAACTTCTGATACAGGAGTACGCCGTCCTGACGGCAGATACCAGAAAACAAAAACTTCCGGGGTTGGAAGATGAGGACTTTTCTTTGCTTTGCGAGCAAACTTATCGGGCTGAAGAGATAAAAAAAGCAACATCGGTGGGAAGAGACGAATTGATCCTGTATTTGCGAAATCAGCATTTTTTCCCCATCGGACCTTACATGGAGCTGATTGCTGATGTTGTCACATCGATGTATGCCGCCAAAGGCGAACAACGTGAAGATTTGGTTTTCGATGACAAGGAGGTTCTACGAGGTAACCTGCCGGAGGCTGAAAGCGAAGTGATTACAGAAATAGAGGAAAATTTGAACGAAAATGGATCATCGGATAATATCGACGATTTGATCGATAATGATAACGAGATTCCGAAAAGCGCCGCCGGACGGAAAAATAGTTCTGATTCGTAAGATGAGAAGGAAGAATATTAATTGGTCTGTTATGCGGTCAACAGTTCTTCACGCAAAATCGTATTTGCGCATCGCCAACACCATGCATGGTAGCTTCAGGCAGTTTTGAAACTTCCGGCATAGATCCGCACCAACTGGTTTGAAAGGTTCCAACAAGCGGATATTAAGCTGCTTCGAAATTGAACAGTAAGGGCACTCCGGATGTGCACGGCGGTGCCCTTTCTTATTGGACCGAAATATCAGACAACCGTGACGTTAACTGCACGGGGTCCTTTACCGCCTTCTTCGATATCGAAGGTTACGCGATCTCCTTCGTTCAGGGATCTAAAACCCGTGGCGTTGATACCTGAATGATGGACGAACACATCCGGTCCCTCTTCCTGTTCGATAAAGCCGTAGCCTTTCCGTTCATTAAACCATTTGACGATTCCATCGGCCATTTTGGCACTCTCCTTCCATTAGAATATTAACGGTTCCAAACTTCAGGCTGCCAGCATGACAAATGGTTATTTCCTTCAGAACGAAACCGGACCGTGCTTCAAGCAGCGGCCTTATAGGTAAAGTGTTGTAAACCGCGCCGGTGCAAAATAAAGGTGCGATTCCAAACAGCTTATTATCAATCATGTATTCAGCCAAGGAAGTTTACATCCAGATCGACAAGATTAGCGGAAGAGAGACTGATCATAATCAACATATTTTCAATCTGCCCGTTTAGGACTTTTCTTAAGCAGTATTCTAATTATATTCAATATCCGTCCGTTATGCAAGAAAAAACCGGTTATCACCTTTTTCGGATGCAACGTCTGCCACCGATTCTATCGGAATTCATTATGTAATTAATCCGACTTTCTATGTTGCCTATTGCAAAATACTCCGCCGCCGGTTATAGAAAATATCACGTAAACCTTATCGGCAACACCGATGCTGACTAAAACAGCAATGGTTACGAGGTAATTTGTGGAACGATTTATTTCCAGAACAGCTAAAACAACTCTTCTCCGATGGCTGCTCATCACTGCATGGTGTGCGGCAAGCCAACTCCTGGGGCCGGTTATAGCGGTCGGTCAGACCACCACTGGCTCAGAAAATACAAAAGTCGAAGATCAACCCATATTAATCGAGGCGGACCAGCTGATTTCGAATAATGAAAAGAAGTACGCCGAATTCATCGGCAATGTCAGAGCCTCTCAAGCTGATTTCGTGATTACATCCGACAAATTGAGAATTTATTATCAGGGTGAACTGCTCGAAACCGAAGGTGAAAATGATAAAAGAGAGGACATGCTGAGAAAAATCGTGGCTTCCGGCAACGTAAAGATAACGTCATCCCGGTATTCGGCAGAATCCGAAAAAGTGGAGTACGATACCCAGACGATGACTCTGACGATGACCGGCGACGGGTCTAAGGTCCTCAGCGGTAAAAATTCCATCGCCGGATCCAAAATTATCCTGTATCGGAAGGACGGACGGGTCAAAGTACTGGGAAGCAAAAAAAAACGTGTCGAAGCAACATTTTTTTCGGGCGGCAAAG
>JASJCE010000309.1 GCA_030066155.1 Desulfobacterales bacterium | reverse complement strand
CCCGATTGTCGGGCCTGGCCAACAGGGAAATTCCCGAAGCCGTCGTTGTCTGCGCCCGCACGGCCGCCCTCGTCGAAGGGCGCTTGGCGCTGCGGGATTTGGGCCGGCATACGATTCGCGGGCGCCAGGGGGCGGAGCCCCTGTTCGCCCTGGGGGCTGTCTTGAAATGAAGGCTTTCCAGCCTAACTGACACGCTGTAAATGGATGCGTCCAATCGTCTTTATTACTTCCTCTTCATCCAAATAGCTTAAGGAGAGCGCCATGAAACGATGGATGATCGGAATTGTCGTGAGCCTGCTGGCCCTGCCGGCCATGGCCTATGAACCGCTGGTGGCCAAGAAGGTCTTCGAGCTGCCCGTCTACAAAACCTTTGGCGGCGAGACCATCAAGAATGCCAAGGTGGGCTGGGAAGCCTACGGCGCCCTCAACGCCGCCAAGGACAACGCCATCCTGATCTGCCACTTCTTCTCGGGCAACAGCCACGCCGCCGGCCGCTACACCGCCGCGGATCAGCGGCCGGGCTACTGGGATGCGATCATCGGGGCGGGCCGCCCCGTGGACACGGACAAATATTACGTGCTCTCGGTGGACTCGCTCGTCAACCTGGGGACCGGCAACCCCATGGTCACCACGACGGGGCCGGCCTCGATCGATCCGGATACCGGTCAACCCTACGGCATGCGGTTCCCCATCGTGACCATCCGGGATTTCGTCAATGTCCAGAAAGCCCTGCTGGAGAGTTTGGGAATCAAGCGGCTGCACGCGGTCATGGGGGCTTCCATGGGCGCCCTGCAGACCTACGAATGGGCTTCTGCCTATCCGGATATGGTGGCGCGGGCGGTGCCGGTGATCGGTGCCGGCTGGGCCGGCGGCAACCTGATCGCCTGGGCCAACATCTGGGCGGCCCCCATCAGGCTCGATCCGAACTGGAACGGCGGCGATTACTACGACGGGGAGCCCCCCCTGCGGGGCCTGGCCGAAGCCCTCAAGATCGTTACCCTCCATTCCCAGCACTGGGAATGGGCCAATGGGGCCTTCGGGCGGACCTGGGCCCAGGCGGACATGGACCCGGCCGCGTCCTTTGACAACCTGTACCAAATCGAAGCCATTCTCGACAGTGCGGGCCAGGCCCGGGCCAAGGCCTCCGACGCCAACCATTTCCTCTATCTCATCAAGGCCAACCAGTTGTTCCTGGCGGGTCACGGGCAAAGCTATGTCAAAGGCCTGCAGAATATCAAGGCCCCGACGCTGATCATCCACACCGACGAAGACCTGGTCTTCTTCCCGGAGGAGGTCCGCGAAACCGCTGCCTACATCCGGTCAGGCGGAACACCGGTGGAGATCGTCGAGCTGCAGGGCACGCGCGGCCATCTGGACGGTGTGCTGAGCATCGGGCAGGCCGGTCCGCAGATCAAAGCCTTTCTTGAGAAGTAAAACCTGGTTGCGGGGGTGGCGCAGGTTGAGGAAACCCCCGTAACCAACAACCGTGCAAAGGGAAGCGATGCCTTCAAAAAAATCCAGGCCGCTCATTGGCGTGGGCGTCATCGTTTTGAGGCAAGGCTGTCTGCTGCTGCTCGAGCGCCGGTCCGTCCACGGGGCCGGAAGCTGGTCGACGCCGGGGGGGCACCTCGAATTCGGGGAGTCGCCGGAGGATTGCGCCATCAGGGAGGTCAGGGAAGAGACCGGTGTCGAGATCGGGGACGTGCATTTTCTGGGAATCACCAACGACTTCTTCGCGGCCAATGACAAGCACTATATCACGCTCTGGATGCAGGGGCGCTACCGGTCGGGCACGGCCGTTGTCAATGCCCCCTACGAGATGCGTGCCGTGGACTGGTTCCCGCTGGCGTCCCTGCCGCGCCCTCTTTTCCTGTCCCTGCAGAATCTGCTGACCGGCAACAGTTATCCGCGGCAGGCCTGGCAGGGAGCCGGCCGCGATGGATAGCCTCCTATGCCTGAACAATCACCCGGTTGCATCAATTTAGGGATCCATTCAAGCCCGTATCAGAAAACCAACCGCACGCCGGCCGCCTCCCATCCGTCGCAAGGACGGTTGTTTTACAGGCAATCGCAGTAAATTAAGTGCCCCAGGCTAATTACTTGCCGCCTTTAGACCGCGGCGTCTGTGTTATACGAAAAAACCGGTGCTCTTGGATGGCAGCAACCCTGTGCAGGAACTCGTTTGGATCTCCCCGGAGTAAAAAGGAGGGCAAGATGGGGCCGGGGGATTCATTTCGAACCGGCAAGCACTGACCGCCCGCCGGCGTTTCCAATGGGTTGACACGGATCTGGAACCGGCGATGCGGCGATGCCGAGCGGCAACCGGTCACAACTTAGGCCGGCAGCCGGGGTATCTCTACATTGATGCGCCGGGTTGCCGGGAGGCCAACCAACAAGAGGGGGCGAATCATGGAACATTATATCAGCATAGTGACCAATTTCATCACCGAAAATTGGGATCTGTCCGCCATCGTCGCTTCGGTGGTCTCATTTATCGCCGGCAGCGGAATTTTTTCATTCCTGCGGCGCCCCAAGAATATCGGCCAGGGCGACGTCGCGTATTTTACCGACGAGAGCCTGCTCCAACAGCCCAAGGAACGCCCTGCCTATAGCGATCGCACGGCCTTCGTGCTCGCCGAGATGTCGGCGCTGGCCTACTGGAAATTCGAAGCGCGGGGCGCGTCGATCAGGAATGCGGCTGAAAAGATGCTCGAAGTGCTACCCGGTAATGCCGAGGAAGCAAAAAAATGGCTTGAAGGGTTTGCCGACGATCTGCTCATCCAGGGCGCCGACAGCGAGGCTTTCCTTCGCAAGGTGCTCGAGAAGTCCGGCTTCCAACTGCTGGGTACCGTCAGCGTCGCAGGAACCCAGGGCTTCGTGGCCAAGCGCACGGCCACCGGCGAGGAGCCCTACGTCGTCGTCTCCTACCGCGGCACGGAGAAAAACGTCGAGGATTGGCTGACCGACGCCAAGGCGGTCCCGACAGAGGTCGGCAAGGCCCGGGTGCACACGGGTTTCCGCGAGGCGTTGATGGACAAACAAGATGCCCAAGGCAAGACGGCCCTCGAGCGGGTCAAGGAGATCCTCGATACCCAGGACGCGAAGGATAACAACGGCGAGGCCTTGCCCCTGTTTATCACCGGCCATTCACTCGGGGGCGCGCTGGCGCTGCTCACCACGGTGGAGGCGGCCAAAGACGTCAACGGCGCCTGCTACACCTACGGTGCGCCGCGGGTCGCAAACTATGAATACTTCGAGGGACTCAAAACCCCGGTGTTCCGCATCGTGAACTCGGCGGACATCGTACCGCGGGTGCCACCCGGCGCGATTATCGCTCTGGTTCTCAAGCTGTTCCAGGGTCTATCCTGGGCCAGCGGATTCATGCCGGGGGTCTCCAAAGCCTTTGACTGGGTGGAGGCGAAGCTGGACAAACTCAAAGGCTACCGTCACTTCGGCGACCAGCGGTATCTGACGGACGTTAAAAGCGGGCGCTTCGAAGAGGTGAAGCTCCTTCACAATCCACCCGCGATCGACCGCATCCTGTGGATGGGCCAACAACTCGGCATAACCTTCTTCGCACCGGTCAAAAGCCACGGCATGGCGATCTACCGGAAAAAGCTCGCCCTGATTGCCGGCCGAAGGAATCCTGACACCTAGTCATCAGGAAGCCGGGTCAATGAAAACGACCCCGTTCCTGGAGCGGGTTCGGATGCGGACTCGGCCCGGGGCCGTCTTTGCAGGGGGGGCGTACGGAACACCGCCCTTGCCACGCCCCTAATTGCTATCGAACCCGGTGGACGGCAACAACCATCCCCGGCAGGCATGACAGGATCGCATCAATAATCGCTAACCACCTGTGCTTATTTAGATTTTCCATTTGCATCCCCATGATTATTGGGGTAGGATCAAACCACTCGACCAACCCTCCGCCGGCTCCCGCACCGTCGCAATGACGATCGCCAAAAAGGCACGCGCTGGACATAAAGTGTATCAAGATAATTCTTTTTCGTAATTATCAGGCTGCATGATAGTTACGATAATAAGCGTGAAAAGCTGCAATCTCGGAGAATTTTCCTGTGGACAAATTTTGTCCATTTTCCGCAACTTGCTGTTTTGAATAGGGGTATTGTGATGTAGCACAACTGATGCATTCGTTCGATAAAAATGTCTCAGTCTCAATTTTCCGGTAAAAAGAAGCAGCATGATAATAAATATCCTTTGAAATAGATGAAACAATACAATTTTAGATTCAATTTTAAACAAAAACATATAGCTGCTGTTTTTTTAGCGCTGTCGGTACTATCTGCAATCTATACTCTGATTGTTTACAATGAGGAAATCCAAGAACGTCCATTGCTGGCATCTTTAGACCTAAAAAGCGGAATACCTTCAGAAGGAATAAAAAAGTATCTTACGCCAGATGATAATGCGGTTAGAATAGTAGCACGTCATGAAAGCAGAAATGCAGATGAGGTCCCATTAAAACTAGAGCTTATTAAAGATGGATTTATAATTATCTCAAATACACTTAAACCTAAATCAACAACTGGTTATGCAAAAGGCTTTTTAAGGCGTGAAGAAGTTAGATATTGGGATTATGGAGCTTTCAACATTAAATCAGACGGAAAATACATCTTTAAAATTTTCCCTGAGAGGTCACTCGTAGAATTCGATGTATTTGATATCTTTATTTCAACAAAAAATTCTGAGAATTTAGTTCGTATCTGGCTTTTTATTAGTGCCGTACTTTTTATTATTGGTTTGTATTTTGGCAGGAATATTCGATTAACCTTAAAACAAAATAGGCTTTAGGATAACATCCGGCTGTATTGGATTCGGGCCGCTTAGCGGCCCTCACCAGTAGGCCGAAACGTTATGCGCCTACTAAAGTCAGTAGCCATTACGGAAAAGACCACAAAGGAGGGCTATAAATGATCGTCAGACTTTGGCATGGAAGAACAAACATATCTAAAGCCGATGAGTATGCCGAATTTATGAAAGAGAGAGCAGCACCCGATTATGGCTCCATAGACGGTTTAAAGAAGCTCTATTTCCTCCGGCGAACAGACGGTGACGTGGCACATTTCTTGTTGATTACCCTGTGGGATTCGATGAAGTCAGTGAAGAAGTTTGCCGGAGAGCATCCCGAGGTAGCCAAGTATTACCCAGAAGATGATTCATTTTTGCTTGATAAAGAAGAAACTTCTGCTTTGTATGAAGTATTTTTTGAGAAGTAATGGACGCATAACAACAGCTTCCATCAGACCGCCAGGGCAGCGCCGCTTTTGGAAGGTGTCATTTAATTGCAAGTTTATACATTTTTGGAAACAATCAGCTTGAAACAGGCGGCTGCTGAAGCTGAGCGTTAGTCCACATGATCTATGCGACGTGAACTTACCAAAGACAGCAAGTTCCTCAGCTTGGTTCTTCGCCATGATCCATCCGTCATTGGCGTAGAACTGGACGAAGCTGGCTGGATTGAAGTGTCTAAGCTTCTTGACGCGCTACAGCTTCACCGCCCTCAGATCACGCGAGAGCGATTGACTGAGATCGTTGAAACCAATGACAAGAAGCGATTTGCCTTTTCAAAAGACCGAGAGAGGATTCGTGCCGCTCAAGGACATTCGATTGGTGTCGACATTGGACTTCCACCCTCTTTGCCGCCGTCGGTGCTCTACCATGGCACTGCTGAGCGGAACATGGCGTCGATCCGGGCCAATGGATTACTGCGTGGTCAGCGAAATCATGTCCATCTCTCCTCAGACATAGAGACTGCGACTATGGTAGGCTCTCGTTACGGCAAGCCAATTGTCCTTCAGATTGAGGCAAAACGTATGGCGCAGGCCGGCTTCAATTTCTATATTTCGGAGAACGGTGTTTGGCTGACTGCGGAAGTCCCGCCATCGTTCATTTTGATGCCAGATGACTAACGCGGATAATGAAATTTACTTCCACGAGGATGACTATTGCCAGCAGGAGATTCTTCCGCTTGCAGCGCTGGACTTCTGCCGGAACCAGATCGCGGAGATCGACGAGTTCGCAGCCGCACACCAGGCGCCGGATGGTATTGGTTGGACTGACGTTTTCATGCGAGAAGATTCACCCGGGAAGATAGCTGAATTTGGAATTACACTTGAGTTGCTCCGAGCTACCATGAGAGAATTTCTCCCTGAAGTGCCTGTCGTTTACACCGGATACAGCTCGTTTCGGGAACGATGTCAGCGCACGATAGGATTCGGCCTTCATGCCGATTGTATTATTTACGCCGACTGGAATGACCAAGAGATCATCGAACATGTTTGGACAGGAATATTCACACCCGAGGCGTCCGAAATTACAGTCGTGGTTTCAGCGCTGCAGAGCTTGGGGCAAAAATTCCCCTTGCTGTACGTCGACTGGGCCTGGAGCTTTGTAACACCTCTTGATCAATCGAGGAAACTTCGTGACCGGCTTGAATCCAAGATCGCTGAGATAGCGCGGCAAATGAAAGGATAGGACTAATAACTTGGAGTCAGCCGCCTAAAGCCGAGCGGTTTTCGAAAGCACAGGTTTATTTGACTTGATTTCTTTTTATTATTGGGTTGGCATTCAGCCGGCGCTGCTCAAGCTTGGCGTTATGACAAAAACTACGATGCTACTTGAGGAAGACATACTTAAAGAGCTCAAGCATTATCAAAAATTTCAAGAACATTACAAGGAAGGTAAGAGAGGTTCCGATTTGCCTAAGTTACCACCCAACAAAGATAATCAAAAAAATAGAACCTATATGCTTTATGGTCTCATAATTCATCCTTTTTTATTTATTTCAGTAAACATTTCAAAGCTACTTCGAATACATAAATTTGTGGCTTTCTTCTCAAAAGTTCGCATCGTGACTGATAAACTATCTTACGAACCTGTTTCTTGTGGTTATAATCAAGCGTACACTAATCTTGGACTCGCACTTCTATCCGAAAATGATATTGAAGGAGACAAACATTGCCTGGATGCCTCTTGGAGAGTTCACCCCTGCCCCCATAGTACATCATTCGGATTGGATCGGCGATTAGTATCTAAATTGAGGCTTTACCCTGAGGCAGAAAAGACCGTTGAGAAATATATAAAAATGGGTAAACAATTTGTTTATTGGCCGGAAGGATGGGCTTACAAAATATTGGGTCATAACAAAAGCCTGGATTCAGACGCCTAAAACAGTGCGGATTTTGAAGTATGCTGATTTCGCATTCATCTTTAGTTTATCGAAAATTTGTATTTTTTACCCGGCGCTGCTCAATACTGAATCATATACTTTTCTTTTTTCTTGTACCAGATGAACATAAGATAAAAGTATTACCGGCTGAGAATATTCCTCAAAGTTTCAAGCTGTCCGGTACGCATATGTTTGTTGTTGGATTCTTATTGATCTATATTCTATTCCTAATTTATCTATTAAAGCGAAAACGACTATTCGAATAGCCAAACTTGACTTTTAAACAAAAGGTGTCGAGCAGACCAGTCTTCGCTTAAAAACTGCTACGCCACGACATGGCGGCGTGAAGATAGCGGTTTTACGTAAAGGCCACGCTAACTTGGTACTAATAAGGGCCGCTGCTCACACTCGACGTTAGAGTTCAGGGGGAATAATGAAAATATGGAAAATTACGACGATTGTTTTAACAATCGCCCTTATTAGCAGCAATGTTTGGTGGCTCCATAGTGCCATCGATGTCGGAGTTACAAATAAATATCAAGAGCAGATGATGTTTGAGCGTTCAGGTATACTAAAACAGATAATATCTGTGACGCCGGAGCTCTCTTCTGCAATAAGTAAAAACGAAATTGTAACCATTGTAAAAAAGAGCACCGACTTAGAACCTTTTGAAAAGGAAGGCGTCGTCTGGGTCGGTTGGACTGGTCTTAAATTTGATGACAAAAATAAATTAGTGAAGGTGATTCCTTCCTGGGGTGCTTTCGAATAAAAAGTGCCCTCTAACGGGATGAACCAGACGGGAATTACTTGTGGATTTTCCCGTTAAGGGCTGTGCAAGGTCGAAACCCATCTGGCCCGCTGGTTATCCCCAACGAACGTTAGACGACACAACCAAAAGACACCATGGAGCAATTAGGAGAAGTAATAACCGGAGCCATGGACGGCGACGCGGAGTCGATTTTGCTGATATTCGCGTTGTACTTTCTAATGATGTGTGCATTTTCAGTGCGCTATCAGCTTCGAATGAAAGCGTGGCCGAAAACGCGAGGAAAGCTCTTGCATTCGCGGATGGAACACGTTGCGGGGTTTGAATGGGATCCGGCGGATAAATTGTACGCGACAGATGCGATTTACGAATATCAGGTTGATGGCAAAATCCATCAAGGCAAAAAGGTTTCACCGTGGGTTATGGTAGCCAGTCACAACGCAAGATTCGTTCTTCAGAAGCAACTTAGTCGAATTGAAGTGGGGCCAGGGAATGAGGTGTGTGTCTACTACAATCCAAATAAGCCATCCCAAGCAGTACTAATTAAACCAAGTAATCTCGGTATCGCAGTCACAGTGTTATTTGCACTATTCCCACTTGCGCTGTACTTAACATTTTGAGGCATTGAAAGGGTCTCCTAACCATGCTAGTGGAGCAGACCGGTCTTCGCTGAAAAAAAGCTTCGCCCAGGCAAGCCAGTCTTCGCAGAAAAAAGCTTCCGTCTTCGTTAGAACTACGACGGGACACGTCCGTCTTCGTTAAAACTACGACGGGACAAGTCGCCTCGGCACAGCAGGAAAAGCCGGGCGGTTTCTGTAAAATGCCGTGCCTATTTGTATAGCCTCTGGCCTGCAGCTCATCCTAATACGTTTTAAAGGCAATATGAAATTCCAATTTCGTGAAGTCACGCACTCTGATTTAAACAAGTTTCCT
>JASJCE010000308.1 GCA_030066155.1 Desulfobacterales bacterium | reverse complement strand
AAGAAATATTGTTCCAGAGCCCTATTCACAGCCATTGCACTGGGAGGTTTTTTGATTCTGATCGGTCATCAGCCCCTCGGCAAGGGATTCATTCTGGGTTCCATTTTCAGTGTTATAAATTTTATTTTAATCGGCGAGACGCTGCCCCCCAGACTCGGTAAAACCAGGAGCAAAACGGTTTTGATTGCCCTGGGTTCAATTTTTCTCAGATTTGGGCTAATGGCGGTACCGCTGATACTGGCTGTTAAGTTCGATCAATTTAATCTGTTCGCCGTAATCTTCGGAATCTTTACGGTCCAGATGATGATCATTGCCGATCAATATTTAAGCAGGATGGGGTCAACTGAGCGATAACGGATTTAGGGCGGTTCAGGCATGCAAGAGTTGGGCAAAATACATCAGTTGATCATTTCTTTTATGGGACATGAAATGGCCTTTAATCTTGAGGTCATCGCCATGACGTGGATTGTGATTGTCCTGTTGATCGTATTCGGCCTTTTTACCCGCCTTAAAAAAGGGATACGCCCCCGGCCGCTGCAGGTGGTGGGCGAGATGTATCTATCAGCCTTTTACCAGCTGACCGAGGATGCTCTGGGCAGTGAATTGGCCAAGACTTATGCGCCCTTGATAAGCGCTCTGTTCATGTTCCTGTTACTATCGAACTGGCTGGGTATCATTCCTCACCTCCAGGAACCCACAAGGGATCTGAACACCCCATTGAGTCTCGGACTCATGGGATTTGTTATCGCCCATTATGCCGGAATAAAATCCAAAGGTTGGAAGGTTTACCTTAAGGCATACTTGGAGCCGATTTTTTTCATGATGCCGCTGAATGTGATCGGTGAACTTTCCAAGGTGGTTTCAATTTCCTTTCGACTATTCGGCAATATCATGGGAGGGTCGATCATCATCCTGGTCGTATCCCATCTGACATATAGTATGGTGTTTCCGCCCTTGCTGAATGCGTTTTTCGGGCTATTCGTGGGTACCATTCAGGCGTTTGTATTTACAATGCTTACGTTGGTTTATATTTCAGTGCAGATAAAATAAATGATGACCATTGACATTCCAACCTGGGTAAATCTGGCGGCTTTGTTCGGCGGGGGTCTGGCCATGGGCCTCGGTGCTATAGGCGCCGCAATTGGCGAAGGATATACGGCCGGCCATGCCGACATGGCGTTGTCGCAAAATCCTGAATCTTCCGGTGATATTATAAAAACAATGCTAGTGGGGCAGGCCGTGGCGGAATCCGCCGCTATCTTTGCCCTGGTGGTTGCGATCCTGCTGCTTTTTTTAAATGTCCCTAATCCCAGCCTGGCCAAGGCGGCCGCCCTTGTCGGGGCCAGCCTGAGCATGGGGCTGGGGGCCATCGGATCAGGCATAGGATCCGGAATGCCCGGCGGTAAGGCCTGCATGGGGATTGCCGCGAAACCCGAGTTGAGTGGCCGCCTGACAATGAATATGCTCATCGGATCCGCCGTATGCCAAACCCCTGCGATTTTAGCGATGATTATCGCATTGATGCTGATGTTTATCGATTTTGGCAGCGATCCTCTGAAAATCGCGGCTCTTGGCAGCGCAGGCCTTGCTATGGGCTTGGGAGCAATCGGTTCGGGTATCGGCTCTGGCTATCCAGGCGGCGAGGCCTGTGTGGGTATCGCCAGGCAACCGAGAATGTCGGTGGGATTAACCACCAACATGCTTATCGGATCGGCCGTATGTCAGACACCGGCCATATTTGCCATGGTCGTCGCCCTGATCCTGGTGTTCATGGATTTTAGCGGTGCGCCGCTTTATCCCAAATGGGCAGCCTTCTTGGGTGCCGGCATCAGTACCGGATTTGCGGCGATCGGTTCGGGAATCGGGGGAGGGATGACTGCGGGGGGCAGCTGCGAGGGCATCGCCAGACAACCGGAAACCGTAGGCACCGTGACCACTACCATGCTGGTGGGTCAGGCGGTATCCCAGACGCCGGCCATCTTCGGACTGTTGGTCAGCTTTATCCTGATGTTCAAGACCTTTCCGGAGTCTACTGCTTTAAGTGCCTCTATGGCGCTGGTGGGCGCCGGCGTCAGTATGGGCTTTGGAGGTATCGGCCCGGGGATTGGCAACGGCATGGTCGCTCAAAGTGCCGTGCGATGGGTGGCACGCAACGTGGAACACGCTGGCGACATGGTGCGGACCATGCTGGTGGCGCAGGCTGTTTCCCAATCCACGGCTATTTATTCCATGGTGGTGAGCCTGGTGCTTATCTTTGTGGTTTAAATTTTACCATAAATACGATTTTTTACGAATTCATTAATAGAAAGGAGACAAAATGGCGATTGAAGGTGTAGATATCGTGAAAGCGGCGGCATTTCTCGGCGCAGGTTTGGCCATGGGGCTGGGCGCCATCGGCCCGGGCGTCGGCGAAGGCATGGTTGGCGCAAAGGCATGCGAAGCGATCGGCCGCAATCCTAAAGAAGCAGGCTTGCTGACCAGAACAATGCTTGTGGGGCAAGCGGTTTCAGAGTCCACCGGGATATATTCGCTGGTTATCGCGTTATTGCTTTTATTCGTAGTTTGAGAACTTGCGTTAGACCTTTACCCGGATCGGCCGTTGGCGGGGGACCCAAAGGGGGCAATTGAGTAATGTTGCGCCTGCAGGAATGTTCAAGGATTTCAAGCCATCCTCTGATATTGAATCGTAGC
The DNA here is from genome assembly GCA_030066155.1 of Desulfobacterales bacterium. GTDB lineage: Bacteria > Desulfobacterota > Desulfobacteria > Desulfobacterales > JAFDCJ01 > JAFDCJ01. The sequence continues at coordinate 6,040 of JASJCE010000308.1, read as the reverse complement.
TATCGACAAGCGCATGTATTCTGTCCATTTTAAAATATAAAAACCCTAATGGAAGACAGCCCATGCAGATTATCAGCAACATAGCGCTTTTAAGCATAAATGAGACGCTGATTGTTCAGCTGCTCTCTTTTTTAATCTTTTTGTTCATCATCAATCGCGTGATGTTTCGACCCCTGCGAAGCACAATCGATGAGAGAGAGGATTATCTCAAAAAGATAAACAATGAGATCGAGGATGCCAAAGATGAGCTGGAGACAATAGCCCGGCGGATCGAGGCCCATGAGTCGGCAGTGAAACTTGAGGCATTCGGGCTAAAAGACAAACTCGAGGAGTCAGGAAACCAGGAGGCTGCCGAAATAATCGCTTCTGCCCGGGAAGAGATTACCGGCTTGAAACAAAACGCTGCCAGCCAAATCGATCTTCAGATATCTGATGCAAGAGACCATCTAAAAAGAGAATCGGAAGCCCTTTCAATGAATATCATGGAAAAGATACTTGATCGGAGGCCGACTCAATGAAAAGGGCTTGTCAAATAGTTTGGCAATTGTGGCCGGCGACTGCATGTGCTCTGGGCTTTATTCTAACGGCAACAGACGTATTTGCAGCGGAAAATGCAAACAACTGGCGTCCCACTTTCGATCTGGTTATGATGTGGGTAAATTTTGGGATTTTTGCTTTTATCATCGTTAAATATTCCCACAAGCCCCTTGTAAATTTCGTGAAAGGGCAAAAGGAAAAAGCTGAGCGGAACATAAATCTGATAGAAGAAAAAAAAGAAAAAATATCGGCTGAAGTCAGGGTTGCCAACGATAAGATTGATGAAAACAAAATGCGCATGCAAAAACTGAAAGAACGCATCATCCTCCAGGGAGAAAGACGAAAACAGGAGATTATTGATAACGCGCTTGCAGAAAGCCGGATCATGTTGCAGGAGGCCAAATGGAGGATCGATGACCAAATTCTCAAAGCCCGTAAAACCTTGCAGGCAGAACTGGTGGATATGGCGGTTTCTATGGCTGCTAAAAGGCTTCCCGCAGAAATAACGAGCGCAGACAACCAAAAATTTGTTGATCAATTCCTGACCGGCATCCTGCCAGAATAAACAGCCTACTTGCCCCACCGAGATATCTTCATCTTAAAAAATTGAATATGCCTGTTCTGACAAAAGTATTATGCTATTCCTACCTCAATAAGTGTGAAATGTGTAGGTGACCCTTTTGCTTTCTATTATACCCGGGGCTGATCTTTTATCTCTTCAAAGGGTAGATAAATCGTAAATGTTGTTCCTTTGCCCAGTTTAGAGTTTACGGCAATGGTTCCGCCATTTTCTTTTACGATTTTTTCCGTCACCAGCAATCCGAGGCCGGTGCCGCTTTGTCCCTTTGTACTAAAAAAAGAAGAGAAAATCTGATCTGCTGTTTCTTGGGTCATGCCGCTTCCGTTATCGGATACTTCTAGCTTCATCCGATGACCTTCCTCCCGAACAGTGCTTACTTTAATCCACCACTTTTCTTTTACATCCGGATCAAAAATGCACGCATCCAAGGCATTGGTAATGAGGTTCAGTGTGGGATGGTGAATCGCCTGGGGATCCATATAAACATCGTCCAGCAAGGGATCAAGTACGGTCGTGATTTCGATATCGTGTTCGCCGGCCTTGGCAGTCATGAGTTTGCACACCTCTTCGACTATTTGGTTGGGAAAGCAATTTTTCGGTTCTGGTTCACGCTCTTTGGTATAGGTAAGCAGATCCATAACAAGGACCGAAATTCGACCGATATTGCGTTCAATCATTTCCCATCCGCTTTTCATTTTTTCGTTATCCTGCCTACCCAAGGCCTTATTGAGGACATAGGCGCCCCCCTTCAAGCCGTATAAGATATTCTTAACATAATGGGACAAGCCTGCTACGGTTTGGCCGATGGCGGCCAATCTTTCTGACTGGACCAATTCATTCTGCAATCGTTTGATTTCCCGTAAATCCCCGAAAAAGCAGACACTGCCGATAACGTCCTCCTCGTGATACAGGATAGATCCTGAAAATCGTGTTGGAACGATCTCGCCATGTTTGTCTTCGACGGAGACCTCTTTCCATTTCGACAAATCGACACCATTGCTGAGTTTCAAACCCGCTCGAACTCCAGAAGCCACGCTTTCAGGGAAGAGCTTATCAAATTTTAGTTTCCCGATGACTTCATTTTCCGAAAAGCCAAAAATTCGCTCGGCCCCTTTGTTGTAAATCACAACATCTCCCTGTTGATCGGTGGCAATAATGCCGTCATTGGATGATGTAATCAGTTTTCTTTGAAATTCGGATCTTCTTTCAACCTCCTCGGTGGCCTTTTTAACCATAACTTCGAGATTATCGGCATATTCTTTCAGTTTTTCCCGGTCCGCCCGCCGCTCGGTTGTATCCCAAAATGTTTCGATAGCGCCGATCATCTTCCCTTCGGGTGATTTAATCGGAGCCGCTGTGAAATAGCACCATTTTCCGTTTTTCCCAAGTTTGGGGAAGAAGACCTCGGCTTCATAACCGTCTCTGATGAGAGTAGATTTTTGCCATTTGGTTCCATAGAGATGCTGAATCTTGTCTTCAGGCAATTGATCCAAAATGACATCGGCCATAGAGGGTCTTTCATTTTCCCAGAATGGCTCCCATTGTTTTTTGGTCCCCCGCATTGAGGCGGCCGGATAGCCTGTGAGCTTCTCCAGCGCTCGATTCCAATGGGTAATGATATGATTTTCGTCGATTACAAAAGTGGGTATGGTACTTCCCTGGATAATCTGGGTCGTGATGCGCTCACTGGCTACCAGTTTTTTGGTGCGCTCGGCGAGCTCTTGGTTATATTTTTCGAGCTGTTTCTGAGTTTGTACCCGTTCTGTTCGATCCCACAGACTTTCAATGGCGCCGACAATCAGGCCGTCAGGGGTTTTAAGGGGCGCGGCAGTAAAAAAAAGCCATTTGCCCTCATCTCCAAGGTGGGGGAAAAACTCCTCAGCCTCATAAGCCCCTTCAATTAGATTGGATTTATTCCATTTGTCACCGTAATATCGTTCGATCTCCTCTTCTTTCATTTCATCGACGATGACATCGGCCATTATCGGTCTTTTTTCAGATCTGAAGGGAAGCCAATGTTTGTCGGTGCCAACAATCTCCTGCGATGTGTAGCCGGTCAGTTTTTCACATGCCCGGTTCCAGTGTGTGACAATATGGTCCTTATTGATGACAAAGGTGGGAATGGTGGTACCATCGACAATCTGTACAAGAATCCTCTCATGGGCCGAAAGTTCCTCTTCGAGGTTTTTCAAATTCTCCCTTCGCCGTATCAGAAATTCTTTCATTCTTTGAGAATAGTTAGTAAAAAGATTTCTGACTTCCTGGGGCTCACCCTTAAAATCCGCCAGATGGCGTGTGTGGTTGCGGGTTATTTCCTCGATCTGGAGAAACTCTAATAGAAATTCGGCCTCCTGATGGTTAATCAGTCGAATGTGTTCGGGTTTGCTCGCATCGATAAATCCCGCAACTTGGAGGTCCCCGGTCAACTCGATGATGTAATTCAGATCTTGGAGCTGATAAAGATCTCTGAAATCGGCAGTGGCATAGACCCCCTTTTCTTTGGCCAAAACCATCCCTTCGGCTGCGGGATTGGTGTCGGCGACGCCTACGATTCGAATATTTAATTCGCGTAAGCCCGGTCTCAAAAATAACTCGATAAACCTTTTGCCTCTTTTTCCGGCGCCAACGATGGCAAAGTTTGATTTTTGTAATAAATCCTTCATTTTTAGGATTGCAGACCAAATTTATTGAAACTGCCTGTCTGCCGAAATTTGATTGTCAATGAGGGATGAGATCGCAGATGGCTTGCAAGGCAGATTCCAAATCATACTTGCTCATATTCAGTACCAGATCATAAAGCGATGGATTTTCGTAATCAGTTTTGCCTATCCGCTTATACAGATTTGTTCGCCGCTTTTCTTCATTTTGGATGTACTGCAGGGCCTTTTTCCTTGAAAGATTATAGTGTGACATCACGAATTGGATTCGATTTTCCTCGGAATTGATGAGCAGAATATGGAAAGCGTCGGGATGGTCATCCAGAATATACTGGCTTCCCCTGCCCGCAATGACAACATCGCCCTCATCGGCCAGCTTGGCGATCATTAACACCAGATAATCAAGGTAGATTTTTTCATCAAGATAGCCGCGTTCATCCGCCAGGACACGATCCATCCAGCGTTGTGAAACCATCATTTCAATAAAGCGTGACAATTTGGTCCCGGCTTCATTTTCAAAGGTCTCTACCCATTCAGGCGATACATTGGCTGCCTTCGCAATCATCTGGATGACGTCCCGATCGGCATACGTGTAACCTAATTTGTCGGCGATCATATTGCCGAGTGCTTCTCCGCCTGCACCAGGTTGTTTGGATATCGTAATTACCGCCATCAACTCCTCCTTCTACAGTCACAGAATTCGCTGAGATCGATTGTGTTCAATAGCATGTTTTCATGTTTATGGTGATGAAAAATACAGAATTAATTTTTACATTGAAAACCCGGCCCCTCCCTCCGGGCGAAAAACCCTATGGGTTGTGAACCGGGCCAGAATTCTTTACGGTATGACTGCCCAATTAGCAGCCTTTATGTTTGCAAGGTAGCCAGAGAAGATAACAGGATGTCAAACAAAACCTCGATGCGACCGGAATACTCTATTCAGGAGGTATTAGCAAAGTGGGAAAGACAGATTTTTCAGCCAATATTTTGGATGTGCCGCCAATCCATCTTTCTTTCCACGATCCTTTCCCCGATGTTCCGGCAATAATCATGGTTGCCTGACATTCCTGGGCTGCCTTTTCGATTTCTGTAGCTGCACTGCCTATATAAACATGGGGTCTTGCTTGAATGCCTTCAGCTTCCAGGATATCACAGATATCTTCAAGCTTACCTCTGGCTTCTTTGCGGGTTTTCTGAACCATCATGGCGGAATCCCCCTTTAAACTCTTTTCGTCCGCCACATGGATAACATGGACTTCCTCGACAATTTTCTTCAGATTTTTCAAGTACTCAATCGCCCTGCGGCTGGCTTGCGACCAGTCGGTTGCCAAAAGAGGCCTGGCAGACGGCTGCTCTGGGCTCTGGCTTTCGGTCGATAAATATTTATATACCAGCACAGGCGTCATCGATCGCCGAATGATCTCCGTTATGTCGGAACCCGAATAGAGCTGTTCCAACCTGCCTTTTTTCGGACGTCCGATAACGATAAGGTCGGCCTCTTCCTTGGTTGCTGCCTGATTCACTTGTTTTACAAGGCTGCCAACGGAAATATAAGCTCCGACTTCCATACCCTGTTCAAAGAGATGCTCGGCCCAATCTATAAAACGTATATTGGCTTTCTCCCTCAGTTTGATCTCTTCGGTTTTCTGGTATCCGGTGCCCCTTCGCATGGCAACTTTATCTCTTTCGATTACATTTAGCAACACCACGTGCTCAAGATCAGCTTTTCTCAGCTCCATTAAAGATTCCAGGGCATCAAACCATAATTCTTCGAACTTGGTTACAAACAAAAGTTTCTTAATTTTCATAATTCTCGTTTTACACAGGGTCTATTGTGAATGGAAAATCAACCAAGGGTATCTTTGATTATCTTGCCCAGTTCCTCAGGTTCAATGGGCTTTTCTAAATAAATTTCGGGCTCAGGTATCTTGTCCTCGCCGAATTCGGTTAAGGCCTTCTGAGAGCGCAGGAATGTTTTCTCGGCAATGGCGGAAAGCATAATAACGGGTATCTGACCCAGCGATTCATCGGTTTTTAATTCACGATACAGCCTCACACCGCTCTGTCTTGGCATGAGAACATCGAGGATGACCAGATCCGGCTTCTCTTCTTTAACTATCTTGAGACCTTCTTCTCCGTTTTTGGCAACTAAAGGCGTGTAACCGAGTTCCTCTACTATTGTTACATTAAATGTGACAACATCAGGATCATCATCCACAACAAGCACCTTTTTACTCATGGCTTATCCTCCAGAATAATTTGCTTA
>JASJCE010000307.1 GCA_030066155.1 Desulfobacterales bacterium | reverse complement strand
GGCTTAATTCAGATACCCGCATTGCTGCCGCTTATTCTTTTTTTTCGTCGGATTTTTCTTTGTCATCCGGCGCGGGATTGCCGGTTTCGTCGGTAGCGCCGAATTTTAAGGTTTTATCGGGTTCCTGGTCGGCCTTCTTATTTTCGGCATCCCTATCGGCCGTGACTTCAGCGGGAATCTGCTGGGTGGTGTTCATATCCAGTTTGATGGTGTCCGCGTGGCTGTCAACGGGCTCTTCGATGCGCTTTAATTTGTCAATTTCACCTTTTAACTGGGCTATTTCATTGGTGTGGGTTGTAATGCTGGAATTCAGTCGTTTGATCGTGCGTTTGGCCTTGAAGCGGGACGAAAACCCAAACAGATACGAAATCAACAGGCCGGAGAAAAAGAAAATTAGTATGAGAACCGCATTTGGAATCGCCGGCGACAAATATTCTTCAACAATACCGAGGTTGATCTTGAACGATTCCTTGGCCAGAAAAAAGGGCTGATTTTGAAAAATTACCAGTGCAATGAATCCGAAAATAATCACCCAGATAATCAGTGTAGCTTTTTTCATAGAATTCTCCATTAGTTTTTGGAATTTAGATTCAAATTCTCGAATTGCGGCTTTAAATTTTCATACGTCGCGATAATGTGTTCGGGGATGACCCTGACATCTGCAAACACCGTCAGCGCATTCGTATCGCCATACCACCTGGGTACGATGTGAAAATGCAGATGTTCTTCCACGCCGGCCCCGGCAACCTTTCCCAGATTCAAACCGACATTGAACCCATCCGGTTGCATGACCAGCTTCAATATGCCGATCGATTTATCAACTGTCGCCAGGAGTTGACCCATTTCGTAGCGGTTAAGCTGGTCCAGTGCAGATATATGCCGGATCGGTGCGACCAGCAGGTGGCCGTTAATGTAGGGAAACTTATTCATCATCACCATGGTGTCATTGCCCTTAAAGAGCGTCAGTTCGGCATCAGGCTCCAGGGCGTCACAGAATACGCAACTATCCGGTTTTTCTCCCAGGATATATTCCATACGCCACGGTGCCCACATCGTCTTCATATTTCAGCGGCCTTTCCCTATTCCGTTGGCCACCCAACTTACGCTGTTTAATTCGAAAACTCAACCCTTTTTTCCCGCAAAAACTGAATCGATTCACAAGTCTAAGTTCATCTCCGATTGCCGTGTTCAAAGCAAAACTCTGCCATTTAAGGAAAGCCCTTATTTCGGCAAAAGACGCCTGAAAAATGTGCAGCATGAGGTGGTTAAGCCGCCATGCCATGAAGATCGGTTGTGGCTTTGAATATACCAAAAGAACCAAGAGCTGAGATTCGCTCATTTACAGGGCCGGTTTCGTCAGGGAAACCATCTCCAATTGCCCCCAGACGCCCAGTTTGTCACCGACGACGATGACGATACCGAGAATACCGGCGATCCGTCTTCCGATGTCTAGCGCAGAGTTGATGTCGGCCGCAGAAGTAACACGATTGGCGATTGATGTTGCCGCGGCATCCGCCAGAGCGCCGGATTCGGCAACCGTACAAACTGCATCGGCTTTACCCAGACTCAACGAGTGCCCAATGGTTCCCGAAGATGTGCAGGCTGCTATGGGCTTTTGATCACCGCCAAGGCGGATGCCGATCTGCATGCTCAGTGGAGATCCGCCGGCGTAAATTCCGACCGTCACCGGTAGGTGGGTTTGCATAAAAATATCGCCGCCGTTTTCGACGATCACCTGGCGCGTGTGCTTCAGAAGCCCTCGGCCGACGTGGTCGGCAATCGCACCGGCAACGGCCGCCATGGGGCCGACCTCGGCCTGCGCGGCGGCCTCGATCATGTCCGCAACAATTCTCGGCACCGGTCCAGTCGACGGCCACGGTCTGCAGGTGGTTCGGAATTCCGGGTAGCTGTGGATATAGGCCTCGACATACCCGCGGTGTTCGAGTATCAGGTCCCGGGCCTCGTCCCCCATCCGTTGATCGGCATGCACCTGAAGATCGGTTTCCTGAACCACGACCTGAAAGGAAACCAAATCCCCGGGGTTGACCAGGTTGCGGTATGTTCGTTCCTGATACACTTCTCAAAATCTTGACATTTTACCGACCGGTTTGGAATTTGAAAATTCGATCATTGGAATTTATTTGAAATTTGGTGCTTGTATTTTGGGATTTCATATAAGAGTCAATTATGAAATACGGTTTTCCTCCACTTTCAGTCTCCTTCATTCAAACAACTTCAACAGTAGGCCGCATCTCCGCCGGGCATTGCTCCAGAAAGTACTGATCGGTCATCCCGGCGATGAAATCCCGCACAACTTCGGCGGGCGTATGCTGCTGCATATAATCCGGAGTCATATCCTTTAGAAACTGGCGAAAGATAAGGGAAGACACCCGTTGATCGCTGAGATCCTCCAGAAATCGATCAAAGAGCTGCTCAAACAACGTTTTAATTTTTGGGGTATGCTGTTTGATTTTAGGGTTGAGATAGATGTATTTCATATTGAAGTCCTTTAGCCGGATTACGGCTTCGGAAACCTCGGGACTGAAAGCAATATAAGGCTGCCGGTGGCTGTTGAGAATAATATCCGTCACGAGATTATAGACGATAGTGCCGTTTGTATCGCCAAGCACATCCACCGCATCTCGCGGTAAGTCCGATCGCTGTATCAATCCCAGACGGATGGCGTCTTCGATATCTCGTCCAATGTAGCTCACCGTATCCGCCATTCGCACCAGGCAGCCCTCGAGGGTCATCGGGATGAGCACCGTTTCCGGATCCGATTTTTTGGCGGCTATTTGTTTGTCCAGTTGAGCAAAGTTTTTTCCGCTATCCGGCAGCAATCGATCGCTATGCAGTTCGCCGTCGTGACACAGGATTCCGTCCAGGGTCTGAAGGCACAGGTTCCATCCCTTGCCCTTGCGTTCAACTCTTTCCAGGAACTGCACGCTTTGCAGGTTATGATGGAAGTGACCGATGCCGTGCTTCAGGCAGATCTCATTCAGGAACCGCTCACCATCATGTCCAAAAGGTGCGTGGCCGATGTCATGCCCCAGCGCAATACCCTCGATCAGGTCTTCGTTGAGTCCCAAAAAGCGTCCGATCGTCCTGGCAATTTTGGATACCAGCTGAACATGAAGCACCCGATGGGTGATGTGATCGTTTCTGACAAGGTAAAACACCTGGGTTTTGTCGATATAGCGGGCATATGCCAGAGAGTGCAGGATTCGATCGACGTCGACCGAAAAGGCCTGCCGGTAACTCGCATCATAGGGTTGATCCGTTTTGCGCCGGATTCCCCGGGAATTGGGCGTCGCACGGGAATTCAGCGTATGAATTTCCTGCAGGTCCAGCAAATCCCTGAGGCTTACCAACGACTGGGCTTTATCAAATTTCTTCATTAGCGATCATGGATTCCATTAATTCAGTATAATTGAGCCCGGCCTGCCGGAATCCCTCTCTACCGTATTTCATATTGGCTTCGAGTACAAAATAATTGCCGTTGTGGTGGCAGATATCGATGCCGACATCATCCCACCGGCAGGCACGGGCCGTGTGCAGCGCAAGTTCGAGAGCCTCCTGCGGAACACTCTCCAGTTCGACTTTTCCGCCGATTGAAAGGTTGCTGCGAAAATCATGTTCAGGGGCAATGCGCCAGTAAGCATGCACAATTTTCCGGCCAATCACGACAACCCGTATATCACGGTTCGACGGCAGATATTCCTGTATGTATGCTGCATCGGTAACCTCAAGATATTTCTTCAGCTCATTTGCTGTTCGAATCAGAAAAACACCGTATCCCATGGCCGATCCCCTGGGGATTTTGGCAACGCACGGCAACGGAAAATAGCGGGTAATCTTTTCTTTCTGGCGCCGGCCGTAAAATACACGTGTGCGGGGGTGAGGTATGTCGAGCAGCTGGAACATAGCGGTCTGTTTGATCTTATCCTGCACACATTTATATGTATGGTATGCGGGAAATGTCACCTTACCCATTGCATCGAATAGATCAGCATAAAAGGCCGATGGATAATAGATTTTTTTCGCCTTTCGAATCAACGCCGCTTCTTCTCGGCTGTAATCCGAAAAATTCGGGCGGACGCCCAAGGTGAGGACGTTTTTGCAGTCCCTGAGGCGGCCCTCGAGGGCAATGGCTTTAGTAACAGTGTTCATTGATTCTGAAGATGGCTTTCGGTCCCTTATTTACTTTCATCAAAAAGCTGCTCTATGATCTTCTTGCACCTTTCCGCATGGCTTCCGGCCCAGTAGATCCGTTCACATTGCCGGCACCGGTGAAATTGATGATGGGTTTCCCAGATATAATCGGGAACCAGACCGAAAAGCGATTGTTTGTCAATTTCATACAGGGCTGAATTGCAGGTTGTGCAAATGGAAAAGATTCGAATGTCCTGGCGCGTGATTGCCAATTCGTCGACGACCTGCTGAAGCTGTCCATATACATCATTGACATCGATAAACACAACCCGTTTGACATCGGAACGGCCGGCGTTTTTAACTATTCGCGTCAGCAGTACCCGCTCTTGCAGGAGCCGGTTGAGATCCGATTTAGGCCTGACATCGGGCTCGAATATCGTGTCAAATCCCAGAATCCGCAGCCATTTGGCAAGTTTACCCAGAGTTCGATCTGCCAGGAATCGATAGTTCATCCGATGATTTTCCATTTTCTCGAAAGATTGAAAATCAGATAGAGCAGATTGTCCCTTTTACACTGAAAAAACCCAAATCGAACGTCGTGATAAAATTGACAGATTTCTTGCATTCGATATTCGACATTCAGTATTCGACATTCGATATTCGCTATTTAGTCCCGCTTCAGTTCCTCATAGGCTTTCTGGATTTCTTTGAACCGCTTTTCGGCCAGCACTTTGAACTCATCACCCAGATATTCCACTTTGTCGGGGTGATATTTGCCGGCAAGTTCCCGGTACGCCTGTTTGATGGTTTCCTGTGACGCATCTTTTTCGACACCGAGAATCTGGTGCGGGTCACGGGGCGCTTTGTTTTCAGCATAGGCCTGGGAGCGGGACCGTTTACTGCCGCTGTATTCTCCCCTGCTTGAATCGGCATCTTGGCGGTTATCGTGCTGCCGTTGTGCGGCGGCCCGATTTTTTCGACGTTTATTCAAGAAATGCAGCAAAAATGCGAGAATTATAATATCGTCGAGCCACCCCCAGCCAATCAGCAGATCGGGCAGGAAATCATATGGGTTCAGCAGATAAAGCAACGCCAGTATGATCAATAGAATTTGCCACATGAGTAAATATCCAGCCCCAGAGGGCCATGTTTTGAATTCACCCCTGACGGGTTTAAATTGTTTGCCTTTGGATACTATTTTTCCAGAGGGGATCAATTATAAATTAATGTTCAGGAGCGGTCAACGACAGCCGGAATATTATGAAGTGATTTGGTATTTTAGCCTAAAGTTCCTGTAATAAATTCCGATCTATTATTATCCGGTATTATTCGGCCAATCCATTGAAGCTTGAAGCAACGTGTCCGGAAAAAAGCTGGACCCAGAGGGGAATCGTTACAGGATGTAGTGATGACGGATGCTAGATTATATGCGTAAATTTTTCCAAACGGTCATATTGCTGGGCGTATTAACGGTCGTCGGTGCCGCTTTGTACGTGTATCTGACCGACAAACACGTGATTGTTTTCAACGACGGTGTCATCCAGACCGTGAATGACACGGATGTCGTGTTGTTAAATGACGGGACCATTTTATACGAGGATTCGGTTATTGAGCAGGATGAGATAAATTACTACGCCAAGCGCAATCTCAAACATCTGTTCCTGGACCTCAAAAATCAGGCAACCAGCCGGTGGCATCAATTTGAGACCGATGTGGATCGGTATCTAAGCTCTCATAACATCTCTCTCGACTCCCGCTGGCTTCCGGCCCTGGCCGTGCCACCGTCGCTTTTAGTATTTCTGTTCTGGTACATGGGCCGGCGCAAGGTAAAAAAGACTGCGAAAGAGCCCAAAAGACAGGATACCAGGGCAGCCGAATCGGAGAAAAAGGATGAGCTTCCAACACAGCTGGATGTTGTGCGCTACTTCCTGGATCTATTTAAATGTCAGATCGGTGCCGACCCGGACGCCAAGGCCGATTTTGTGCCGCTGAGGTCCAAATCATCCGGTCCCAATCACATTTATGAATTGCGGGTCAAGCATATGTCGGATTGGGCCAAACGACGTATGACCATCGGGCCCCTGGGAGAAGAAGCCGGGAGCAAGAGCAAATGCTACTATGTGATCTACGATGTTCACATGGTGGTCAAGGTACCGGCCCGACCGGTGACTGATTTCGAGAATTATATCGAAAGTATCAAAAAAGAGGTCGCCATTGTCAACAAGCTGATTCCCAAAGAATGCATTGTCCCTCGGGTGTCGGTGATTCTGGGTCAGATTCACAATTTCCCGTACAGCGATGATATCCCGGCCGACCGGCTGGAGGACAAATATATTAACTGGGTGCGCAGGACGACAGAGTATCAGGAATACCTGAAGATCAACAGCACCTTCGTCTACTTCATGGACCTCTCCCAGTACTATTTTCTGGGCCATATCCTTGACGAACTGCATAATATAAAAAATCTCGTTTTCAGAGAAATCGATGAAAATGCTGCACTTATCTTTGAACCGGCAAAGTTTAAAGGGCGGTATGGCGTCGATGATGACGCAATTCTCGAAGTAAGGGAAATCTACAACCGGATGGAAGCCGCTGTTCGCAAATTGGTTGCACAGGCCGGCATCGATACCAATATCCCCATATATCATTTTCAATCCTGGTTTTATTCAGCATTGGCTGAAGAAGAGATATCGGCGGAAAACGGCAAATATCCGCCCGGATTTATTCAGCAGTTGAATCTGCTGCTGAAGAAAACCATGCAGGAGAATTCGATTGCAATCGAGGTTTACCGCAAAACCATTAAAAATTACGTCTTCCTGTCCTCCTTTGAGCGGAACCGTGCCCAAATGGCCGCCATTTCAATTAATCTGCTCGATATTCTGGCCTGGTTCAGAACCAAACGGGTGTCCATGCGCGACCTTAAACCGGACAATCTTTTTGTAGCAGGTGATCCGGCGCGGTATCCCCTCTTCCTGAGATCCGATCAGGAGTTCTCCCTTGGGATTATCGATGTCGAAACAGCCGTGGATTTCGAGAAGTCGAAATACACCGAGACCAAACAGCCCCTGCTGGGGGGAACGCCGTTTTATGCAACCCCGTCACATTTTATCCGAAATGAGGTGCTGTCGCTAAAATTCGGCAACCTCGGCAAAATTCTGCATCTTCAGGATTGGCATGCAACCCTGGTCATGGTCTATAAGGTTGCCACCGGAGACCTCCTGTTTGAGCAGACCGCCAAGCTGTTCGGAGAAATGCGGAACATGATGATCAGCGCCAATCGACTTGAAAATTATGAAAGCGACATCTTCGAAGAGGCCAGTCGAATGTTTTGGCATAGCGCCGTTGTCGAATTTCAGGTAAAAATGGGGGAAAAAGAAGCCTCTTTGCGTAACATCGAGGTGATCTTGCCGGAGACGGTAAAGTACATGTTCGGCAAAGTGATCGGCAAAGAGCGCAAATCCCTGGCCCTGGCAATCAAAGAATGTGTCGAATCCCAGACCATATTTGAAAAACAGCAGATCCGCGAGCAGTTGATGAACTCGTCTTACGCCAAAACCTGTCAGTTCAAGGCCGATCTGGAAAATAAATCCGCCGGCTCTCCAAACGCCGATGGTTTGAGAAATGAGGCCATCACCTTCCTGCACCGGCTCGCCGATTTAAAAGCATTGTTCGGGCAGCATATCTACATGGTCAAACTCCTTTCCAAACCCGAAGCCAGCGTAACGGTTTATGATATTTTGACCTTTATGTTTAACGTTGTGCTGAATAATATGTACCTCCCCCAATGGGAACCCCTTTTCGGCGAATCCGTCAACACCTGCGACATGCCCGACGAAGCCACCGTTATTGAAGCCACCCTTTAAAAAAATATCGAACCGCAGAATATCGAATATCGAATGTCGAAGGAAGGTATTCTATCGATTTTAGGATTAAATGTTTGAAAAGGAATAATAATGATCGAGGGCAAAAAAGACCAAATTTTTGATCTTGAGGAACGATTGATCGACTTCGCGGTTCGTATTATACGAACTGCCGAGTCATTGCCGAAAACAAAAGTTGCAAACCACATTGCCGGACAGCTAATTCGGTGTGGTACCTCTCCTGCACCCAATTATGGTGAAGCTCAGAGCGCCGAGTCCCGGGCGGATTTCATTCACAAAATGAAAGTCTGTCTCAAGGAACTCCGTGAAACACGGGTATGGCTACTAATGATAGTCAGAACCAAATTGATAAAACCGACCTCTAAACTCGATTCATTAATAAAAGAGAACAATGAGCTAATATCTATATTTGTCTCCAGCATAAGAACAGCCAAGAAGACCAGGAAAAAATTCTAATCATTCCTTTATTAGATTCGACAGAGCGAAGCGATTCCACCCTTCGACATTCGATATTCGGTATTCGATATTCTGCGGTTCGCTTTTCCTCATTCAACATTGGTCGTTGCCTGTCCTCTGCCATTTGTGATCTGTCATCTGTCGTCCGTCGTCTGATCTCTGTCATCTGCTCTCTGTCATCTGTCGTCCGTCATCAAACCTATTTGACAACTTTAGACGACCGATGTTACAAATAAACATAGGTGTTTCCCGGG
>JASJCE010000306.1 GCA_030066155.1 Desulfobacterales bacterium | reverse complement strand
CCATAAGCCAAGACGCCGCAAGCCCGGTCATGCTGGTCTTCAATCCCGACCAGTTTGAGCAATTCCATGGACTCGTCGCTGTACAAATTGCGGACTCTGGCGAATAGAGATTTGGTCCGCCGATGGAATGACAGGAGAGCTAATTTTATATTTTCCAGCACCGTCATTGAAGCAAAGGTTGATGTAATTTGAAAAGTGCGCCCTACACCCAAACTCCAGACCTGTCGGGGCTGATAACCGTTAATCTTGTGACCCATTACGACGACACCGCCGTAATCCGGCTTCAACTGACCGTTAATCAGGTTGAAGCAGGTCGATTTACCGGCCCCGTTCGGACCAATCATCGCCAGCAGTTGCCCCTCAACCAGACCAAAGCTCAGGTTTTTGACAGCCTCAACACCGCCGAACGATTTGCAAAGCTTTTGTACTTCAAGCACTTTGGCCATGGTGATCCTGGTACCTCATTTAAAAGGATTTAATACAATCTCAGATTATATAACTTATCTGGATGAACCGCGAAAATGCCTAAAATGCGCTAAAATGCCTAAAATTTCGGAGTCGCTGTCGCTCCGTCGATTATATAATTCGGAATAAGTTTTGTATCCTTTTTTAATTTGATAGAATGCCTTAATTCGACATTCGACAATCGAAATTCGTCATTCGAAATACTTCCCGAACCGGCCGTAGATCGAGCCGGCTATGCCCTGGGGAAAAGCGACGACAAGGAAAATAAAAATCAATCCCAATATGAGCTGCCAGAAATCGATTCTTGCGATTTTATCATGCAGCCAGGTAAATGCGGCGGATCCGACCACCGGTCCGAACAGGGTCTCGACGCCTCCCAGCAGAACCATATACAGAAAATCAAATGACCGTGGAATGGCCATCTCATCCGGAAACACACTGCCTTTCGAAAACACGTAGATTCCGCCGGCCAATCCGGTAAACGCGCCGGCGATAATAAAAGCCAGCCACTGGTGCCGGCGCAGATTGATTCCAATGGAATCCACCCGCAGGGCGGAATCGCGGCAGGCACGCAGTGTGTAGCCAAAAGGCGTGAAAATTAAGTATCGCAGAACGAGTATTCCGCCAACGCACAGCACCATGGTCAGATAGTAGAAGACAATTTTGTCATCAGCCCACTGAGACGGCCAGATGCTCAATATACCATCATCACCTCCCGTAAATTCACCCCATTGAAACACAATTGACCAGCATATCTGGGCGAAGGCAAGGGTCAACATGGCAAAATAAACACCGGATAACCGGACACAGAACCATCCGATGATGACAGCCAGCAGTCCGGTCAGCAGCGGCGCCAGAAGCAATGCCAGCTCCATGGGGGTTTGGGCATAATGGACCATCAAGGCGGCTGCATATGCGCCGCCCCCGAAAAACGCGGCATGACCGAAAGATACCATTCCGCCCGGTCCGAACAGGAAATACACACTCATGGCAGCCAGGGCAAAAATCGCGATTTCAGTCAGCAAAACCAGTTGAAAGCTGCCCACCAGAACGGGCATCAGCAGAATTAAAACCAGGAGGACCAGGCCGAGAAGTTTTAACCGAAAGGAAGCCGGGCGCAGCAATGATTCAGCCACCCCGGAAGGCGTGTGCTCATGGGCCTCAGCTTTACCGAGAAGCCCATGGGGCCGAATCACCAGAACGATCGCCATTACCAGAAACATCAGGACCAGTGTACTTTCGGGAAAAACCAGTACGCCGAAGGAACTGAGTTCGCCGATAATCACCGCCGCCAGATAAGCCCCGGGGATGCTGCCCATACCGCCGACCACAACCACGACGAACGCCGAGGCAATGACGTTCAGATCCATCAAGAGATTGGCGCCACCCTTTGGCAGTTGAACCGCACCCCCCAATCCGGCCAGGCAGGAGCCCAGAAAAAAAACGCTGGAAAATAACCAGGCCTGATTTACGCCGAGCGCATCCGACATTTCCCGGTCATCCGTGGCGGCCCGCACCAGAACACCCCAGCGGGTTCGATGCAGCAACAGCCACAATCCGATCAGAATCAAAGGTGCAATCAGAATCAGGGCGATGTCGTATTCCGGCAGATAGGCGCCGAGGATATCGATGCTGCCGTCCATGCCGGGTGACAACGGACCCAGGATATCCTCAGCTCCGAATAGCAAGCGGGACAAATCCTGGATAATCAGGACAACGCCGAAGGTTGCAAATAGGATAAAAAGTTCGGGGGCCTGATACAATCGCCTGAGCAGCAGCACTTCCAAAATGAAACCGATCAACCCCACTGCCATGGCTGACAGAATAATACCCGTCCAGAATGAGAATACACCGGTCGGAAAATAGGAGATTAAAACGTAGGCCACATAGGCTCCCACCATATAGAATGAACCGTGGGCCAGATTGACGATTCGCGATACACCGAAGATAAGGGACAATCCGCAGGCAACCAGAAATAAACCGGAGGCATGTGATAAACCCGTGAGAAATTGAACGATGTAGAAGCCCAAGGCAGTATCCCAATATAGTTTGGCGTTATCTGAGCATCAAGCAGATTTGGAGCAAGTCTATAGCAGATGCGGCCGGAGTAATGGAGTGGTGGAGTAGTGGAGTGGTGGATAGTATCAATTTGGGATTTGGGATTTCAGATTTGGTGATTCTTCGAATACGGACGCCATTATTTACAATCAATTAAATCCGAATTTTACAATCCGAAATCCGATATCCGCAATTAATTCAATCCATCTCTCCATTACTCCCGTACTCCAATACTCCCTCCATGCATAATGGCGGACAACATCAATTTTAGACTTTCTTGTCGTTATACCATTCGAACTTCCGCGAAGAACTATTTCTTCGGTCTCATTTTCATGATCTCGGCATCGCTTGGCAGATAATCTTTGCCATCCGCATATTTCCAGTTGACCATCACCCCTTTGCCTTCTCTCAGTGCGGTCAGTCCGACATACGCACCCATGGTAGATTGATGATCGATTGCGCGGTATGTGATGGGGCCGACAATCGAATCAAAGCTCAATCCTTTCATGGCTTCAACCATTTTTTCGGTATCAGTGGTTCCGGCCCTTTTAAGCATGTGATAGACGGTCATCATGGCGTTGTAACCCACGATCGAACCAGTGCGCGGGTAATCGTTGAACTTCTTTTGATAGGCTGCTACGAACTTCTGATGTGCCGGTGTTTTGATATCGTACCAGGGGTAACCGGTAACCAGCCAGCCCTCCGGTGCTTCACCTTTCAAGGGATCAAGATATTCGGGTTCACCGGTCAATAGACTGACGATCAATTTATCTTTGAAAAATCCTCTGAGCTTGCCTTCACGCACGAATTTGGCAACGTCACTGGCAAAAGTCACGTTGTAGATGGCCTCGGGCCTGGCGTCGGCCAGCGCCTGAATCTCAGCGCCGGCATTAATCTTGAACAGTGCCGGCCACTGCTCGGCCACAAATTCGATATCCGGTCGTTTGGCTTTCAACACCTTTTTGAAGGATGCAACTGCATCCTTGCCGTAGGCATAATTGGGTGCAATCGTTGCCCAGCGCTTGGCCGGATTTTTGGCCGCTTCTTCGGCCAGCATCGCGGCCTGCATGTAGGTGGAGGGGCGCAGCCTGAAGGTGTAACGGTTGCCTTTGGCCCAGGTAACGGCGTCGGACAGCGGCTCGGCGGCCACAAAAAGAACTTTATTGCGTTTCGCAAAATCAGTAACGGCAAGGCCGACGTTGGAAAGAAAAGTACCCATCAAAAGGGCGACCTTGTCCTTTCTGATCAGCTCCTCAGCCACCGTTACCGCATTGCCGGGTTTGCCGGCATCGTCCCGCGAGATGACTTCAATTTGTTTGCCCATCACCCCGCCGGCAGTGTTTATTTCTTCCAGCGCCAGCTGCCAGCCGTTGCGGTAGGGAAATGTAAAACTGGTCAGACGGCTGTAAGTCTGGATCTCACCGACTTTGATCGTGTCGGCAGCCAGGGTCATCGTCGCAAATGCCGATAGGATTGTTGAAACAACAACGAGAACGGCCAGCATAATTTTAAATGATCTCATTTCTCCTCCTTTCACGTTTAGCATTTGTTTCAGTTACGTATACGCATTTCCGGAAGACAAATTCGGGATATTGAAATCACTTCTGGGTAAATCTATTGCCCTAATGCTTGTGGGTCACTGGCAGGGCTGAACTCCTATTGATGTCAAACAGGTATGGCCGCAATCCTTCGGTGCTGACCGCGACGCTATCCCGGGCAATAAAAGCACCGGTAATCGTCCCGTTGCGGGATAACCGATCGGCCTTCCGGCAAGCGGCGGCGACAGCCTGCCGGATTGTGGCTTCGCCCAGCTTTCCCACTGCTGCAGTAACCTTCATGCGACCGAGTTCCGAATAGGGATCAACTTCGTCAGCGGGCAACTGAAGTATTCCTTCATCCGATTCAATGCAGGCATTGGCAACCGCCGTTGCAGCGGCATCTGCCACCGAAGCATTAGCGGCCAGAACCGTCACCGCCGAGGCAATGCCTCTGGTAAGGCTTCTTCCTCCTATTCCGCTGGTCGTCACGCCCCAAGCAGAGGGGCCGGCATTCAGTTGAATTATGTGGGACAACTCTGGGCTGTCGACTTGTGGCCGAATTCCAACTGTAGCCGTATGGCCCCTGGCCAGCCGGATAGCGATATCCCCGCCATTGTCCACAATTACCCGTGTTGTCCCCCGCTCAAATAGCCAGTCGGCAACGGCATCCGCAATCGTTCCGGCGACGGCGGCCATGGGCGTCAGATCTTCATCACCGATGGCCGTTACACTGTTGATCATGGTCCGTGCAAGCTCGTCTTCCGGCAACGTTTCGATTTGCTGCCAGAAACGACTTAACAGCGGTCTTTGACGGGCAATACGTTCCAGGAATGAAATGGACTTCTTCGCTGCATGCCCGGCCAGATCAAGTCGAGGCATCTCTGCCTGCCATGCCCGAATAACCAATCGCATGGGACCGCATTCGGCCAATACCGATTCGTCATCCATTACACCGATGTGATGCTCGTATGACATAACGATGAATGCTCCGACAGATTTTATTGCCTGTATGATCGGCCACCGTGTCGACCGATAGCAATCAATCTAATTGAGAAATGCCTAAAGTGCCTAAAATGAGCTAAAATGCCTAAAGTTGTGGATTCGCTTCGCTCAGTCTTTTTCCGTTAACCGAGATCAATTAACTAATAACAAATAGCCTCTATCACTCAACCTCTGAACCCTGCCTGTTGCGCGTAGCCCCAAACCTACCTAAGAACCCAGAACCTCCGAACCTCTGAACTCAGAACCTTTCTCCTTTAACCTTTGTCCTCCCCCTCATCTAATAACAAATAACGAATAACCCATAACTTCAATCCCTCTGAATCCGGAACCCACTAACCTATCTCGGTTTCCTCGCCTTAAACGGCTTCATCGCTTCCACATGTCCGCCCATTTCTTCGTAGTCTTTCAGCTCCATGGTGTATTCCAGTGGACAGATGGTCGCCGGTGTCGGTGTCCAGTAGAAAGAGCCTTCTTTAACCCGCTCTACATCGACCATAAATGTAATGCCGCCGCCGGGAAGCACATATCCCGGCGATCCGCCTACCGTCAATTGAGCTTTGGCCGCATGAACGGCTCGTGTCAATTTAATGGGAAATTTAGTCACACCGGCCCGGGCACTCCCGCCGGCACCGGCGATGTAAATGGCTGACACCCTGGAAGGCTCACAGCTGTTGGATATGGCCTCCAGGGCAAGCCGGGCCTTATCGGACATCGGGATCTCTTTGAATTGATGGTCTGCGCCCCATTCGTACAGCTTCCCATTTTGGCCGGTTGTTTCCGTAATCAAAACGGTCATGCCGTTCCAGGCGATTTTCGCATCGACCGAGCCGATGATATCAATGGGATCGATGATGGAAGTCCCGCCCCAGCCGCCGCCATGATCACCGAAATAGCGGCCAGGCGTGCTCTCGTCGAACTTCAGCAAAATCCCGGTGGGTTTGGCACGGGCATATTGACCGGCAACGTGGCGGCTCATTTGGCCGGTAATGTGCGAATCCAGGATGATCACCTCGTCAGCGGCCTCGACGAGCAACGGCGCAAACAATCCCATGGTGGCACTTCCGCACCCGACCCGCATTTTTGCGCCAGCTTCACCGTCGATAACTGGCGGGCCACCGACCCGGACCACCAGCCGGGGACCATTTTCGATTTTCAACTTTACCGGTTTGCGATTGGCGATTTCTGTCACCGTCCGGGCTACAATGAATCCATTTTTGCCGGTCAGGCGGTTGACCCCGCCGATATGCAACATTTTCGAACCATATTGTTCGGTTTCGACCATACCGACTTCGCGCTTGCCGACGTAAATCCGGTCGCCTTCCCTACCAAGGGGAATATCGGTATCGACTTTGACGATAATCGAGCTATAGCTTAGCGGGACTTCGGTGACAACCGTCACGACATCGACTCCCTGCCGGTTTTCCCTGACGATGTGGGGTGCAGGCTTGCAATCCGGATAGGTCGTACCGGAGCCGATGGCGGTCGTTACCGGTCTGCGAATAACCTCCCTGGGTTCCGGTCCGACAGTTTGCAATACATCCTCAAATGAATGCAGCGGCGTCAGACGAACCAGGTGCCCGTCTTCATTGCGGTAGCGGTGACAGGCACCGACCTGGCCATCATTTATCCAGCACTTGATCGGACAGGCGTCACATTCGATCGAGTCCCGCGGCCGATCTTCCCCGGCGAGAATTGCCTCCGACTCGCACACCCGCAGGCATACTCCGCAATGTGTGCACCAGTGATCATTGATAACCGCTTTTTTCTTCACCAGTGAGACCGCATCCACCGGGCAATCCCGCGCGCAAAACCCACAACCGATGCAGTTTTCAGTATTGACTTTCATCGTTCATTTCCGAAAATGTTCAGAAAAATTGATTATTGAGCAAATAACTCACAGGAGTAACGGAGTTTTGGTGGAGTATTGGATTTGGATGAAAAGTTTGTCGGATTTTATCCTTTTTTTGTTCATCACTCCATTACTCCTATACTCCATTACTCCACTTTGTTCACTTCCAACTGCTTCTATCTTCTGATCTTTAAAACCCATCACCAATAACCAATAACTAATAACAAATAACTTTTTCGTTTATCTGTCATCTGACTTCCGGCGGTCGTACCGGCGGCGGGGTATTGCGGCTCTTGGCGACGACAATTTCCCCGTCCACCAGCACCATGGATACCGCCGGGACGTCGCCGGCCTTGATGGCAGCAAGGGCATCTCCACCGACCGAACCCATGGGTGCATCCATGATCACCAGATCAGCTTCCAGGCCCTCGGCAATTCTTCCCCGGTCCAATTTGTGGACCCGGGCCGTATTGCCAGTGGCCATGCACAGTGCTTCTTCCGGTTTAATTGCGGAAAGGCTCGCCAGATGAGCAATAACCCGCAGCACCCCTAAAGGAATCACACCGGTTCCGGACGGGGCATCGTTGCCGATAATGACGCGATGCAGCGCATTATTTTCGACACACAGATTCGCCGCCTCCACCATGATCTTCGGATTGCCGCAATGGACCATTTCCAGCGCGAAATCAGTGCCCGTGATCAGTTGTTTGACTTCATCCAATGCCACCGCCGTCGGCCCACCGTTGATATGCGACACGATATCGGGTGCGGTTCGGATGACCATTTCGGCGGTCACCGTGCTGCTGCCGGGGATGGAAGTGCCGCCGGCGTGCATCATGACCGTCATGCCGCATTCCTTGGCCCATTGAACCATGGGTACGGCATCTTCTGGATTTTTAATCGATCCCAGCCCGATTTCGCCGACGGTGCGAACACCTTCGCGGGCCATTTCTTCAAAATCGGCTTTGGTCAGGCCCTTTTCCAGAATAACCGAACCTCCGATTACCTTGCCCCCGCCCGGCCTGAAGTTGGCGAATGATTTGGCGGCCACAATTGCCAGAGCCTTAGTGCCGGCTGGATCTTTGGGTCGACCTGCAAGGTGAACTTCGCCGGCGGAAATAAACGTCGTCACGCCGCCATGCACCTCACTCTCAAGAAAACCGGTCTGCTTTTGGCGGGGAGTGTAATCCCCCAATACCACGTGGCAGTGGGAATCGAACAATCCGGGCGTGACCGTCGTTCCGGAACAGTCAATCGTTACATCCGCAGATGACGCGCTCAGTTCAGATTCATCGCCCACTTTTTGAATGGTGCCCCCTTCCGCGAAAATGGCATTGCCTTCTAAAATTGGCGTATTGATATCACCGCTGACAATTGTTCCGATATTTTTTAGAAGGACGCTGGACATGTTTACCTCCCGAAGCGTTATTTGGCTTCTATCTGATTGGATATTGTTGAAAGATAAAATCTCATATGTCCGTATTCTGGGAGATGCTGTTAGAAATTTTCAAATAACAAATTACAAATTACAAATAAATTACAATCACCAAATATACAAATCCCAAACTTGTTATCGTCGATAAGGTTAAAACATTGCCGGTCGTCCTCTTTCGTTAGCCATCGCCATCTGTTTTTTCTTTTGCCATTTGGGATAGTTTCTGACATCTCTTATGAGACTACATTCTAAGTTTGTGTGGGAGCGGTTTGTGCTGGCATCCCGCTGCCCTTTAGCGGGGCAACCGCGATTAAAATCGATAGAATTCCTTTATACGGTTATCCACAAAACTCCAGTTCGCCGAGTCGGTAGGCCATTGGGTGTCGGTCCGCAGACCGGGCAACTGTCTG
>JASJCE010000021.1 GCA_030066155.1 Desulfobacterales bacterium | reverse complement strand
CTTCGCTCAATCATTTTAAAATGACAGAATTCATCTATTCGACGTTGGACGTTGGACGTTCGATGTTGGACGTTCATTAGTTTCTTTACAGATCAGACTGGCCGTTTTTTTGGCCAGAGGCGGCACTCGTACGCACGGAGCACGCCGCCAGACCATCCCTGGACCACGTCCTTTAAACAGTTAGAGTTGACTTCGACGTTTCCCTGCAAACCTTCCGGCGTTGCTTGACAATAAAATGAATCGAACCTATATAAAATTATTCGTTCAATATATACAGCTGAATAAATCGCCATCATCGCTCGGCATCGGTTCATCAAATTTCAGATAGATCTGGCTTTGTCGGAAACCGGTCTTCAACTGTTTACATTCTCATTTTTCCTTTCTAATCGTACTGCTGACTATCACTTAAAATCTATATAAAATTGGAGGAGAATTGTAAAATGAACCATATCCAAAAGTTAAATTCGTTGAGACGCACACGCAGCACAGTTCTGTTTTGGTCGATGATTCTGAGTATGTTGATAATCGGCCTGACCCACGGGACGCTCGAAGCCGCAATGCCCAATGCCTGTCCGGTCGACGGCTGTGAGGTCAAAATCATGGGTGTTAAACGATCAGGCGCAGAATTGGAACTTACCTTTGACTCCAACTTTACGCCCGATAATTCCAAAAACCACTTTCATGTCTGGTGGGGCGAGAACTTCACCGTGGAGCAGGTCGGCCGCAATGCCGAACCGCTTTATGGCGTCAAACAAGGGCGGTGGCACCGGCATGACGACTATCCGACCTATGTCACCCAGGGCGCCGCGTCGACTTCGGTCCGCGGGGACGCGGTAACCCTTTGTGTTTCCGCGGCTGACCGCAATCACAACATCCTTGATGTAAAAATCTATCACTGTGTTGATGTCAAGGATAAACTATAGCCAACAGTTGCAAACATGATGTTGCCTTCCTACGTCGGACGCTTTGAAATCCGCGATGAAATTGCAACCGGTGGTTTCGCAGTGGTCCTGCGGGCGTGGGACGAAGATCTGGAGTGTTTTGTGGCGCTCAAAATTCTGCGCCATGAGCTTGCAGCCAGTGACGAAAATCAACTCAGATTTCTCGAGGAGGCGCGCCTGCTGCGGCGAATTCGCTCCCCGCATGTCGTTACGGTACACGATGTGGGCCGCTTGAATGACGGACGCCCGTACTTTGTGATGGATTTCGCGGATCGCGGCACCCTCGAACAACGCCTTGAACGCCGTTTTGGCTCTCGTCTACCGGACCCGCAGCATGTCATGGCGCTGGTTGATGCGCTTGCGGAGGGAGTGGCTGCCATCCATGAAGCCGGCCTCGTACACCGGGACATCAAACCGGCCAATATGCTGTTTCAACAGGCGCGCAGGGGCTCCCTTACCTACCAGCCAGAGGCTCTAAATTCGCTGTCAACGAACACCATGCTGGTGGAGGCTGACGAACGCATTCTGATCAGTGATCTGGGTATCGCCAAAGATCTCATCAAGCATGCAGCGGCGGCAACCATCGTTGGCGGCACACCGCTTTATCAGGCTCCCGAGCAGGGTGACCCTACCGCCCAAATCACACCGGCGGCAGATGTTTACGCGGCCACTGCCATGCTCTGGCATGTTATGACCGGGGAGCGGCCGCCAAGGGCCGGACTGGTAAAAGACCGAACGACGGTTTTTCCAAGTGAGATGCGCCGGGCAATCGAACAAGGGATGGCAATCGACCCGCGGGATCGCTTTGACAGCATGGACAGCTGGCGGGCAGCAGTCCATGAAGCACTGACCCAGGTAGCAATCGAATCACAGTCCGCTCTTCCCACCGAGGTCGCCTCCTCCGAGGCCTCCTGCCCATATAAAGGCCTGGCTGCGTTCCAGCCGGAAGATGCGCGTTTTTTTTTCGGACGCGAAGCCCTCATCGATGCAACCGTGCGGCGCATTCAATTGAACCGGGTTTTGATTGTCGGAGGACCCTCCGGAAGCGGCAAATCATCATTCGTGCGGGCCGGATTGATACCGGCGCTCAAGGCCGGGGCCCTGCCAGGCAGCAACTCCTGGCAGTTCGCCATCTTCACCCCGGGCCGGGATCCGCTGGCCGAACTCTATTTCCAGGTCACCAAAGACTCTCCATCCGATACGCCGTCCGTATCCCTCGAAAACTTCATTGCTCACCCGACCATGTCACGGCATCTGGGAGCCGTAAACCGTCCGGATCACCCGCTGGTGCTCTGTATCGATCAGTTCGAGGAGCTGTTTACCCTGGCACCGCCGGCCCAGCAGGCTCCCTTTGTCACGGCCCTGTCGGCCATGACCGACCCGGCTGACAGCTCGGTGCGAATTTTAATAACCGTTCGGGCTGATTTCTATGGCGCCTGCGCTCAACTACCCTGGCTGGCTGAACGCATCACCAGCAACCAGGTACTGGTCGGGCCCATGACGCCCCAGGAGCTGCGGCGCGCCATCACTGAACCGGCACGCCCCATGGGTCTGCATCTGGAGCACGGTTTAGTCGATGCCATTATTGAGGAATCCGGCAACGAAGCGGGCTCATTGCCCCTGGTTGCCCATGCGCTGGTGGAAACCTGGATCCGTCGCAAAGGCCATAGCCTGACGCTTGATGGATTTCGTGCAGCCGGCGGTGTTGCCGGTGCGATCAGCCAAACTGCGGATGCGATTTTCAAAGACCAATTTAATGATGTGGAACGTGAAGCGACCGAGCGGCTCTTTCTGCGTCTGGTAACGCCGAGCGAAGGTAAGCCCGACACGCGTCGCATACTTGCCCGCTCCGAGATCGAGCATGATACTAACGCAGACATCATGCATCGCGTTGTTGAGTGCCTGACGGAGGCACGCCTCCTGACCGTCGACGACACCAGCGTTCAGATCGCCCACGAGGCCTTGCTGCAGACCTGGCCACGCCTGCGCGCCTGGATCGAAGGATCCCGCGATGAGCTCCGCACCCGGCAGCGCATCAGCCGTGCAGCGTCCGAATGGGATGCAACGGATCGTGACCCGGACCTGCTATACCGGGGAACACCATTGCTGACAGCCCTCGAATGGGCGGAAAAATATCCCGACCAGCTGGGCGAAATCGAACGAACGTTTTTAGAGGCTTCAGACGCTACCCGCGCCAAAGCCGAGGCACTGGCGACAGAGAGACAGCGCCGATCAAGGCGAATTCGACGCGTTGTGACGGTCGTCCTGTCTTTTCTGGCCCTGGGTGCTACGGCAGCATCGATTATCGCTTTTATCGCTTTGGGTGAGGCCCGTCTCAATGAAGAACGGGCGGAGCTGGCAACCGCCGAGGCCCGAGAACAGTTTGCCAGTGCTTTGGGAGTCGGGGCGCGTGGGATGGTCAACTCGGATCCGCTGCTGGCTCTGATCCTGGCCGCCGAATCCATGAAACGGGCGGCTACACAACCGCCGACATATGACGCCCGCGCGACGATGCTGGCAGCTCGGCAGGTGTTAACCCAGAAAGGTCCGTTTCTGATCGGCAGTCCGTTGCCTGCCGGAGATGCGCTCGCCATCGCCCTGAGTAAGGATGGTAATATCCTGGCCTCTGCTCAACGCGATGGCGTCATTGATCTGATCGATACGAATACAAAAAAATCAATCGGATCGAGTCTGCGGGGACATGTCGGCGGCATCCGTAATTTGGAGTTCAGCCCGGACAATCGCTGGCTGGTGTCGGCCGGTGCCGACGGAACCCTGCGGCTGTGGACGGTGGCGGATGGTATGGGCGGCGGCGGACGTAAAATTGGAGAGGCTAAAGACGTGATTATGGGGCTCTGCTTCAACCCGGAAGGCACGATAGTGGCAACGGGCGACGGTGACGGGAGGGTTCAACTGTGGAACGTGATGGATGGTAAGCCGATCGGAGAGCCGCTCATCGACGTCGCCCTGGATTTTAATGTGGTTGAATTCAGCCATGATGGCCGGGGTTTGATTGCCAGCATTCATGACGGAACGATCTATGGCTGGCAAATACCGTCCCGCAAACCCCTCTTCGAACCCATTAAAGGCGCCCACACCAGCAATCTGCTGCATATCGCCTTCAGCCCGTCCGGGGACCGTTTTGCAACCGTCAGCACCGACGGCACATCCATGTTGCTCGAATACCCGTCCGGCCGCATCGTCGGACCAGCGTTCGGCAAACATAATCAGATCGGATCGGTGGTTTTCAGCCCGGACGGACGAATATTAATCGGTGGAGACGTTAGTGGCGCCATTCACCTTTGGGACGTCAACCGTCAACTACTGCTCGCAACGACACCAACCGGCCACACCCAGGCCATCGTCGACGCCGAGTTGAGTGAAGACGGCGGATTGCTGGCAACCCTCGGACAGGATCTGGTCATTAGACTATGGAGCTTCAACAGCACATATCCTGTAGCGAACCGGCTGAAGGTATCCGGAAAAAAGGCCAAAGGTATTGCATTTAGCAACGACGGCCGACAGTTGGCGGTTGGTGACGATTCGGGGACCGTTCAGATCTGGGAATTGCCTTTTAACAGACCGCTTTTCACGCTCAAAGGCCACCAGCACCAGGTCTGGGCTGTGGCTTTCGCACCGGATGGACGGGTACTGGCATCGGGCGACCGCTCCGGCCAGATTCGCCTCTGGAATTCCGCCAGCGGAGAGTCGCAGCGAATCATTGACGCCCATGACGGATCCGTCTGGTCACTTGCATTTGGATCAAACGGCAATCAACTGCTGAGTATAAGCGACGAGCAGGTGGGTGTCTGGGATGTGCAATCCGGAACACTTCAGGCAGAACTGAAGCACGGAAGCGGACGCAACACCCGGGCAGTTCTGTCGCCGGATGGATCGAAGCTTGCAGTTACCGCGACGGACGGTATTGTCAGGGTATGGGACTGGAAAAATTCCGTTATCGTCAAACAGATCAAGGCCGACGATGATGTTCTCTGGAGTGCGGCTTTCAGCCCCGATTCACGACAACTGGCAACCGCCTCCAGTGACGAAATCGTAACGTTGTGGGATATCGCCACCGGGAAGCAGTTGGCTGCTTTTACCGGCCACACCGGCGGCGCAACCGATGTGGCCTATCTATCCGACACCGTAACATTGGTGGCAATCGACCGCAATGGAAGGCTGCACTGGTGGGATACCGGAACCGGTCGCCGGATATCCGAAGCCTGGTCGGCTCACCGGGGCGCCAGCTGGCGTCTGGCCGTTCACCCGGACGGAGAGCGTTTCGCAACGACGGGTGACGACGGCCTGGCAAAAGTCTGGGACGAACTCAGTATCGATCGGACCTGTGATATTGCAAAATCGGCCTTCGACGAGGTACGCCTCCGGCAATATCTGGGGCCTGACGAGCGGTCAGTCGCCTGCAAATAAAAATCCGACCCCAAAGAGGCTGGCTTTGGTCCACCCGGGAGGGGTTCAAGACGTAATTATCGTGACCAAATATATTCAGGTTTCAGGTGTCGGGTTTCAGGTGTCAGCAAAAAAATTCGGCCTGTTGGAACTCAGTCGCTCATAAAATGGACTTTCTTTCACCGGTGTTGGCCATCAGTTTTATCCTGATAAGGATTCAAGGTTGAGGATTCAGTATTCGCTGAAACCTGACACCTGAAACCTGAAACCATTGGCAGATTTGGCTTAAGGCAGGCCGCTTATCTCCGACCCCCGATGACTGGAGTTTTCGATTCTGAATAAAAAGTATTAGCGATAAAACAAGTCCCATGGGATTTTCAGCGGCTGATTGTCACAAATGGCTTCAACGATCCGAAGTGCAAGCGGCACGGCATCTTTGTCAATCTTCCCGCCCTCGGTCAGCTGCTTCAAGGTGCTGCCGATAATCAGGGCCAATTCCGCACCCTCGATGGTATCCTTAGGCATGTGCTCCGATTTGGCCTGGCGATACAACAGGCCGGAACCCAGCAGTTTCCCCATGCGGCCGTTACGGCCGGCCTGGCAAGTGACGTAGAGATCACCGGCACCGGCCAATCCGCTGACGCTACGGTTTTGCCCGCCGAGCAATTGGACAAAATACCGCATTTCGGCTATCGCCTGGGTGAACAGGCCTGCCGCAAGATTGTGCATGAACGCACCATTCGGGGCTGGACCCTTTGAATCTAATTGACCGGCAGCGAAACCAACAGCCAGGGTATAAAAATTTTTAAGGGCTGCACAAACTTCGATCCCGACCAGATCAGTACTTCCCCGGGCATGATAGTACGGCGCATCCACCAGACTTAAAAGCACTTCTAACAAGCCGGTATCTTGAGATGCCAGAACGACACTGCTCTGACGTCGGGCGGCAAGCTCACCGGCAATGCAAGGTCCGCCGACGGCAGCCAACGGAACGCGGTTTAATCCGTAAACAGAGAGTCCTTGTTCCACAACCTCAGGCAAAATTACGATCGACTGGTTTTGCACGGCCAGTCCTTTGGTCAGCATCAAGATCGGAACGGATGCTTTCAGGAAAGGTCCGATCCGTGCCACAGCCCAATCAACTCCGGCTGAGTTTACACCAAATACAATCAGCCGGACATGCTCATCCATAATATTTTCCAATTCCGGGTTGGAGAACGCCCGAACGTTTTCCGGCAACCTCACCTTAAGCCCCGGGTGGGTGCCGTCTGCCAGAAGGCTATCGATAATATCCTGGTCAAGAAAGGTGCCAACCAGGCAGACTTCGTTGCCCGTATCGGCCAGGAGCTGGGCAAATGCACTTCCCATTACTCCGGCGCCTAATACAATTATTTTTGCCATGATTTTTTTCGCTGCCTCCTCCATGGTGGATCTTGGCGGCCGGTTTCCCGGGAATCGTTAACAAATCAACAAACAGGTTTGTGATTATATCACGTGTTTTTTTTGAACTAACGATTAGGGCTGTTTTAATCAACCAGATTAATACAACATAGCGAAATTGATTGCCACATGAAAAATTTAGATGCGATAAATTTCAACGCATTAGAAAGTTGACATCGTACGGTGCACCTGCTAAAGAATTTTTAATTCCCGATTAAAATGCAAATCCTGATGAGGTCAACCTTCCGGTTCGAATTTGAACCTGAGGGTTCCCACCCACCCGGCGAAGTCTTGAACTTAGTCACCTTTGGAGCAGGTAAAATGCGTTTTGCCATGCCGCGTTTCATGATTTCGGAGCATCCCTTTCCATGGCTTTTCCCGCTCATAGCGATGTTATTGACATTTGCCGTTTTTCCACTTGTGTACAATATCTACCTTAGCTTTCATGAGTTCGCCATTTTCAAGCGGTCGCTGGTATACGTGGGCTGGGATAATTGGCTCAAGATCTTTAACGACACCCGTCTGAATAATGCGCTGGTCATCAACATTACTTACACAATCGTCTGCCTCAGCATTCAACTCCTGCTGGGTTTTTTGATCGCTCTGCTGCTCGATACCGATGAAAAAGGCTTTGGGTTGATGCGGGCCTTGTTCTCACTGGCATTGGTAATTCCGCCTGCCATAACCGGCATGTTGTTTAAACTGCTGGAAGACCCGCAATTTGGCATGATCGCCTGGCTATTGGAAAACTTCAACCTATTATCGCGAGATGTGCCGATTCTGGCAACACCCGAATTGGCGTTGATCGGTGTTATGCTTGCCGATATCTGGCAATGGACGCCGTTTGTCACGCTGATATTTTTGGCCGGGTTACGCGGACTGCCGAAAGAACCTTTTGAAAGCGCAATGATCGATGGCGCCTCCCAGTGGACGATTACCACCCGATTTACCATACCCATGTTGAGTAAAGTCATCGCGGTAGTGGTGTTAATTCGCGGCATCGATCTATTCCGCACCTTCGATTATATTTTTGTGATGACGTCCGGGGGGCCAGGTATTCAAACCTACACCCTGAGTTTTTATACCTGGAAACAGTTTGCGGCGTCCCTGAAATGGGGCTATGGCGCGACGTTGAGTTTGTTGGCACTCATTATCATCAACGTAGCCGCCAATTTATTTATCAAATTTACCAAAATCAGATGGTAAAGCTGTGTATTCGCTAAGAGCACGAGTTCTGCGCATCGCTGTGGCCTGGATCGTGACACTGATCATGGTGCTGCCGATCTACTACTGGGTTACGGTCTCTATTAAACGGGACAAGGATGTCTTCACCTTACCGCCAAAGCTGTTTAATTTCCAACCGACTGCGGATTACTTTAAAGCTGTGCTGCTGGATATTTCTCCGGATCAACAGTCCATTGAGTCGCGAGGTTCATTGGGATTTTCCGGCGGCGGGATTTCCTATATGGTCCCGCGACTGATTGACAGTATAATTATTGCCGTATGTTCCACCGTTCTTGTGGTGAGCATCGCTACCCTGGCAGCATTCGCGCTATCTCGACTTCGGTTTCGGGCCCAGCACCACTTTGTCTACATCGTTTTATCCACCCGCATGCTGCCACCCGTGGCCGTAGCCATTCCACTTTTTTTAACGTACAAATCTATCGGACTGTATGATACCCATTTAGGGGTAATTCTGGCCCACACGATGATGAACATTCCCTTGGCCGTACTCCTGCTCAAAAGTTTTTTTGATGATGTCCCCCTGGAAATCGATGAAGCCGCCCTTATTGACGGCGCCACCTACTGGCAGATTTTCCGCCGCATCATTCTTCCGACAATGCGCACGGGAATAGCTGCAACAGCAGTGCTTTGCTTTATATTCAGTTGGACTGAGTTTCTGTTTGTGCTCATGTTGACGGCCACGAAGCTTAAGACCGTTCCGGTTGCAACCTCGACCTTTGTGACGTCCACCGGCACCCAATGGGGTAGTCTGGCGGCCTTAGGGGTAGCGGCGTTGATCCCCGCTTTTATTTTTATCTTACTGGTGCAGAAAAATCTGGTTCGCGGTTTGACTATGGGATCCTTAAAGCACTGACAAATAACTGCCCTTTAAAATGGCTTTTCTCGGGG
Source organism: Desulfobacterales bacterium (assembly GCA_030066155.1). Lineage (GTDB taxonomy): Bacteria > Desulfobacterota > Desulfobacteria > Desulfobacterales > JAFDCJ01 > JAFDCJ01. The sequence continues at coordinate 27,584 of JASJCE010000021.1, read as the reverse complement.
CAAATTGACTAGGCAAGGGCTTTCTTTTGCGGTAAATATTTCTCTAACCAAAGGGAGGAAAAATCATGAAAGAAAGGGATCAAAAGTTCTATTTGGCAAAGTTGGCTGACAAGTTGGCCAAGGGCAAAATCAGTCGACGGGATTTTTTAAGCAGGGCCGCTAAAGTCGGTTTGAGCATGTCGGCTTTGGGGGCTTTGTCTCATCTGCCGTTGCGATCGCGTCTAGGAATTCAAAAAGACGCACTCGCTTCTACGCAGCCGGCAAAAGATGTAATGGACTGGGTGAAGGATGTCGGCAAACCCTACCGGGGTAAAACCGTACGCATGGCAACCGAATCCACGCCCCCCAGCAAGGGCATCGCCGAACTGGTTAAATCCGAGTTTACACCGGCGACCGGCATTCGGGTCGAAATCGAAGTGCTGCCACTCGAGCAGGTATTACAGAAATTGACGTTGGATGTCGCCTCCGGCACGAGTACCTATGATCTTTATTATATGGATCAAAGCTGGATGGCGAGTTTCAGCAAGGATACCATCGATCCGCGGGAGATTTACGCTTCCAAAAAAGAGCTGGCCTATCCGGACTACAACTTTGATGATTTTCTAAAGCCCCTGGTAGACGGTATCAGTATGTACAAAGGCAAGATGGTGGGGGTGCCCTATGACATACCCATTTTTATCCAGATGTATCGGATGGATGTCTATGATGATCTTGGCCTCAAGGTTGCCACCACGATGGATCAATATCTGAAAAACGCTCAGATCATCAATGAAAAGAAAAAAAGCCAAGGCATTTACGGCACCACCGGCCAGATGAAATCGGGCCACTACAGCCTCAACTGCGACTGGACGGCCTGGCTGTGGGGCCACGGCGGTTCGGTCTTTCGCGCAGATGGCACCTTTTCCGGCAATGATGCCGAGGGCCTGGAGGCTATGGACTACTGGGTCAAACTCAAAAAAAACATGCCCCCCGGCGTAGATACCTGGACCTGGGACGGCCAGTTCCAATCGGTAGCCCAAGGGCTTGCCGGCCAGGTACTGAGCTGGGGAGAATTTCTGCCGAGCTGCGATGACCCTAAAAGCTCCAAAGTTTCGGGACTGCTCGGGGTAGCCATTCCACCCAAGGCCAATAAACTCCGCCCCCTCGACCAGTGCGGATACGGCGAAATTCCGAATGTTGGTCACCAGGGCGGCAGCGCCTTAGGTTTGTCCCGTTACTCAGACGTCAAAAATCCAGCCTGGATTTTTATGCAGTGGGCGACCTGCCCCGACACTCAGGCCCGAATCTCCGTTTTGGGCGGCGGCTCGAGCCCGATGCGTCACAGTACATTCAATCATCCCGATGTGTTGGCGGCAGCCGTAGTCGGAGCAGGAACCACCCGACATTTTCCGGTTCAGAGAGAAACCATCGAGAACTATATGGGATCCGAACCCGATTTGCCCGAGTGGGCCGAAATCTCGAACAATATCATTCCGGTCGAACTGGGCCGCTTTTTTGCCGGTGAATATAAGTCACCGAAGCAAACCATGGATATCATCGCCAAGCAGGTCAATAGAACCGTCGGCAAATAGTACCTGAAGTAAAAGGTTCCGGGTTCAACGTTCAGGGTTTAGAGTTTCATTAATCCCGACCTTTGGTGCATATTACCCAAATTAGGTCGGAAAATTTTCTCGACTCGGCTGAAATGAACGATAAATTTAGCCACATTTCTGAATTCTTAAGCCGAGGGCCGTGAGCGTTGAACCGATTAACTTATTTTTTATAGTGGATTTCTAACGATGAAAGATATAGTTGTCGGCATTGACAGCAGTACTCAGTCCACAAAGGCCATCGCTTGGACGAAAACAGGAGAATTTGTCGCCGAAGGCAGATGCCCCATTGATCTTCTTAATCCTCAATTATATCGGTTCGAACAAAATAGCCGGGACTGGTGGGATTCATGCCGGGTCGCCCTGCGACAGTTGACAGAACAAGTGAAATCCGAAAGAATCGCCGGTATTTCAATCTCTAATCAAAGAGAAACGGTGGCATTTGTAGACGAAGGCGGCCAAGATATTCGTCCGGCGATCGTCTGGCTTGATGAGCGGTCACGTAAGCAGGTGGAAGAGTTAGCATTGAACATCGGAGCAGATATCATTCACGACATCACCGGAAGACCGAGCGATATTACACCCGTACTTTACCGACTGGTTTGGCTCAAGGAAAATGAGCCTCAAGCCTTTTCAAATACCAAATTTTTTGTCGATGTTCAGGCATACCTTGTCTTTCAATTGAGTGGACAATGGAATACCGGATGGTTCAGCGCCGATCCAATGGGTTATTTCAATATCCGCAAAAAGAAATATTCATCGAAACTATTGAACTATATGGGGCTCTCCGTTGATCGGTTCCCACAGGCATTCGCCCCAGGAACAAAGATTGGAAGCACTACCGGCGAAGCGGCGAGGCAAACCGGTCTGTTACCGGATACTCCAATTTTTGCAGGCGGCGGAGACGGCCAATGCGCCGGCTTGGGAACGGCTTGCATCACTTCCGATCAAGCTTATATAAATCTTGGAACAGCGGTTGTCTCCGGCGTCTGGTCACCTCAATGCTTGAACAGTAAAGCCTGGAGAACGGAAATCGCCGCCACCGGTGACGGTTACATCCTGGAGACCTGCTTGAGGTCGGGAGCTTTTCTGATCAACTGGTTTGTGGATCAATTCGTACCGGGGGAGAGAAGCGAAAAAGGCTTTTTTAAAAAGTTGGAGCAGGAGGCACAAAACTTGCCGATCGGCTCAGACGGCCTCATTACGTTGCCGTACTGGTCCGGGGTCATGAATCCGCACTGGAATCCTAATGGTCGCGGCTGCTTTATCGGTCTGGGCGGCGATCACACGCCAGTTCATCTATACCGCTCCATCTTGGAAGGCATGTGTCTTGATCAGGCTCAGGCCACCGCCGGAGTGGAAAATGAGACAGGCCTGCAGGTTGAACGGTTTGTTGCCATTGGGGGCGGCGCCTCGAGCCCCTTATGGACGCAGATGCTGGCGGATTCAACCGGTAAGCGGGTAGCCATTTCGGAGACCGTGGAGGCATCCGCCTTGGGTGCCGCAATGATTGCTGGCTATGGCGCCGGCTGGTTTGAATCAATTCGCGAGGCGGCCGAATCGATGAGCGGCGAGACGACAGCTATAGAGCCAAATCCAAAGTTTCGGCAGACGTGGAACGAGTTACTTGAAATATACCGCCAAATATTTCCCGACAATGAAAAAACGTTCAACAGTCTGGTCGATTTCGCCGTCAAGTCGACTATCGTTCATAAAACGTAACCCCCGGCGGCAACTAACCTTCCAGAGGTAATGATGTCCGAAGATTACGGTGGCGTCATTAACGAATTGGTGACCGGTGAGTGGAAAGATCCGCTCACAGGTCAACCGATATCGGTCGACATCAATTCTATTGCCATTAAGAAATCGCTGGACGGCATGGAGGGCGAGCTGGTTCATCCGCTACACCGCAATGAAAAGCTGGCGGTCGTAGCGGACCGGTACACCTATGAAGTACTTGGACGAAGAATCGGATCGGCATTACGTTCAGATGGATTCGCCATCGAAGAAATCGTTTGGAAAAAACCCCAGGCCGACAGTGAAAGCGTAGAGGAATTAAGACATTTAACCCGACATTGTGATGCATTGATCGCAGTCGGCGCAGGTACACTAAACGACAGTGTCAAATACGCTTCTTTTATAGATAAAAAGAAATATTCGGTTTTTCCCACTTCACCGCAACTGGCATATGGGACACCCACCGCATCGATTTCTTTCGGCGGCTTTAAAAGGTCGATCACCGCCCTGCCGGCTCAAGGGGTATTTTTCGACTTATCGGTTATCTCTCAGTGTCCGATCCGGCTAACCCGCAGTGCTTTTGCCGATTTGATCTGCCGCACAACCGCCCAGGTCGACTGGTTAATGTCCCATTTACTGTTTGGAACGGAATACCATCAGCTCCCCTATTTTTTACTGGCCCATGATGAAGATAAACTTTTCGGACACGCCAAAGCTCTGCAGGAAGGAGATTTTAAAGCATTCGGCACACTGGTTCGGATGTGTGCCCTGATGGGACTGGCAGTTTGCATTACCAATACAAGCCATCCCGGCAGCATGGGCGAGCATATGATGTCCCATTATATTGATATGTTCTTCCATGACGTGAATCCCAATACGTTGCACGGCGAACAGGTCGGGGTAACCTCGTTAACCATGTCGCGTCTGCAAAACCTTATTTTGAATAATGATGTTCCGCCCGTTCTAAAACCGACTAAACTTAAGGAAACCGACATAAATGCCCGCTATGGCAAGGAAATCGGGCAGCAATGTATCGAAGAATTTAAAAAGAAGGCTCTTGATCGCAAAGAAACCGACAGAATAAATCGGTATTTCTCGGAAAATTGGAAGAAATTTACGGAGAAACTGGGGGCGGTCATGCTGCCTTATGAAAAGTTGTCGGCGGCAATGCGGGATATTGGCGCCGTCACAACCGGATGTGATCTGGGGCTGCCCCAAGCATTTTATCAGGATGTCGTGCTCTATTCCCGCGAAGTAAGGGATCGCTTTACCATGCTCGATATAGCCGCTGACTCGGGAATCCTAGAAGCATTCGCTGCTGAGTGCAGATAAAAAATCGCCGCTAACCCTTCACTCTATGGCAGGAGTATAGATGGCAACAGTTGTCTACGAGGGTATCCACAAGAATTTTGGCAAAGTGCAGGCACTGCAGGACATTAATGTCGAAGTAAAAGCCGGGGAGTTTGTCGCTCTGCTAGGACCCTCCGGCTGCGGCAAATCAACCTTGCTGCGGTTGACGGCCGGGCTGGATACGATCTCATCCGGCAATCTCTTCATCGACGGCAAACTGGTCAACCGGATTCATCCAAGAGACCGGGATATCGCAATGGTGTTTCAAAACTATGCCCTATATCCCCAGATGAATGTTTACAATAATATTGCGTTCAGCATGCAGGTCAAAAAAGTTGATAAATCCGAAATTGACAAACGGGTTAAATGGGCAACGAAAATCTTAAATATTGAAGAACTGCTCGATCGCTATCCGAGCCAGCTTTCAGGCGGACAAGCCCAACGGGTTGCAATGGGGCGGGCAATCGTACGCGATCCGAAAGTTTTTTTATTCGACGAGCCGTTGTCCAATTTGGACGCCAAATTAAGGGAACAAATGCGCTTTGAGGTTCGTTCATTGCATGATGAACTCGGTGCGACCACCATTTACGTTACCCATGATCAGGTCGAGGCAATGACCATGGCCGACAAAATCCTGGTCATGCGCCTTGGCGTCATTCAACAAATCGGGTCTCCGACCGAGGTATTTGACCAGCCGGCCAATGTCTTTGTTGCAGATTTTATCGGCACGCCTTCCATAAATCTTATCGAGGGAGAAATCACCGCCGCGAACGGCGAAAAAATATTTCGCAGCCGCGATGCCATTCTTCCCCTACCACTGGAAAATACGCTGGGAATAGGTCAAAAAATAATCTATGGCATCCGGCCGCAGCACATTAAAGTCCTGGCTGATAATTCCGAAAGCGCCGCCAAACTCATTGAAGCACAGCTGTCGCTTAGCGAGACAACGGGAACCGAAACCCAGTTTTCATTTGATATCGGCGGTCAGAAATTAATCGTTGCCAATCAGGGAAGATTTGGTATTCCGCGAAATGCCAAATGCCGTCTAAGAGTAGATGTCGAACGGGTTCACTTTTTCGATCAATCAAGCCAGCAGCGTCTTGCAGTAATTGGATAGATACCGGAGTGAGCCCGATTCGCCTCTTAGAGCCCGCCATGTTCTCTCACGAAATAGTACTGATGTATTTCACGGTTATCGATTTTTCGTTACAATGGTCGAAGGCGAGGTTTATGAAGTGAAGCGCGGTATCGGTTAACTTTCTGCGCCAGCCTATTTTAATCTCAATTGGCGCATTTCCTTAAAATGAGCTATTGCAGATTGCGGCAGGGTTTGAATCTGCTCACCGGTTGCAAGTGCCTGACAGTAAATTTGAGCGACGTGCTCAAGTAATTCTGAATTCTTCATCGCCTGCTTCGCGTCGGTTCCCAGGCATAAGGTTCCGTGATTTTGAATGAGATAGCAATGACACAAATTACCCAATTTACTGTTGACATTGGCCACCAAGTCCGAGCTGCCGGAATAAGCATAGGGTATGATATCTACCTCGTGACCAATTTCAACGATAACCTCTTCGAACAGGGCCGGAATCGGTTTGTTGATGATTGATAGCGTATTGGCAAAGGGCTGGTGGGTGTGAATGACCGCATTGACATCAGATCGATGCTGGTAGACCCCGACGTGCATCGGCGCTTCAATGGATGGGGATAGGCTGCCCTCAATAGAATTGATATTCAGGTCAATGACACAGATATCGTTCTCTTTTAGCGAGAAATATGGAATCCCCGAAGGGGTTATGGCAACAATTTCCTTACCGGGAACTCTCGCAGAGATGTTGCCGCCACTGCTCAACCGCCCCAAATATCCATTTTCGACCAACCAATGGCTTGTTTCCAATACCTCACGTCTAATATTGTCGTAATTCTTCATAGCATTCCATCTCTTCTCGGGTACCTTTGAACTGCAGATTCACAAATTTGAAAATAATTAGGTCCTGATCGCAAAGTTGGCCATTGAACTTTGTAGCAATCAGCAAATTGGCAGCAAGTCTCTCAATATGGGACATTTACGACATAGGTATAATGCCAGGAAATGTCAATAGCAGAATGCCTGCAATCCTGACACCAATAACCGAACTCTCGGTGATGGAAAATATGCGTGTTTCTGATCAAGAGGGTCAACTATGACCCGGAAGGTTAGCCGATCGAACCGGTCATTAGTCTTCCCTGAAAGCATTCCGTGTAATTCAAAGCGCCTCTTTACGACTGAGATTTAGGACTTAGTGTATTTATATGGTTTAAGGGTTCAGGGTTCTGCGTTCCGGGTTAAGATACGGGAAGATTGATAATCCCTTTACCTGAATACGTTGGGTGCAAGTTAATTGTCCACCAACGCACTCCCGATTCTAAAGGAGATACATTAAAATGAACCGGATATTTAAAACGATTAGACCGGCCATCCTGATCACACTGGCCGCGTTACTTTTTGTTGTACTGCCATCTGCCGCATGCGCCTTCGACCAGGTAAATTCGACATTTTTTGGCGTCGCCATCAAAGGCTATGACACGGTCGCCTACCATACCGAAGGCCGCGCAATCAAAGGCCAACGGAAGTACGCCCACAAGTGGAACGATGCCAAATGGTATTTCACGAGTGCTGAAAATAGAGATCTATTTGTCGCCGATCCGGAAAGATATGCGCCGCAATACGGCGGATACTGAGCACGGAGTCTGTCGACGACCGGCAAGGCTGCCGGTGTAGATCCGAAGGTGTTTAAGATCATCGACGGCAAACTCTATCTGAATTGGGACGCTAAAGGTGGCAAAGAGTTTGAAGCCGAGGCGTCAGCAAATATTCAAAAGGCTGACGCGGCCTGGGAGGCGCTGAGCAAAAAGTAAAAGTCGACCGTACTGAATTCTTTTTCAATTTCAGTACTGTTTTATTTGACTTTGCAAACACTTGACCGTCATTTTAGACCTGCTTCTCGCAATCCTGCCACAATGGCGTCACGATGAGCAGGCTGGCGAAATCCCGTACCGAAAGATTCGACGTTGAAAAACGGATCCAGACGGTGAATTGATGCTGCAGCCTGGGCGGCTTTCTCTTTTTGTCCAAGTCGAGCATAGGTTGCGGCCAGCGCGATGTGATAGCCCACAAAATCGGGCCTTTTGATAAGGCCTTCTTCCAGGATATGCATGGCCTTCTCATAGCGTTCCTTTAGATAATACGAAATTCCTAAATGCCACCAGATGTTCCGCGGCGACGAGCCGTCAAGGCGCAGCGCCATCTCCAGCGCTGTGATAGCCTGATCCACTTGACCGGACCACAGGTAGGCCCATCCGAGTTCATTGTAACTTCCCGAATCGTTGGGATTAAGCTCGATGGCCCGTTTAGCTGCTTTGATTGCCAAATCATATTGGTTTTGAAACGTATAAACCATGCTCAGCAGTGAGTGGGCATAGGAATTGGATTCGTCCAATTCGACAGCTTTCTGACCGAACTTGAAGGCATTCTCCAGCGCTTTTGCCGGAAACTCCGTCCAGCCGTATGCCACCTTGCCATATTCAAGTTCCCCCAAACCGACATAAGCCGTCGCGTAGAGCGGATCGAGAGCGACCGCTTTGGCGAACATCTCGCGGGCTGTCGCGTATGCCGCCCTGGTGCGTCTGTGGTAATAGGCGTAGCCGCGCAGAACGTAGTCGTAAGCCTGCAAATCCTGCGGCTGTTTGCGCAGGGCCCGAATTTGCTCATGCTGGAGCGTCTTAATGGCCAGCTTGGCAACGATGGCCTGAACAATACTCTCTTGGAGCTTGAATATATCCCTGTATTGACGCTTGTACCGCTCTGCCCAGACGTGGGCGTTATTGGATGCATCGATAAGCTGCGCATTGATCCGAACATCAAGACCTGCCTTTTGCACACTGCCTTCCAGAACGTAACCAACCCCCAGTTGTTGCCCGACATCGGTGATGTTGACTGTTTTCCCCTTGTAACCAAAGACGGTGTTGCTGGCGATAACCAGCAGTTCGCGAAATCGGGACAGGTCCGTGATAATGTCGTTGGTAATGCCGTCGCTGAAATATTCCTGATCAGGATCACCGCTCAAGTTCTTAAACGGCAAAACCGCGATAGATGCACCCCGGGAAATGGGGGTATGTGAAAGGTCATCGGGAAACGGTTTATCGGACAGGGTCCGCACATGCATATTGACCCAAAAATAAAATCCTGCCCCCAAAACGGCAATTGCGGTTAGCAGCAAAAGAACCTTTCCTGCTTTTGACGTTTTCCTCTTTTTTGGCGCAATCCGTTCGGGCCTGGCCGGCGAATCCGGGGCCATCACCACCCGGTAAACCCTGACCGGATCCTTGATATTTTTAACCGTCTGCTCGCCGGTGAATTCGAATTGATAAGGCAGCTTATTCCTCACCTGATCATAGACAGTTCCGGATATGTTGATACCGCCCGGATTTGCCAGGCTTTCCAGGCGTGCAGCCACATTGACCCCGTCGCCGTAAATTTGATCTTTTTCTTCGATTACATCGTCCAGATTAATGCCGATCCGAAACAACATGCGTCGCGCTTCAGGAAGTTCAGCATTCTGGTTCGCCAGTTCTTGTTGAACGTCCCGGGCACAGCGCAGGGCGTCTACCACACTGGCAAACTCGGCAAGGATATTATCGCCGGGTGAATCGACCACCCGTCCCCGGTGCTCCTGTATCAGGGCGAATATAAATTCGCGATACCGCGTGAGAGTCCTGACGGTCTCCTCCTCGTTGTCGCCCATCAGCCGGCTGTAACCGACGACATCTGCACTCAAAATGGCGCTTATCTTGCGGCGATAGCTCTCCTCGTTCATTTGCAACCTTTTAGCCCTGAATCTGAAACCATCAATTTAAAGTAGGTATCAAAGCAGACGGGTCAACCACGTCTTCAGGATAATCGGATGCCAGCGGTTAAATCAAAAGAAAAGATATAATCCGGTTTCAGGTAATTCGACTGTTTCCACAGAGAATTCTGTATACTTAATTGTCAATTATGGATCTTTGTAAGGGGTATAGAATAGAGGAGTCGACAAATCGATAAGTGATATTGATAGCAGGGCATTTCTCCTATCCTTTGGAATCGGTCAACCGGGCCTCACCCGTCATCCCAAACTGATCGGCATCGCGACGCCCGAAAAAATCCGGGCTACCGCTGCCTCGTGCGTTCAGCTTTCTCGTAATCGAATCCGGCACTAATGGCGCGAATCGGGATATTCATGGGGTTTTTGCCCTGCGGAGTGTCATATGCGAACTTTTCAAGGGCGTTGACTGCCAGCCGCCCGTTGGAGGGAGGAGTTTTATTGCTGGCTTTTGGCGTCAGCACATTGCCGGGTTTGCTGCTGGTGGGAACAGGCACATCCGTCCTGGCCCGCCGCTATCAAAACATTTCGATATCCCCTGCGGCATACTGATGATCGGAATGGCCGCATCATGGATCGTGAACGGCATCACGGCCATTTTCTCAGCCGGATTGAAGGCGCATATCATTGCACGATAAACGGGGCGGAGCCTTGCCCCCCAGCCAGGATTTTTTTGAGTACTTCTTCTATTTTGGCCTGGTTGGTCATGCCGACAATCTTATCAAAGACCTCACCGTCTTTAAAGAACAGTAAGGTCGGGATGGATTTGATACCGAACTTGCCCGTGGTTTCCGGGTTGTCATCGGCATTGCACTTGGCAAAGATGATTTGATCCCCGTAGCTTGCGGCCAGCTTCTCAACCAGCGGCCCGATCGCTTTGCAGGGCCCGCACCAGGGCGCCCAGAAATCAACCAGAATCGGTTTTTTTGCCTGAAGTACCTGCGATTCAAAGGTGCTGTCTTCAATTTCCAACAGATTTTCAGCCATTTGCTGATTTCCTTTCCTTATTTTTATAGCTTGCTATCAATTACTATGGGAAGTATAACCCCAAATGAGCAAAAATCAATCGGCAATCAGCGGTCACCGACGAAGCTGACGGTAGGGCAAGGCAATTGGGAGAGAGTCGTTTTATAGCGTTTAATTATTCGAATATATACCGAACGTGTGTTTGTTTGCTGACCCTGAACGGTGAACCCAAACCGGCGAAGCCGGAAATGAATATTGAATAATGAATATTTGTGGTATTCTATCAATTTTATTTCTCTTCTCAACAAAAAAGTCGGAATTTAGTTACTCAAATCCTGCGCAAAAATGATTTGATTTCAATAAAGAGATACCTGCATGAATTCACGTGAACGCGTCCAAGCGGCGCTGAGATGCCGCCGGCCTGACCGGCTTCCAAAAGCACTGGGTTTTTTTGACCAGAAGCTCGCAGCCGTCTCTCCGCGGACGCCGGAAGAGTATTTCAAATTGGATATCGCCTATGCCGAATTCAGTCCGCCGAGAAACCAGAACGCCTTCCGCCGCTACCTGGATGATCTACCGCAAGATATCCACATTGGCAATACCGCGCAACTTCGCACTTACCATGAATGGCAATATCACCCCGAGAAAGGAACGGCACGCCCATTGAGCAGCGTGCGCTCGATACGCGACCTGGTAGATTATGTGCTGCCGGATCTCTCCAATCCCGTTCGCCACGCCGGGCTTGCCAAGAAAGTGCAGCGGCTGCACGACCGGGGATTCGCAGTGGCCGGCGCCCCGCCCCATCTGGGCGGTGAGCTCTTTGAAACCGCCTGGCGTCTGCGCGGCTTTGAAAATTTTATGATTGATTTGATCCATCGCAAGGAATTGGTCGGTTATCTGCTCGATCAGCTCACCATCATGCTGGTTGAAAACGTCCTCATCCTGGCCAAAGCCGGTGTCGATATCCTGCTACTGGACGATGATGTAGCCATGCCGACCGGCCTGATGATCAGTCCTGACATCTGGCGCGAACATTTCAAAAGCCGCATGGCCGGCGTCATCAATGCCGCCCGTGAGGAATTACCCGAAATTCTGGTATTCTATCACAGTGACGGCGATTTCACGCGGTTGATTCCGGATCTGGTCGACATCGGCGTCAACGTGATTAATCCGGTCCAGCCGGATTGTATGGACGGCGCAATGATAAAGCGGAAATTTGGAGACCGACTCGCCATTTGGGGAGCCGTGGGCAGTGCCGCCCTGTGGGACCGGGGCACACCGGAACAGATGCGAAGCGAGGTACGGCGGTGCATCAATACAATGGGCCCCGAGGGCCTGCTGCCGGCTCCGGCCTACGACATCGATTTTGCCCCCTTCGAAAACATCGTGGCCTTTGTCGAAGCGGTTGATGAGTATGGGCGGATTTGACAAGGTTCAGGGGTTCTGGGTTCAAAGGTTCACCGTTCAGTGTTTTAGATTATGGACTCCCACTTTTGAACCTTTCTATGAAACTTCGTAAAGCTTAAATTGTAAAAAGATTGAACGTCCAACGCCCAACGTCCAACATCGAACGTTCAATGTGGATGACGCTCTCCGAGGCCGCTTCCAGCCCGTAGGCCTCCAGGCCGGAATGTAGGCGCCACATCCCCTACAAGCCGGAGGCTGCGCTTTATCGATTCTAATTTATGAATAAATTAAAGCCGTTGGTGTGCCTGCACCCAAGCTTGTCAAATGGCAGTCGGTTCGAATTCTCAAAGGGTATTCGCTGGAGCAACACAGGCGCCACATGTTCTTCATTTTAAAATCGATAGAATACGTTATTCGACGTTGGACGTTCGATGTTGGACGTTCATCAGTTTCTCTTTTTCATCCTCTGAAGCAAGTCTTTTAAACGCCTAAGGTCCGGCGATCGGATCGTTGGGACGGATGAAGCTCAGTAGAAAATTGGCGATAACCGCATTCTGAGTTGTCGTCGATCCGGTTGCACCGGTGAATCCAAATAGAAAGCGGTTGAAGGCGGAGTTCTCGGCATCGGTCAATTCGATGGTCTGGATCAGGTCCGGCGTCGGGGCATATTCTACCCGCGTGTCTTGAAAAAAGGTGCCGAGAATGTTGTCACAGGCTACGGAATTGCACTGCCGGATCCAGAAGCGCAGGGTGTATTCGTAGTTTAAGTCGGCATTTTGGGTCTGACCGCGCAGCACCTCCAGGCGAACCGCCCAGGGAATATTGGTACCATCGCCGTTCAGCCAGTTAAGGGCATCAATGACCGTGACGATTTGACCGGCAACCTTCACGTCCGAGCCATCTAACACTGACGTTACGACTCTATCTCTAAAGTTTCGCGGTGTGGCAAAGTCGTTGAGGGCGTAGAGCTGGTTGTCGCCGAATGAGCCGACATAGACCACCCCCTGATTTCCAACCGTGGGCGATGAATTGGGCAGGCCGACATTGGCGGAAATCGGAAAATTCCATTTTTCGGTTCCGTCCGGGTTGACGGCATACAGGGTACTGTCCCGTGACACCACCAGTATTGTGCCGTCGGGCGCTATAGCCGGGGTATTGTCTACTGCCCCTCCGGTTGCAAACGTCCACTCCCTCAACGTCGGAAAGATCTCGCCGTTATTGCGGTCTTCCGGGTTGATTGCATACAGATTATTGTCATCGGCGCCGAAATAAACCGTACCATCTACTCCGACCACGGGCGTCGAGTCAAAATCGAACCCAAAAACAAACTCCCAATCCTGGCTACCGGCTGGTGTTATAGCGACAATCTTGTTACCAAAACTGTCGGAATAAATGGTCCCTGTTACCGGGTCGATCCCCGGCATGGAATCATTGCCATCGATAATATTGAACTCCCATTCTTCGTTAGCCCCATCCACGAAACCGGCACCAGTCGGATCGAGCTCCCGTTGCACCGGGTTGAGGGCGTAGACTCTGCCATTGACTCCAGATCTATGGGATAGGTAGATAATTCCCTCCGGACCGAGTGCCGGGTTGCGGGCCGGCCGGCCATAGGATATGGGGCCGGCTGCCGTAAATTCCCATTCCTTGGTGGTCAGGGTTGAATCGAAACCGTAAAATTTGCTGTTATCCGAACCGACGTAGACTTTGCCACCCGCTCCGATAACGGGGGAGTGAACGGGCTCCGCATCGTCGGTCGCGATCGCAAAAGAATTGATCAAAGTGCCGGCAGGGCTCACGGCGTATAGTTTGCCGTCATCCGATCCAAAATAGATCACCCCGCCATTGCCGATTGCCGGCTGCGACCGCACGGCCCCGATACTGCCCGAGGCCGGGTATTTCCATTTTTGCGTTCCGTCCCCTGGATTTATGGCGTACAAATGACCGTCGTCCGAACCCACGTAAATCGTGCCGTCAGCACCGACAGTCGGCGTCGATCGAACCGGTCCGCCGGTTGCAAACGGCAACCAGGGCTGGTTTGACACCCCGGAATCGTGCTGGTTATCGTCGTAAGTGGGGTGATCGGTTACAGGCGATCCGGATACGGTGTAATCCCGGCAGGGGCTGGCCAGGCTGTCAAATCCCCAGAAAACGAAGTGAACGGCATCCCGGTTGTTTTCAAACGGATCATTGCGGTTTTCGAATACCTGGTCGGACGGATTCGGACCGCTGCAGTATTCAAGGGTGGCATTGTTGGTGAAGGTGTCGAATTCCACGGCCAGTTTGGGCGGCTGTATACCATCACCGGCGTTGTCCAGGAACTGCGATAAATCATTGGGATCACTAACCGTGCGGCTGTCGCCGCCATAGGCCAGCAATTCCCCCATGTTGATGTCACCGCCGATAGAATTAAACGTGTTGCGGGCGGAATTGATGATCGCAAAGGTCAAGCCATCGGCGGTGCCGGAGTAATCCAGCGTGAAAAAGACCCGGATGCCCAGTCCGAAACTGCAGGAACCGGTTTCACAAATACTGTTCTGGGCGCCGATTCCTTTGTCTTCGTCATACCAGGCCGCTCCAAAAGATTTGCCCGAGACACCGCTGCCGATGTTAATGGTTTTATTGGTATTATCCTCGGTGATAAAGTCGGGCGTTTCAATCTGGGTTAGTGCCTGTGTCAGATCTTCTTCGTTAAAATCAATGTCCGGTTTGCGGGTCAGCGGCTGTATGGTAGCCAGGTTGTAAACATTTATGGCATTGTCAATTTTGCCTTGAATATCATGTGTGTTATCGGTTTCATTCCAACTTACGGTGGGAATCACGATATGGTTTCTGGGAGATAAAATGATAAAATCACCGGTGAATAGACTGCCGGAATACGTGTTGTCCACCTCTAGCGGAAATGCCGGCAACCGGTTCGGCATGGTCGAGGCTGAAACGCCTTCGAGTATCACCCGGTTGTTGGCCGAATCATGAATGAGCCGTTCGTAAACGTAGTCGATTCTGTTGATGTTGATGGCGCCATGTTTTTCGGGAAAAAAGTGTCGCGCTTCTTCCTGGATATACAGGTCACCGCCATCACTGATGGTTCGAGTCTCGGTGGGTTTAGCCGCAAAGCAAATGCGCTCTCCACTGTTGGCACTGAAATCATTGTCGAGGGTAACCGTCAATATCGTGCCGGTGGTATCGCCGGACTTTTTGGCCCAGCTGACGATAGTATCCCGGGCAGTTGTCAAATTCGGATCGAAGTAATCATAGTTAATCAACCAAAGATCATTCGGATCCCTGGCCACCCAGTCATCTTCCAGTTTGCCTTCCGGCAGCCTGACATCTAGAGTTCCCCCTGATACCAGGTTCTTTGATTCATCGGCATCAAACCAGGGGCTGAATACATTTATTCTGAATCGTCCAAACTGTCCGATCTCATAACCTTCGTCATCTGTTTCTGAAACTGTATTAATTGCCGCAATCACATCCGGATCGAAATCCGAGTTTTTCATCTCACTCAGGGTGTAGCGTATTGCCGACTCACGAAAGTAATTAAGGCGACGATGATAATTGGGTTTACTGGCGCTTTGGGAGGCCAGCGAAAAGATGGATAGGATGGTTACCCCCAACACTCCGAAGATCAGGAGAACCAACACCAGATAGACAAAAACGTTGCCTTTAAAACTGAGCCCCGCCTGTAGGGGACGGATGATTTTTTTAACGATTGATGCCATGTCGATATGACAGTTCATTTCCAGATGAAACAGCGAATCACCATTGACGGTCGGTGTCAAATGCCGATAATTACGATCGGCGCTACCTGTTTGTCACCATATGCCGCGGAAAAACCTTGGTTTTGAATTCTTTGCCGATTTGGTTGTCTCCGATTCCCAATTGAAAGCCCACTTCAATGGTTGCCACCTCATCTTCAGAAGGGTCATTATTCAAATCCATGGGCGTAACAGCCAGGCTGAATGATGATACGTCCTCCAGCAATCTGTAGTCCGTGCCGTCGATATTGATGAAAATGGTATCGCTGGCGGCGTTGTACCTGATCATACGGGTGCCGGCAAGGGTCTCGCTGTTGAAGGAAATCGACAGATCGGGCGGAGTTGTATCCGGTGAACTGGTAAAATAATTCAGGTCCTTGAGCTCCAATGATATTCGGTCCAGGGCCATCTGAGCATTGAGAGACCCTTCAGCGTTCGTTTTGGCATTCATGTACCCGTTTATGCCGGTGTACAGAAAAAACCCGGTGAAGCTCGCGATAATCCCGACGAGGACAATCACGCTGATTAACTCGATAAGTGCGAGACCTCTGGAGTGTTGCATCATCTCAATATTGGGTAATTGGATCGCCGGATCCGACCCGACTCTTGGTCAAAATTATTGATAAATCATTACCGGGAGCCTCGACGGTAATTCTGAGATTATTGCTGGTACCCGATGTTAGAACAACCGCCTCCCCGGTGTTGTCATATGTGATATAACTTTTGACCACATCACTGCCGAAATCTTCATTTATGACGGTGTTCAAGGCCGTATCCGGGTCACTGTTAATTTTGGACGTAAAATAGGCGATTATCTCCTCCATTTTAGCTTCGGCAGCGGCTTCACCCGCCACGAACTCAACGGACTGCCAGCTTTTTGTCTGGGCTGTTCCCATGAAGTTGACAAAAAGCAAAACCATCCATCCCATGACCACAAGGGTGACGATAATTTCCACCAGGGTAAAGCCCCTTGGATGATGAACTTTCGATTTAGCTGGCTTCATTCGGTCACCACGATAAAGCCCGTCTCGGGTGTGATGGACAACTGGCGTTTGATCAAACCGTCTTTTTCCGAGGCAATTATAATCGTCAATGGTGCCGCAGCCGAAACGGGGAGGTTATTGTCTGGATTGGTGTAAATTTTATAGGGTTTGCCGATTTGATCAAAGTATATGCGAAAGTTATTCAGATCCATTCCGCTGCCGGTCATAATAATTTTTCCCGGCTCTTCTCCCGGTAAATTTTGGGCAGTATTCACGTCTGCAGGTAGATAACCTTTGAATAGCCAATATTGGGGGCCGTTAGAAACGATTCCCCAAACCTTATCCGTTTTCAATGCCATTGACTGGGCATAGCGGATATGGTTCTGTATTTTTTCGGCCCGGCTGCGCAGATTCAGTTCATCCGTCGTAATGGAGCGGGTAAATACGGCGGCCGCGACAATACTGATCAGCACCAGGACGACAACGATTTCGATTAATGTGAATCCGTGCTCTCTGTGAATCATGGGGCACCATTTGCGAATGCCGAGGTTGCGGTCTGGTTCAGCGTAAGAGATTGTAATTATTGTATTATTAATGAAAACGGATGTCAAGAAAAAGGTGGTGTTGCAGATCAGATCAAAGTGACTGAAATCCCTCGAGATTACGGTTCAGATGATGGCCGATGAGAAATGGAAAAAGCCCGGAGAGCGGTGAATCGAAGCCGGGACCACGGGCGCGATGTTATTCCGGCGGCTAGCGATTTTACGCCGCCATGGGGATGCATTACCAACCTGACAAAATCGCTTTAATACCCGTAATCGCCGCTGGATATGCTTCTGACGATTCCGTTTTCAAACCTCAGGTGATCCAGGAAGCGGGCGGGACCATGATTGTAAGTCCAGACCTCGACCACGACCAGTTTTCGGATGCGATAGGGGTTGCCCAAGCGGCTTTGCGGGTTCAGATATTCAAAATCCTCGTATATGCCATAATAACCCGGAGGATGCTGAAAACCGTAAACCTGCTCCTCCTCCCAGATTTGAACATGGTCCGGTTCGCCGCACTCTGCCAGGACGCGATGCATGACGTCTCCGACCGTGATCAGCCTGGCTCCGCATCGCAGGCTGGATGCGGTGGCCGAGGGCAGCGGTGCAACCCATATGACAGCTGAAATAATTATGATGATATGTGATGGCTTCAATGGATTCACCCCTTTTTGAGACGGCTTCTACTTTTTCGACTCCCGACTTGCGAATATCAAAATTCTAGTCACCCGTTCGACCATCGGCAAGGGGTCTCAGTATATTTTCCGTACTTGTGCCAATCTTCAAAATATTTTTTTGGTCAGACCACCAACGTGACTAATCCGTTTCTGCCGCGATCCAGTCCAGAAATGCCTGGTTGCCTCCGGAAACGGGTATGGCCACGATGCAGGGGCAGTCGTAGCTGTGTAAAGACTTGACTTTATCGACCAGAGCCGATAGCTGCTTCTCGGTTGTTTTGGCGATCATAACC
The DNA here is from genome assembly GCA_030066155.1 of Desulfobacterales bacterium. GTDB lineage: Bacteria > Desulfobacterota > Desulfobacteria > Desulfobacterales > JAFDCJ01 > JAFDCJ01. The sequence goes on along the minus strand of JASJCE010000021.1, from coordinate 9,381 downwards.
ACTTCGCTATCTTTCTGGACTTTTCCGTCCCACATGTAAATTGAGTTCATGTCATTTAAGATGTTAACGCAGGCTGCCAGCTTTGACGTCACCAGTTCGCGGCCAATGCTGTGCGCTTCCTCCGGGCTGCCGGCCGTCATATAGACGAAGTTTACTTTCATCCTTGCCTCCCTGACATATCAAATTTAACCAGAGTTTTGTGTATGGAAATCAGGATTTTACTGAATGGTGTTTAACAACCGAGAATATCAGAAAACGGATAACCGGTAAAGCCTGCAGCGTCAATTGATCAACTGGTTTGTCCCAAATCGAAAATCTGGTTCTCTGAGCCAGTCAAAGATCCCGTCGCCGGGGGTCAGAGCAACTCGGCTCTGCCGTCAATCAAGGCGATGGAATAGTGGAGTAATGGAATACTGGAATACTGGGTTTGATGGATTGAGATCGCTTTAAAATTTGTAGCACTGCCCTCGAAGCAAAATTGGACCAAACTCCGCTTTTGATCCCCATTATTCCATTATTCCACCATTCCAATATTCCACTGGCGACCTGATTGCAGGCCTCACCCCTCTGGGGTGCCTCAAAGCTTAGCCCTCTGGACCAGGATTCTTTACTTTATTGATATGGGGGTCACTCAATCCCGCCCTGCGCTAGTATGGCCATTGCCTGTCTGCTCGATTGCTCAAATGGATCTGATGGCCGTTCGAATTCACCTTTGGGAGCTGCGGGACTGTCATTCGTCATGACAAAGTAAGCGGCTTGCAGTAAAAATAGCAACCAGATGGCCAGAGCCCATGACAGGGGCGTTGCCGGTGAGAACATTCCGACCATTCCGGCACCGACCAGACACAGCAATAATTCAACCCCGATCTCGATGCCCCCGATCTGAGAAAAGCAGATTCCACTGCGAATCCAGCTCATGCCTACCAGGGCCAAAAGGAAATTTGAAATCCTGGACGGCACGAGATAGATGGCCAAACCTAAGAAAAGCAGCGGAAAGAAAATTGACTTCAACCGATGGCCGCTCCAGCGACACAGCAGAACACTGTAGCCTGCCGCAGATAACCAGAGCATCAGACAAGTAGCGTCGAACCGGAACGGCAGCGCACCAAATACCAGGCTCAAGCAAATTAACGACAATCCGCTGCCAAATCCGTATAAGACGGTAACCAGTATGGGGTGTCTTAGATTTTTCATGATCGATTGTCTCCTGAAATGGATCCGCGGGAGGCGGATGCCGAAGTTTTATACTGAGGGATTTCAGCCCACTAAAATCAATTTCAAATGGACGTCTGAATACCTTGTTCGCAAACCGCATTCTGTTTATGAAGCAATGATGCTTCGTTACGCGGCACCGAGTTCCTCTTTGCGTTTCAACAGCTCCAATTCAACCTCTTCTTCGGACAAATCGGCATTTAAGCCCTCAAGCTCCGACGGCGGCAAGCCATGCGACCTGGTTTGGAGCCGGGTGCGCCGGAAAAATTCGGCCGACTTGTGCCTGATTTGGTCATACTGAAGTCGCTGCCGATCAACGTCATTTCTGGTATTCGAGATCTCTTCTTCCAGAGTCTGAATCTGTCCGGTCAATTCGTCGATCAGGCCGTTGATGGGTTTTAATTTTCGAATGAGTTTGCGTGCCACGCCATCCGTGTTTTTGCGGATGGCCACGGCGAGATCCCGCTCCAACACTTTCGATTGGTGCTGGTATCGATTGCTTTCGTTTTGAGTCTGCTTGAGGGCCGCGATCATCGTGTTAAGGCGGGTCTCCTTCTGATTCAATGCCGCTTGCATATTCCGCAAATGCTGCTTGAGCAATAATTCCTGATTTTCGAGCTGATCCATAACACCGTGGATATCGGCCTTGAAGATGTTGATAACTCTTGTCATGATGCTCATTTTACGCTCCAGTTAATGGTTTAGATCGTTTAGCTCGTGTGAAACTTCGTATAGCCTAAATTTCAAAATAATTAACGTCCAACGTCCAACATCGAACGTCCAATGTGGATGACGCTCTGCTTTATCGATTTGAAGTTATGAACCAATTAATGCCTTCAACGTGCCTGTCCCCAAGCCTGACGAATGGCACTCGGGTCGAATTCTTAAAGGTGCATTCGCTGGAGCAAAACAGGCGCCACATGTTGTACATTTTTAAATTGGTAGAATGCATTATTCGACGTTGAACGTTGGACGTTCGATGTTGGACGTTCATCAGTTTCTCTTCCGATCAGACTGGCCGTTTTTTCAGGCCGGAGTCGACTCTCGTCAGCAAATTGCGACTCGTTGGCTTTTTACCAATTATAGTTGGGTTCACAATTGCCGGTGTCATTGCTGAAACCTGAAACCTGAAACCCGAAACCTTAGCTCTTTTATTGCCGACGGCCGCGGTAGCCGTCGTATTGCAGGGCCTTGGCATTGGACTTTTGCTTCTGACGTACCGATTCAGGCGCACCGTTGAAGGTATCCTCAACAAACATTTCCAATTCCTTCAAATCCCTATCCAGATTCGTTGCAACACCAGCCGATTGGATATACTTATTCATTTCTCGCTTCTCACTGCGGTAAGATCGAATTCGTTTCAGGGCCTCTTTTTTTTCTCCGGACTTTAACTCGGCCGCCACTTCCTGTTTGAGACGATTGAAATCCTCATGGATGACCTTTTCGGACCAGCCGGTCTTATCGATGGATGACAGAACTTTGCGCCGGTCACCGACGCAGGCGATTTTGTATGAATTTTCTAGAGTCGTTTCGTAAACTGCGCCGCTATGTTGATAGCCAATTTTGATACCACCAAGCTCGAAATCCTTTCGGCTGCCGGTCGGCACCCGCAGGGTCAAATATATGTTGCGGGATTGTCCGGGCCGCAGACTGCCCGGATGAAAGGCGGCGTAGCCATTTTGGATCCGGATCGGATAACCGGCGGCATTTGCCAGATCGATACCATTTTCGAGCGGGATCTTAATTTCCAAATTGTTGACAATCGATGAGCGCGTAGCGCTGAATTCCGCCTGAAACACGTCAGCAAAGGCTACGGGGTTTTCGAGGTAGTAGTAATTGCCGGTGCCCTGATCGGCGATGGCGGACATTAAAAATTCATTGAATTCAATTCCGACACCAACCGTGCTGACAGCAAATTCCTTTTCAACCGCAACCCCCGCTATGGAGCTTAATGTCCGGGCATCCGTAATCCCCTTATTCGCCAGGCCATCGGAGATAAGAATGATCTTTGCCGGGTTGGTGCTGCGTTGCGAGGATTCGATCAGATCAATACCTGCCTGAAGACCGGCGCCGAGGTTGGTTCCGCCGCCAACCTGAACCCTGCTGACCGCGAGCGCCATATTGCGACGGTTATGCGGCGTAACCTTCAGCAGGCCTGAATCAATTCGAACACCGTCAGAATACGTGACAAGGGCAAACCGGTCTGCAGCTGACAGTCCGGACAGCAGTTGCTGCACCGCCTGACGGGCATCGGTTATTTTGCGGCCCTTCATGGATCCGCTGCGATCCAGGACAATAACCATGTCAACGTTGCGGACCTCAATTTCTTCCACCGGAGACATGTCCAGGGCCTGGAGCGTCAGGTTGAGCCCGATGAGTCCGTCCGAGCCCTGGAGAACCTTATTTTGACTCAACCGGCCGGAAATGCGTAAAATCCCGTTGTCGCTTGAATGGGGTTGAGGCAGGATCGGCCCCGCATTCATGGAGAATATTCCCGGTAAATTAGAAGAATACGCCATGGCAGCGCCGGTAACTGCAATTAAAGCGGCAATCAATAAAAAATTTCTCAAGCGCGTACGTTTCATGTTTGACTCCTTTCAGATTGGAATTTTTCTACCATGACTAAATTCTACTCCAGTTCCTGCAAAACGCAATTCAAAGTAATGTAAATGCTACCGGTGAATATTTTACATAACTTTTACTTTGAATTTGTACGCTTATGGTATAAATTTAACTTGAAAGCAGGGTTCAAGGTTTAGCCCTGCCTGGGGCTGCGGAGCGGCTGGTCTGATCGTAAAAGAAACTTGAAGAGTCAACCGCAGAGTTCGCTGAGAACGCGGAGAAAAAAATATACGTTATCTCTGCGTAGCTCTGCGCTCTCTGCGGTGAAAATCACCAACAACGAAGTTTCTTATGAGACATTAGTTATGAGACAAACCAAGGCTCGGATTTTAGTGGTCGAGGATGATACCGCCCTGTTGCGCGGTCTCATGGACGTACTGGTTTTCAACGGATACGACGTCAAAGGGGTTGAAGACGGCGGGGTCGGTCTGAGGGTGGGTGTGGATGAGCTGTTTGATTTGATTCTGCTGGACGTGATGCTGCCGACAATCGACGGATTTTCGATCTGCAAGGAAATCCGCGAGGAAAAACCGAACCAGGGAATCATCATCATTACTGCCAAAGGTGCCGAAGATGACATCGTCACCGGCTTCAAAGCCGGAGCCGATGACTACATTACCAAGCCCTTTTCGTTGCGGGAAGTTATGGTACGGGTGGAAGCGGTCCTGCGGCGTACCGGCAAACATCTGGGCGATGAAACCGTTAATTGCCATGGCATATTTTTCGACGGCAGGAATCTGACCGGCCGCACAAAGGAAAGCTCGGTTGAATTGACGCGTCGTGAAATGGATATCGTCATTTATCTTCATCGTCACCGGGATCGGATTGTATCCAAGAAAGAACTGCTCACCGAAGTTTGGCAGTATGCAGACGCCGATATCGAAACCCGAACTGTGGATATTCATATGCTCAAGCTGCGCAAGAAAATCGCTGAGTTGATTGGTGATGCGCCCATGATATCGACCATCCGGGGGGAAGGCTACCGGCTGGAGAAAGGCGAATAATCCGCCTCAGGCGGTACGAATGGCGAATTCAAGACCTGAATTTTGGACCACGTATTCTTACCAGCTGTGCCGGGATATCTACACCTGCAGGTTGGACCGCGCGAGACGACTGGAAGAATTTCAGGTAATGGACTTATGAAAAAGCTCAAACTTCTAATACTTATTTTTATCCTGGCCCTTTGCATACCCCTTGCTTATTTCGTCCTCAAAACCATTCGCGGGCTGGAGCAGGAGGAAGTGGCAACGTTAAGTTATTTTGCCGAGACCCTTTTTGACGAAATGGAGCAGATGCTGGCGGTATTGGTGCAGCAGGAAGAAAGCCGGGCAATCGATGAATACAACTTTCTGATATCGCCTGCAGGTCTGCAACGTGATGCCGATGCGATGCGGCCCTCGCCCCTATCGCAGCCATCGGATAAAAATTTTATTCTTGGCTATTTTCAAAACAATCCGGACGGCTCATTTCAAACGCCCTTAGTGGAGGACGGCAAGGGGACTTCACCGGGCCGATCGAACCTTGTCGCCGATTTGAAAGAAGCCAATAGCATCTTCAATCGTAAGCGGGCCACCGAAACGGATCGAATTCCACCCCGCCCTGCTGAAATGGTGGCCCCAAAAAAAGATCGACCCAAAGCGGGACTGGCTGATAAATACCTGGATCGATCCCGCAGCCAGCGATCACGCGAATATCTGGGACAAAAAGAGAAACGAGTTGAACAAATTACCGTCAATCAGGCCGCCAATATTGCCAGGCAGGAGCCGGCGCCGATGAGCGCCGGCGCACCGTCTGCTGTTGAATCCAAAGACCGCCAGGGCTATCGAATTGCACCTGAACAACAGCTGACCGGAAAAATAATGGCCTCGAAAATGAGCAGAAGCTTCAGTGCTGCTGATGAAGAAGCGGAAAGCGCTGCAATGCCGGCGCCGGCGTCAGTCGATGACCGGATGGCAAGTTATCAGGTTGAAGTTGCGCCGCTTCAGGCGGTTTTTTTAAATGACGGACAGATCTTCATTTTTCGTCGAATTTTGATCAAGAACCAGATCTATCGCCAGGGGTTTGTTCTGCAGGTCAACGCTTTTTTGAATTATCTGACCCAAACTTATTTTCTTTCCCAGCCTATGGCCCGGTTCGCCGTGCTGCGACTTGGTGTTGTCGACCAGGGGCGCGAGACAGGGGCGCTTGAAACCGGGAGTGTTTCCGCAAATCCGGAGTTTTTTTTAAACCGCAGCTTTCCATCGCCATTCAGCTTTTTGCAGGCAACTTTGACCTGTCCGGAAATTCCCCGTTCAGCCGGTCGCAATACCCTGATGATCATGCTCAGCATTCTGGCGGTGATCGTGTTGCTGGGATTGTTCGCTATTTATCAAAGTACCCGCACCATTGTCGATTTATCCGAGCGGCGTTCTCAATTCGTTTCTTCCGTCACCCACGAACTGAAGACGCCTTTGACCAATATCCGGATGTATATTGAAATGCTGGAGCAGGGTATTGCCGATACGGCGGAACGCGAACAGGAATACTACAAAATTCTTGACTCTGAAGGCGCCCGCCTGTCGCGGCTGATCAACAATGTTCTGGAACTGGCCAAATTGGAAAAAAAACAGCGGCACATCGACCTGCAAACGGGCACCTTTGAGGATGTGATTGATGCCGTCCAGGCCGTAATGGGTGAAAAACTCAAACAGGAGGGTTTTTCCCTGAGCACTGATCTATCGGAAATCGACACCTTTAGATATGATCGTGAAGTTATGATTCAGGTGTTGATCAACCTGATCGAAAACAGCCTGAAATTCGGCAAGAGCGCTGCCCGGCGTGAAATCAGGATTCGAGTCCAACGGGACGGAGATTTTGCAAAAATACTGGTATCCGACACCGGCCCGGGCATCCCGCGAAAGGATCTGAAAAAGGTATTTGACGATTTTTACCGGGTCGAAAATTCACTTACCCGAACCACCCGCGGCACCGGAATCGGCCTCGCCCTGGTCAAAAAATTCGTCCGATTAATGCAAGGAACGGTAACTGCGGCAAATAATGATGGACCCGGCTGCACCATTGCCATAAGATTGCCGGTTTAGATGAGTGAATGCGGTCATGTAATCTGATTTTGGGGGTCTGTCATTTTTTAGTTGATTTTTTTACCAATTTAACGCATTAATAGTCCCTTAAATTCGACAGTCGGCTCGAAATATGGTCAACGGGAAAATTCGACGGATATTATTTCTGATAATCTTGTAGCTAAATTATTTCTTTGGGGGGATTAGGATGCTAAAAATAAAAATCGGCGTGTGTTGTCTAATTCTGGCGCTTATATCCGGCAATGCCATGGTTGTTTCCGGCGAGAGTGACGAGGAGAACATGTCAGTTCCCATGGGAATCATAACGCTTGAACCACCCGAAACTGTTGAGGATCCGAGACCATCCGTGCCATTTAACCATCCCATCCACTTTGACTATAAATGCCAGACCTGTCACCACAAATGGGATAAGGAAACGCCCATTGTGAGTTGCCAGACATCCGGTTGTCACGATGTATATGAGGCGCCGAAGCGGTCTGAAAGACTTCAGGGTGATGAGAACATGGCTATGCGGTATTATAAGACCGCCTATCATAAAGGGTGTATCACTTGTCACAAGGAGCTTAAAGCCCAAAACAAAAAACTGGAAATGTCCGGCCGGGTTCTGGCCGAAAACCTCCCCAACCCGGGGCCGACGAGCTGCAAGGGGTGCCATGTGCCGGACGAGTAACCCGATTTGTCGTCGGCAGCAGCTCAACTGAATGCCGTTTTGCCGGCCGACCCATAAGCGCCGTTAATTTAATCTTTTTTGCCTGAACCGGGTCAATTTTTCCAATCTCGCTGAATGGATCTCCTGCTGTCTGTCCCGGTTCCTGGCAAAAATCGACAATGTCAGGCTGTTGCCCTTAAAAGCCAGATAGAAACCGGTAATCCTACGATATTCTTTGAAATCCCCGATTTCGCCGGTCACCGCTCTCCGTCCGGATGGGCCGCCGTCAATCAGCCTTCTGATCAGCTTTTTGCTTCCGGATCCCAGACCATTACATCCTTCCACTAAATCGGTCGCACGGATATGTCCTAAAGTGTAAGCCTCCACTACTCTTAAAAAGACCTGACTCAGCTTTCGCGGCTGCGCAAAACATCCGATTCCGGTAACGATATGGTTTTCCATAATATCTACCTCTTGAGGCCATAATTTCGGATCTGAATATGGCACGTTTTCGAGCGGGCTAATTGATGATGCTGGCGTCGTTAAAATACGCCGCGGCTTCCTCGACTGTGTCGAAAATGATCCAGTCGCGCCAGATGATCTCCCCGGCCTGATGGCGGGTCAATTCAATTGTTGTGTTGCCGTGGTACTCATAACAATCGTAATAATCCGGATAAGAAATATCTTTGGTCATTTTTCCAATCCTCCATTGATTGAAGATTAATATTTGATCCTGGCACCACACATAACAGACAGTTGTGACAGATCCGGTCACAAACTTAAAAAAAAATCATTTTTTTTATTTGATCCTGCTGAACACTTTACTTTTCGCCTTACGCCTCAAAAAATCCTTTCAGAATCCCATCTTTATTGATAAATAAAATCAATCTCAAGTGTTTGAAATTAAGTTAAATTTTCTATTTGGAGCTTTAAAAGGGGTGTGAGAAAATGGCACGCGGTGATCAATTGGCGAGGCAGTGGCGGATTATTCAGAAATTAATTTCTGCCAGGAATGGAAAATCCGTTGCGCGATTGGCACAGGACCTAAGCTGCCACACCCGGACAGTCTATCGGGATCTTGAAGCCTTGCAGGTGGCCGGGTTCCCGATTTATACCGATAAAGTGGATGGCAAAAAAGTATGGTCCCTGCTGGATACGGCCAAAGACAGCATACCGATACCGTTCAGCCTGCCGGAGCTAATGGCCCTGTATTTCAGCCGGGGCATGATGGGAGTATTGAAAGATACGGTCTTTTATGAATCCCTGGCATCGTTATTTGACAAGATTAAAGCCACGTTGCCGGATACGTATCTCAATTATCTGGAGCAAATTGAAAAGAGTATGACCGTCAGATCGAAACCGCACAAACCCTATGGTCAATTGCGAAAGATTATCGATCAAATACGTGAAGCGGCGATCCAAAAAAAATGGATTCACATGGATTACTATACCATGAGCCGCAAAGCGAAAACGCGACGGAAGGTCGCACCTCACAAAATCTGGTTTTTTGACGGCACCTTCTATGTCATCGGCAACTGCGGTCTGCGGGAAGATATTCGTATCTTTGCCATCGACCGGATCCGCAATCTCGAGTTGACTGATGAAGTATTCGAGCTGCCGGAGGATTTTAATGTCGATGAATTTATGAAATCCAGCTTTGGCGTATTTCAGGGTGAGCCGACCCGCGTCAAGGTCTGGTTTGCAGCGGATATTGCTGCATATATCCAGGAGAAAACCTGGCATGAAACCCAGGCGATCGAGACGCAACAGGATGGATCCATTATATTTGAAGCGGAAGTGGCCGGCATAGACGAGATC
>JASJCE010000305.1 GCA_030066155.1 Desulfobacterales bacterium | reverse complement strand
GATAATCCTGCGTGCCGGGTCGAAGCTTTAGCGAAGTCGGGTAAATCATGTCTAAATAAAAAATAATAAAAATCGAATCCATTCCACATCCCTTCATTTTGTTGAAGTTTCATAAGAGCGCCGCCGGAAAATTAGCATCGCACTATTATCCGTAAAACCCGTGTTCATCCGTGTCCCATACATAAATTATTACAGGAGAAATTATGAAGTCCAAAACACCGAACACCAGAACCCCGGAGTGTGAAGTCGACAGCATGTTCATCGACCGCTGGTCGCCGCGGGCCTTTTTACCGGAACCGCTGCCGGATTACCAGGTTAAGATCCTTTTTGAAGCTGCCCGCTGGGCCCCTTCCTGTTTCAATGAACAACCCTGGCTTTTCGTTTACGCCACAGAACCGGATAAACGCGAGAAATTTCTGTCAGCCCTGGTGCCTAAAAATCAGCGGTGGGCGGCCAGATGCCCCCTGTTGATATTTGTCATGGCAAGAAAGAACTTCGAGCAGGGCGGCCGAGCAAACCGGCATGCGCCGTTCGATACCGGCGCCGCCTGGATGTCATTGGCATTGCAGGCCCGCAAACTGGGTTTGTACGCCCATGCCATGGCCGGCTTCAGCCAGGACAAAGCCTATGAGATTCTCGGGGTTTCCAGGGATGATTATCATATTATGGCCGCCATTGCGGTAGGCCGCAAAGACGAGTCAGCGGATGATCTTCCGGAGGATATCCTTGCCATGGAGGCGCCAAATACCCGTAAATCATGGTCAGAGGTCGCAACGGATAGATTTCCGATAAATGAACATTAGTGAATGGTGTATTGAGTTGATTAAGTTGATTGGAGAAAGAGGTAGACTGGTTGATTAGTTAAATGGGTGATTAGGAGAAAAATGATGGAGAAAATAAAAGTAGAAAGAAAGCCTAGCGAGGACCGATTGAAGGAGATGGGGGTATTCGAATGGTCGATCTGGACCAAGGAAGCATCGGAATTTCCCTGGTCCTATGATGAATCCGAAACCTGCTATTTTCTGGAAGGTGACGTCATTGTCACACCCGATGACGGAGATCCGGTGGTGATGGGCAAAGGTGACCTGGTAACCTTTCCCAAAGGAATGTCCTGCACCTGGGAAATTCGCAAAGACGTCAAGAAGCATTTTGTGTTTGGCCGATAAGAACGGCGCCCAGAGCAGAGTGCATAGGTCGGAGGGATTTTCGAGTGCAGATTTTGGATTGCGGATTGCGGATTGAAATGTAGGCATAACAGTGGGCCTTTACTCAAGGCGTCCCTCTTGCATATTGCGAACCGAATGGCAAACAAGCTAATGATGGCATCAACGTCGAAAATCATCGATACGCACGCCCATATCTGTGATTCCGCTTTTGATGAAGATCGCGGAGATGTTTTAAAAAGGGCTGCCAAAGCCGGCGTGGGTGCGATTATTGGTCTGGGAGAGGATATGGCCGATGCCCGGCGCAATTTAGAACTGGCTGCAAAGCATCCCATGATCCGCCCCGCTGCCGGTCTTTATCCGACGATACTCGACCCCGACCAGGCAGAGCAGATGAAATCGTTTATTCGTAAGGAACGGTCAAAACTGGTTGCCATTGGAGAAGTCGGACTCGATTTCTGGGTTGTTAAAGAAGACCCTCGGAAAGAGATTCAAAAAGAGATATTAAGAGGATTTATTGAATTGTCCAAAGAGTTGGACCTGCCCCTCAATATCCACTCCCGCTCGGCAGGCCGCCACGCAGTAGCGCTGCTCCTCGAAAGCGGTGCGACCCGGGTTCAGATGCACGCTTTTGACGGCAAGGCGTCTGCAGCCCTGCCGGCCGTGGAAGCCGGCTACTACTTTTCGATCCCGCCCTCGGTGGTCCGCTCACGACAAAAGCAAAAGCTCGTCAGAAACCTTCCCCTGTCGTGCCTGCTGGTAGAAACGGACAGTCCGGTACTGGGACCGGAGCCGAATGACCGCAACGAACCGGCCAATATCATCGTTTCCATCGAAGCCATAGCGGAACTAAAGGATGTCAGCCCGGAAAAGGTGCTTCATACGATAGTTGAAAATACACACCGCCTATATGGAAATCTGATAGCCGGGTGACCTATTGGCAGAAGAAGGCATTCCTGTATAATGCATTCACGTCCCGGCACATATGCGTTGATTCTTTCCTCCTCTATCAATAGGTCGATCAACATCGGCAAACTCGGCACCCTCCTCCTGGAACCCGGCTTCTATATCTACATCGGCAGTGCTTTCGGCCCGGGTGGGTTGAAGGCACGCATAAAGCACCATATCAATAATTCTAGCCGGCCTCACTGGCATATCGATTACCTCAGTCCGGTAGTAAATATCAGCGAAATATGGCTTACCAACGATCTAGTCCATCGTGAACATCAATGGGCAAAAATTTATTTGCAAACCAGCCAGGTTTTTCTGCCGCTGATGGGCTTCGGCTCCTCGGATTGCCGCTGCCCGTCCCATCTTTTTTTTAATAGATCAAAACCTTCCGGCAATTATTTCCGCCGTAAAATTCGAGCAAAATTCCATGATCATGCCAGAATTATGATCGGGCATTCGGATGATTTTTATTGACATTGAACGAATGAGTGGTAATCACCAATCAAGAATTGTCCACACGAGCGGCGCCTCTGGCCGCGAGCGTCCAGTCTGATCGAAAAAGAACCTTTTAGAATTCACCGCAGAGTTCGCCAGAACGCTGAGAAAACATATTTTAGAAAATCTCTGCGCCGCTCTGCGACCTCTGCGGTGAAAAAGTACAATGATGAAGTTCCATATAAGCAAAGGAATTTTTTGGCATGTCAACTAAACACCTGTCAGTCGAGAAGAAGGATAATTTGGGATTGATCACCTTAAACCGCCCCGAAGTTATGAATGCCATGAGCAAGCAAATGATATTCGGGCTGCACGAGGCGATACGTGAGATCGGCTCTGACGAGGGTGTCCGCGTTCTGATTCTGAAAGGTGCCGGCGACCATTTTTGCTCCGGCGCGGATTTAAGCCTCTTTGCCGCGAAAACCCGTTCCTATGAATGGATTACTGCCATGAAGGCAGTCGGTCATATCATTAAAAGTCTGCGCAGCATACCGCAGCCGATCATATCGGCCATTAAAGGCGTCGCGGTTGGTGGCGGGGTGAACCTGGCCCTGGCGGCGGATTTCGTGGTTGCAGCTGAAGATGCGAGATTATGTGAGATCTTTATTAACATTGGCGCGATCATGGATTATGGCGGTAATTATTTTCTGCCCCGGCTTGTCGGCCTTGCGAAAGCCCGGGAACTCGCCATGCTGGGTGATGAAATTGATGGCAAAACCGCCGCAGCCATTGGCCTGATTTACCGCTCCGTTCCGAAGGATGATCTGGATCGGGAGGTCGAAGCCTTGGCCGACAAGTTGGCCCGGAAACCGCCCCTTGCCATCCGGCTGATCAAGGAAGGCCTTGAAAAAAGTTTTGACCGATCCCTCGAAGAAGTGCTTGACTGGGAAGCCGCCCACCAATCGATTGCCCTGCAGACGCCTGAACACAAGGAGATTGTAAAGATGTTTCTGGAAGCCAAAAAGAAAAAGGAATCATGAAAATTATATTTCCAATGTTCGTAGCACCCCTGATTCTGGTGTGGTCGATCAGTTTTGGCGAGGGTCCGGCCCAAAGCGAAAATTTAGAAACGACTATAAACTACTTATTGTTACACGTCGAAAAATCGGATCGCACATTTATCAGAAATGATCGGGAGTACACGGCTAAAGAAGCCGCCGGCCACATGCGAAAAAAGTATGCCTACTTCAAATCTAAGATTAAGACAGCCGAAGACTTCATTCGGCTGTCGGCGACCAAAAGCCTGGTTTCCGGTAAACCGTACATGGTGGAAACGAAAAGCGGAAAACTGATGACGTCTGAAACCTGGCTGTTGGAGGCATTGGAGACCTATAGACGATCCCGGGTAAAAAATAATTAGCCGCAGACAGTTTACTGTTCTGCCCTGAAGATCCGATTCTACCAATAACAAATCAACTTATTAGCCTAATCAACTTAATCAACTCAATCAACCATTTTACGCCATCAACTATTCAACCAAAATCCGACTATGGATGTTCAAAAAGAAGTAATCGCTGCCGAAAGCAGAATCCGGCCGCATATCCGGGAGACCATTCTGGATTTCTCCCCGCACTATAGCGAACTGACTGGTGGTAATGTGTATTTCAAGCTGGAGAACCTTCAATTCACCGGCTCTTTTAAAGTTCGGGGGGCGATGAATAAAATCATGTCCCTTTCGCCGGAAGAGCGCGATCGTGGCGTCGTCACCGCATCAACCGGCAACCATGGTGCCGCTGCGGCTTTCAGTCTTGGCAAATTCAAGGCTACCGGTATTGTTTTTGTACCAGTAGGAGCGGTTCCGGGTAAAGTCCAGACAATTGAACGGCTGGGCGCCGAAGTCCACCACTATGGAGAAGACGGAGCAGTTACCGAAGCTCACGCCCGACAATATGCGGAAGAACATGGGATGATATATATATCGCCGTACAATGATCCGCAGGTCATCGGCGGACAGGGCACCATCGCTGTTGAGCTGGCGCGCCAATTGGAGACCATCGAATGCATCTACGTCGCCCTCGGCGGCGGCGGCCTGATATCCGGCATTGCCGGCTACATTAAGTCCATCCAGCCAGCTGTTAAAATTGTCGGCTGCTCGCCGGCCAACTCCCGGGTCATGATCGAGTCAGTCAAATCTGGCAGGATTCTCGATATACCGTCCCTTCCGACCCTTTCGGACGGTACTGCCGGCGGCCTCGAGCCTAATTCGATCACCTTTGATCTCTGCCGCAGTTTAGTGGATGATTTTGAAACCGTCACAGAGGGGCAAATCCAGGCCGGTCTGCGCCAGTATCTGCAAATCCACCACATGCTGATTGAGGGCTCCGCTGCTGTAGCCATTGCCGCCTGCCTAAAACAAAAGGAACGGCTGGCCGGCAAAAATGTCGTTGTCGTCTTGTGTGGAGCCAATATCAGTCTTCAGACGTTGAAGGAAATCCTGTAATGTCCAATAAGCCACTGATCAATAAATTTTTCGATGTGTTCAATCAGCGCGATCTACAGCAGTTGACCGCTTTGCTGGAACCGGAGGCAGAATTTTACTTTCCCAAAACCCAGCCGCTCATCGGCAGAGATCGAATACTGAAATTTCTGAATCTCCTTTTCAGACAATATCCCAGCTTAGCTTTCGAGATACAACGAATAATTCAGCAGGATGACCAGGCGGCCGTACATTGGACAAACAAGGGTATGAACCGTCGCAAGGAACCCTATCGAAATGAAGGCGTGACAATATTTGAGATAAAGGACGGAAAAATAAGCTATATCAGTGACTTTTTTAAAGATACGGAGAGGTTTTAGCCGATAGCACCTGACATCATTTTATTCCACTCGCGGAAATATCTTATTAGCTTGGTGTTTGACGAGTTGATTTTGGATTTTGGCCCGCCCTGGCGCGACAGCTTTTATAATATACCAACAAATCAAGATACTAAATAAGGATTAGGGTGCAAGAACTGACATATCATATACGGTCTGGGCCAGGGATTGCGGATTTTGGATTTATGGAATTCTGTCTGATTTTTATCGAAGAGAGGAATTTTTGAATGAAGAATATCCAGGATCACATCAATGAAACAAGACGCACCGGTGCAATCGAATTCTATATTGAAGAGCGCAATGATGAATGTGTTGTCAGCAGAATGCCGATATCCGAAAACGCGCTGAATCCTTTTGGAACCATCCATGCCGGCGCCATGATCTGGCTTGCCGATGTAACCGCCACCGTGCTTGCGATTGGCAGCACGCAGATCGGAGAATCGGGGCGGGGATTCCCGCTGGCCATAAATTTGAATGCAAACCTGCTGGGCAACCAGCGCGGTGGGGAAGTTCGGGCAGAGGCACGCTTTGTCCGCAAAGGTAAAAGCGTCTCGGTAGTCCGAACGCAGGTTATTGGAGATAAAGATCGGCTGCTGGCGGAGATAACCACCAATCATATCCCGGCAAAGTAAAAATCCAGATTCAATCGTGGACCTTTTTAAATTATTTTTGCCAGGAATTGACACGAATAATCACGAATTTTATCAATGCTCACGGGCCAGGAGCTTTTTCATCTGGATAGATTCGGGTCAATTTGCGGCCCTTTCAGAGGATTGGATTCGATTCTTTTTTTGACAGGATAAACAGGATTGACGAGATTTTTTCGCCTGCGGCGAGTTTTTTTCGGCCGAAGGCCTCAATATCCTTGCGATCCGGTTGATCCTGTCCAGTTGTTCTTATTTAATAAATGAATCCATTCCTTTTTTCTTGTTAAAGGTTAATGTTTCTTTTTGGAGTTGCGCCGCCATCTTATTCCTGCATGGGATAGCCCGCATTCTTCCACGCTTCCACGCCGCCTCCGAGCGCATAAGCATTCGGGTAGCCGTCATTTAACAATTTTTCTGCCTGACCGGCAGCACTGGCCTCGTTAGGTCAGGCGCAGTAAAAAATCATTTCCTGCTCCGCAGACAAAGCTGATAACCTGGTTTTAAATTCCCCCAGTGAAATCGCACCTTGCAAATGGTTATTTTTGAATTTTTTATCATCGTCATATGCACAAACCAACAGGGCGGATCCGGAGTTAACTTTCTGTCGAGCTTCCTCAACCGGTATTCGAACAGGTTCTGTCATTTTAATGCCTCCTCGCGATATGGAAAGAGATTTTGAATTCATGAATCTACAAACACACTAACACAGTGTTTGGACAATTCAAGGCAGGCGTCAGGGTCACATTTTTGATTGTGGATCGTATTCCAGATACATGTAGACCCCGTCCTATTGTCCTTTCTTCCGTCTTACCGTCACCGATTCTCCGCCAATACCCCAGTTGTCAGTATCGACCTCATCGATGACGACAACGGTTGTCTGCGGATTTTTGCCTAATGTTTCCTGCAGCAGCCGGGTCACACCGGCAATCAATTCTGCCTTCTGGCCCGTTGTGGCACCCTCCCTGGTTATTTTGATGTTGACGTAAGGCATTTTATTAGTCTCCTCTTTTGACGTTCGGGTATGGAAAATTTCCAAATTCCGAAATCCGCGTTTGATGGCCTCGTAAAAATCACAATTCTCAAATTTGATTGCCTCTATCTTTACGGAATGCGCCATGCTCTATGCACCGTGCTCAATATCATTCCAGGTTTTGTTTAATGCGCCAGTTTTGGTTGTGCTTGCGAAGCAACAGGCCGCCGGCACGCCTGACGACACCATCCTCACCCGGCATATTTATCCTCAGCCGCACGGCGGCCTCATTGGCATTCAACAGTTCGCTGTTCACCACTTCAACCTGAGTTTGGCGCATCGATTTAAACGCCTCTGCAGCGCCACGCTTTTGGTTGCTTTTGACGATGGTCACATAAAAGTCATGGGGATTCATTGCCCGCAATTTTCCAACGTCTTCCTTGATTCCGATTTCTTTCAGCATCTCTTCCTGTCGGCCTTCGGTGCGGGCCTGGTCGAGCTGAACCAGAAATGCCTGCTTCAATGTCGCCAGCGTATCCGGATGGGTAAGCCCGGCCGCTTTATCAAAATCTCCCTGCAAAAAGGCGCTCATGTACTCTTTGGCAACCGCTTCGGCACGGTCCAGGTTATCCTGAGCATGCCCGTTGAAGCCAAACAGCAGGAAAATGAAAATTAAGACGACAATTCGGAGGCATAGTCGTTGGATCAACATATCGGGTTCTCCTTAATCTTATTCAGTGACTACCGGAAAGGTGGTCAGTTAAGTTTCAACTCATAAGCTGGCGGAAGCAATTATCCGACGATGTAGGTGCCGGTTCCAACGGCGATCAGCAGATCATCCTGATTTTTTAACTCCATCCGGGTAACGGCCACCTTTCTTCCGGTCCGCATCACAGAGCCGGTAGACTGAAATTGAATGCCTTTGCCGGGCCTGAGGTAATCCACCCGCAGATCTATCGTTCCGATTCTGGCAACCCGACGGATAATATCGTCCTTTGACAGGTCTTGCGATTTTTCAATCGCGGAGGCAGTTGCAGTCATTCCGCCCGTGGTATCCAGTACCGCAGATATGACGCCCCCGTGTAAAATTCCATGCACGGTATTGCCAATCAATTCGTCTTTCATATCAAAACGGAAACCGGCCCGATCCGACTCGAGAAAGGCGACTTTCAATCCAAGGAAGCGATTAAAGGGCAAATTTTCATAAACAACACGAACGATTTCAATCGAAGATTTCATCACATATTAATATTGATATGGCCGCAAAAAGGCGCAAAAACCGCAAAAGTAAATTTTCACTATCTGTAATTTCGATAGGTTAAGAAATCGAAATTCAGGGGATTTGACTTTTTACGAGACCGTCAATTTTGGAAAATACGACATTACTTGCCTCATTTAGAGTGGACATTAATAAATCCCTCACATCGCGCTCTCCGAGGTGTAGGATCTGCGAGCCGGAAGCCAGGGCGGGCTGAACACTGAAACCTGAAACCTTTTTGTTAAGGAATACGGGTTGTGTTTACCCAGGCCCGGTTTGCCAGCACCACGGATGTTTCAATCTGTCGCTCAGGTATGGACCAGTATCTTCGCAGAAGCCGATCCGTTTCCGCTTCCGATAGCCGGACATATCCGTTC
>JASJCE010000304.1 GCA_030066155.1 Desulfobacterales bacterium | reverse complement strand
CTCAGCTGGAGTGCAGGTGCCGAAAACAACATATGCCACACCATCACCCGATGCGGAAAGAACCACCATACCTGTTTTTTTTGAGATGGCCATGCTCCAGGCTAATCCGTCGTCAACGTTTTCCACTCCTTCTTCAACTCCCTGGAGTATCAGTTTGTTTTCTATATGCTCAACACGTTTGATATGGCTTGTTCTTCTAATCAGACTATCTTTTGATGGTCGCACTTTTTTTCCTTCAAAATCTATTAAAAAATTTTTCGGTAACCCAACCGTGTCAGGGTCAACATCATTTATGATTCTATAAGGATTGATTTCAACAATTTTACTAACGGAACCTGACAATGGCTTCGATCCATCAAAGTCTCCGGCAAAGGTGGGAAAGGCTATGCAAAATAGGCAACAAAACAGAAGAAAAAGTTTCAGTATTCTTGGATCCACTATCAGCTCGCTTAGTTTAAACCTTCATAATCAGTATGGGGGTGTTTATTGGCAAACACCCTCTTTTTTTTTCATATCATAGTCATCACAGTAACTTAAATCACAGGCAAGTTTCAGATCAGAGCAGGCCATTTCAATTTGACCCCTTTTACCGTATGATAAGGCTCGATTGATGAAGGGTTGAGCTAATCTTGGATTTGCCTTAATCGCATTTGCAATGACTATCTTCGGGAGGTTTCTAAAATCATGAATCCTTGGATAAATGTGAAAGCAAAACACAAAAGATCCCCCGAACATCAACAATGCAAAAAGAGAATAAAATATTAACACTCTTTTATTCAGAAATTTTCCGCGTTTAGGTCGATATGCGTCAATGTATTCCTTGCCATCTTCAAGAAATTCTATTACATAATTCGGTAAAGTTTGATTCTCTAAATACCTTATGAAATGCCTCTCCACCTGGTAATCTGGCCAACCTTTTTCCTCAGCAGCTATATAGAAGAGCTCGTATTCGCTTTTGTCACTTATCTGTTTTAATTTCCACAAATATTCCCCGGGTGTCAATGCTCTGTTTTTGATTAAATTGCGCTGGCTTGCCCATAGATAAACTGCCAGCATGATTAACAGAAAGGATATTAGAAAGAAGAGAGCAGGTGCAAACATTGAATCCTCCTTTCGCGTTAAGTGATAAAAATCCAATAGCGAGATGAGAAGGAGTCGAAGTCAGTAGGATTAACCCCTTTTAACCCATAATGATGCTAAAATCAACAGGAACATATGAAAAGGGGTGTCTTGGTCAAATCTTTTCAATTATTCACATTATTTTTTGAGCATAAATATATCGAATGCTTTTTTTATTGCAGAGGCTGGTCCGATGAAAATTACGCGATCATCAACCTCAATATGCGTAGCACCTCGCGGAACAACAAATTGGTTGTCTCTGATTATCGCGGCAATCAGGCAACCTTTTGGTATATCAATATCTTTGATGAGATCTCCATTTACCTTCGCATTTTCAGGCACGCTTACCTCCAAAAGACTTGCTGCTCCTATTCCAAATTCGAAAAGCTGCGCTAACACAGGATTGTCGAGAATGTTCTCAACCATCGCTGCAGTCGCCCAGGGTGCGTTTACCACCACTACGTCATTCTTCTCAAGGAGCTGTGTATATTCGTGATTCTGGACAATCGCAATGACTTTTTCAAGTTTTAACTGTCTGGCCTGGAGAGCTGCAATTACATTCCGGCCATCATCTTCAAAGGCAGCTATTACAACATCAATATTATCAAGGCCTACTTGACCCATTAATTCTTTCTTTGTGCCGTCTCCCTGGTAAATGGGAACATGGTAGCGTTGTTCAAGTTCCTTGCATAGATTCTCGTCTTCTTCAATAAAGGTTACCTGATGTTCTGCTGCGCGAAACATCATCTGATACTCATCTTTTGTTAAAAGTCGATCAGCTATATTTTGGCCTTGTTTTTCACCACTTATGATAAGTACTCGCATATGCGTTCTCCTTAATTTGTGAATAAACAATCTCATGGATTTTACATAAAAATTCACCAGTTTCGAGACTTCAGCACGGTTATCGGAATTAAAAAGATATATTCCGCTTCCAATCAATGTCAGCACCCCACCAAGAATAAAACTTCTAGATTCTAATGCCGGTACGAACATCCAGGTCGTGATAACGCCCAGGATAGGTATCCAGGGAAAATACTTGGTTTGAAATGGGCGCCTCAAATTCGGCATTTTTTTATGCAAGGGAATCACCGCATAGTTAATTATCCCGAGTCCCATCAGATAGCCGAAATCACTCAAAGACGCCACAAATTTAACAATGCCGGAGGAGCTGAAGATAATCACAATCAAGGCACAAATAATAAGTGCGATATGTGGCGTTTGGAATTTCGTATGCAAATTTGAGAAAAAATAGGGAAAATGTTTATCGCGCCCCAATGCATATAAAATGCGGGCGCTGGCACCCAATGTTACACTGAATGCTGAAAGACTCGCCATTATCGTGGCGATGACTCCAGCCCAACGACCCCAGGGGCCGAAAAGCCGCTCAGCGGTGAAAATGAACGGAATGTCACTATGGGCGAGCTCGGTATAATTGACGGTTCCCATCATTACGCCGACCACAAAAACATAAATTGCCGTACTCACGCCCAATGTGATCAAAATGGCTCGAGGAATGTTTTTGCCCGGTTGAATGATCTCTTCAGCCGCATTGGAAATAAGTTCGAAACCGACATATGAGATATAGATGAGGGCCATCGCCGGCACAAAGGGGCCCCATCCCATTGGCGCCAAAGGCTCCAGATTAAGCGGCTCAACATCGAAGCAACCCAACGCGGCAACACCGACCAGAACCGCCAATTCCACCAGATTCATTACGGTAATAACGATAATTGCTTCCTTCATTCCCATGAAGTTGACGATGGTGAATACGACTGTGGTGAGCAGGGTGAGGAGGGCAATGCTAGCCTCCGGTAAAAAGTAGGCGCGGATCGTCAGGGCAAAGATAAGGGCATACATTGAACAGGCGAGCGTGTTGCCAATCCAGAAAAACCAACCGGTAAAAAAGGCTACGGGTCTGTTGAGGGTCCTGCTGGTAAAGGAGTACCCCCCACCAGCTAACGGTATGGCAGCACTGAGCTCGCTGTAATTTAAGGCAGTAAATAGGGTTAAAAAACCCATCGCTAAATAGACGAGAACGCCAAGCGGGCCGATCATATGCGCCAGCTCGCCCGGCAGAGCAAAAATCCCTGGCCCCATCGTTGCGCCGATGCCAATCATTACCGCCATAAACAAGCCCATATTTCGTCTGAAACCAGTTTGTTCCGGCATAAATGTATGCTCCCAGAATTTATATGAATATCAACTTGGTATTTTTCTCCATCTGGGCAACTCTTTGAAAGCGGTAAATTGAGGGAATTAGATACTACTGGTGAATAAATGACAAAAAATTGTCCAAGTCAATGAAATTCGCATTCTGATTCATGCAGGCTTCAATCAATTTTATTGGGGCAAAAAGAACAGGTTAGAATTATTAGAAAGCTTTTTTAGAGCTTATTTTCGGCGGCTTTATTATATTTATTTTGAACGTTGGGAGAGTTTGATGGATTATCTTGGTAATGTGATCACTTTTTATTTTGATGGTGACGATGCCCTCGGACAAGATGGCTTGAAAAAAATAAGAGAATGGTATGGGCTGAAAAAAAAAAGAAGAAAAAGATCACAGGCAACTCAAGAAAAATCAAATAGCTCAAAAATATCATCAGAAAAGTCTTATCTTTTCTGATCTGAATCACTATTGCTGTTTTACCAACTCTTCCTTTACAGCTATCCCTATTTTTTCTAACGTTAACGGTTTTTTAATAAATTGGCCTGCACCTAAATTTTTGGTTTCCATCACGTCATCTGTTACAGCGAATCCACTCACAATGATGGCCTTTTGATTTGGGTGAATTCTTTTTATCCTCTCATATGTTTCTCGACCATTGATACCCGGATCCATTATCATATCAAGTAATATCAAATCTGCAGTATTTTCTTTTAAATATTCTACGGCTTCCTCGCCACTGGAAACGGCTTCAGTTTTATAGCCGAAGGTTTCCAGCATCTTACAGGATATGTGTCTTTGGCTTTCTACATCATCAATCACCAGTATCTTTTGCCCGTCTCCTTTTAATTCTTCAAGAGGCATGGACAAGTCGCTCTCCGATAACTCGTCTCTTGTTATTGGAAAAAACAGCTCAAATGTTGTACCACCCTGGTTGCTTGTTACATCTATGTACCCTTTATGGTCCTGAATCACATTCCAGACGACAGCCAATCCTAAACCGGTACCACTCCTGCCCATGACCTTCTTTGTATAGAACGGCTCAAATATTCGTTCAAGATCATCAGATGATATTCCCGACCCATCGTCTGATACTGCCAGAACAACAAACTCGCCCACGTTTATATCATCATATCCATCTAGCGGTTTATCTACATAACGGTTTGCAGTCGATATGGTCACAATACCGCTACCTTTAATAGCCTCCGTGGCGTTTGATACGAGGTTCATCACCACCTTTCTGATATGAACATGAGAACCGCTTATGTTAAGCAACTCCGAATCAAGTTTTGTTTTGACTGTTACTGTGGGGTGAAACTGTTTGAGCTTATTATGCTCAGGAGAATTCAAATAGTCGCCTATCAGATCATTTAAGTTCAGCGGTTCTTTTGTGGTAGCCACGCCCCTTGCAACAGTCAACAAATCCTGGACAATTGCGACTGCCCTATCTCCGGACTCCTTTATGGTTTCAATAGCTTTTCTATATTGGCTGTCTGCAGGCAAATCCAGTAATAATAATTCCGGATAGCTGACAATGCCTGCGAGAACATTATTCAAGTCATGGGCGACACCACCTGCTAGAAGCCCGAGGGATTCCATTTTTTTAGATCTGGCAAGCTTTTCTTCGCTGTCCCTGAGCGCCCACTCGGCCTGCTTTTGCTCTGTTATGTCAGCCATGACCCCTTCATAGATTGATCCTTTTATTTCGTCATGGATCACGCGGACACTAACTCTGACCAGGATAATCTCGCCATTGCGGTTCCAGAACCGAATCTCGGCATCGTCCACGAAACCCATTGTTTGTATTTTTTCTAAAATCGACGGTCGTTCTTTCGGATCGACATATAGTTTGTCAATATTCTCCACCGAGGCCAAAAACTCCTCAGGGGATGGATAACCGAACATCCGGGCAAACCTGCGATTCACCAGAAGAAATTTCCCTTCCTGCGTGACCTGATAAATCCCCACTACCGCGTTGTTCACAATACTGTGCAGCCGCTCCCTGCTCTGCCGCAACGCCTCCTCGGCCTGCTTGCGTTCCGTTATGTCTCTTCCCACACCTATAATTGCTGTGACATTCTTGTTTTCATCCAGTACTGCCGTGTCCATCCAGGAAAGCCATTTCCAGCCATCTTTTGTCACGGCCCGTTGTTCTATGTAAGCGGTATGGGGCGGATGATACAAGGATTCCATTGCCTTGGCTGTTGCTTCCCGGTCATCTTCATGAACAAATGGCATAAATTTCTTGCCAAGCAATTCTTCATTCGTCTTTCCAAACATTTCACAATAAGATGGGCTTATGAATTGAAATCTTCCCTCAATGTCAACTTTTACTACCAAGTCTGTCTGATTTTCTATTAGCAGGCGGTACTTTTCCTCACTCTCCCGTAGCGCCTTTTCGCTTTTCTTTAAGTCAACGGTTGTTAACTCTTTAATATAGCTGTAAATAAGCAAAAACCATAATATAGGGATCAGTAATTCAATGAAATCCTCAAATGGGTCCAAAGCTCTGCTTATTCCACCCCATTCAAGTATATCGCTAAAATGATGAAATAAGGAAAATCCAAGAAGCAGAACGATCAACAACTTAATATCGTTTGAAAAGGCCCGATTCCACCCACGCAACAAGACTATTAAGGCGATAATGACTGCAAGAAAAGAAATAAGATCAATAGCGGCCACATGAAGCATTATTTAGCGTCCTTATTTATATGCAAATATCTTCCAACACCAAACGGCCATCAAAACCGAACTTGCACTATAGCAAATATGTTCCAGTACATTTAGCATTTCGTTCCAAAATAAGCTTTCCAGGATAGTCAGAACATACCCGGTCAAAAGCAAACAATATCCTGCAATAAGTATTTCCGCCACCGGGATACGTTTCACTTTCTGCTTGTTTACCAATATGAAAATCATGCAACCGATAGCCAATAAAAGCGTGATTATTTCGTTTTGTTGTATCATATCACCCTGCTTTCCATTATCCACTCGGGTGTATTTTCTTTTGCACAGCTTTATTTCTGTTCAGTTTGTCCCTCAGCTTGCCCGAGCATTTAAACGTGACCACCTTCCCTGGCTCCAGAATCATATCCTCCTACCACTGCTTCGATAATATTGACTGCGGTGAGTGTGCGGGATGTTGATGTGGTGGGGACCTCCTTTCATTAGGAGGCTTCAAATTATTGGTAAGAGATTGATTTGTCAATTAAAAAATAAATATCTAAATATGGTTTCAAGCGGCTATAGATGATTGCATGAAATTTTTCACATCATAATCCGACCCTCTTTGGGGTTCGTATTTAGATCACTCATGTGTCAAGTAAGCCTTGTTTTTGCATGAGTGCCGCCATATCAAGAAGTGCCCTGTTCAAGTTCAATGCAAACGTCTTTAACGGCTTTTCCATGGCGGCTTTGCTCGTCAATGTGATGGTAATACGGTCTTCGATGATCGTGTAACAGATTCCAAATCCGTCATCGACCACAGGTCCGAACCCGGAGAGTACGACCCCGGTGGGATCCGGATTGCTGGTGGTGGACAATGTGTCATGGCGAAGTTTCAGCCAACCCGGGTCATTGAAAATGGCGGGCATTTGGTTGATACCCAGCTCAGCTCCGAACCGATCATAGATACTCTGCAGGCCGAACATGTGCCGCTCAATCCCCGAACCGGCCATACAGGCCTTCATGCGGGCTAGATGGGTCTCCGCCGCGGTCCTCAGCGCTGCCGCTTTTGATTCGGCGGTTGCGTCATCCGCCGTCATTTTCTTCACGAAATCCACGGCCTGATGGGAGACGGAGCGCAAAGTTTCCGTGCGCCCGTGCAAAAACCGCCGGGTAACGGTTACTTCATAGGTGCTTTTGAATTCTCCAAACAACCGGTACTGGGATAATTGCAATGCCAGTTGAACAAACGCGTCGGGACTGACGTTGAAGGCTTTGATCCGTTCTTTTCCGAAGTGGCAAAATCCAATCACAACGGCTTCGGTGTCGTCGATTAACTTCTCAAACTTGCCGGAAGCATCTCTGATCATTTGCCTCAAATTTCCGGACAGGCGAAAATTGAGCTTTTCGGGCGCTTTGGTGGATGTCCGCGGCGCTTTATTCGGTCCGTGTAGGTCCGATTTACCGCCTTTCTGGTGAATGTATCGAATCAGCCGATGTACGGGATAACCGTCAAGGCCCGCATGTTCGCCGTTTACGGCAACATGGCCGTTTTTCCCGACAATGAATTGAAAAGATTTGTCGAACCACCGGTTTTTCCCATTACCATGCAGGGCCGCACGGAAGCGTTCTTCCAAGGATTCCGGAGATGAGACGTCCAGGCAGAGGGCGAAAAGAGCGCATTCGATAGCATCCAGATACATTTGATTGTCCGGGTGAAAATCCCGAAGCATGGCTCTGGCATCCGCCCATTCTTCCCGGTTCAACGTCGTCATAATGCCCACACGCTCTTCAGTTGCCGCTTTTTCCGCGCTGGCCGCCACGATCGCATTCAAATCCATTTCAAGTTGGGCTGCGGTTCGAATGTCGCCGCGCCCGTCCACCACGGTCATTGAGAAGATGTGGCCGTTGTGCAAAACCACGATGTGCTTTTCAGAAGGGGAAGTGGGGTGAAATTCAGAGACGGGACTTCTGATCAGGTCGATGCCTCTTTGGGGAATCCGCGCTGCAGAGAACATTCTTTTAAACTGCATCATGCAAAGGGGTTGGTCCCCGATTTGATCCACCGCCAGCGCCTCCCGGTCGAGAAGCGATTTGAATTCAAGGGTCAACCGGATCAACAGTACGGCGCGGCGGATCTGGCCCAAGTTTGCAGTCTCCGGCGTATCATCGCAAACGGTTGAAAAATTGACATTGATGGGAATCGGAATGCGGGATTTCAGGTATTTCTCGTCCCAGAAGGGTTCCAGCCAGTTGGGCAAATCGTTTTGCCGGGCCCATTCAAGCAGTCTTGCCTGCAGGGTTTCACCGTTTCCCCCCGGGCGGCGAAATGCTTCCACGGCGCTTTGTGTCCGGTGCCATGAATTTTGGTCCACCAGGGGGCGAACCCATTCCAGCAGTTTATTGCATGTCGCCTCCAGGTCCGGAACAGGAAGCGAAGGTAGATATTTCTGGTTACCGAAATTCATCTGGTTATCATAGGGGGACGGTCATGAAAAAATGCATTTCTAATTTATCAGCCGTATATTCATATCCCGAAATATTTTTTCTCCTCGCACGACTGCCCGACTTACGGCTGGTTGGCTTAATCCCAGCATTCTACCAACGCTAGTACCGCTCATCCCCAATTCTCTTACCGCCCAAAAGCACGTCAGACTCCTCGCTCTCACTCGCAGTGGCTGATTGCCCGGTTTCCAAATCTCATCCACGTCAATTTCTAATACTTCTGCCAC
>JASJCE010000303.1 GCA_030066155.1 Desulfobacterales bacterium | reverse complement strand
GATCTCGCTTCAGTTGCTGTTAATGTGGGCATGATAGACCTCAAAAATGTTAAAATTACCAGTATTTAATGGTACGTCATTGCGTACGTTTTGTCAAGTTTGAAATGACACGCATAACGGCTTGAGCTAAACTACCAACCACCTATTTTCGGTCATGCACTGGCCTTTACGTGAAACCGAATCGTTTTTCCGGTCAGGTTCATCCGCCTGGGTTAGCCCTTTATTTCGATGCTATTATTGCGGCACCATTCTTTAATAGTGGTTGTTTGCCGCTCATTTTCAAACTTGTACCATTTATCAAGGAGGCCTATTCTGCTTAAATAGTCCTTGTATCTTGAGTAGGCTCCTCTGGAGCGAAAAAAATCATAAATCCTGTCTAGCTCATCAGGAATGTATTCCGATGTAAAATCAAAAACAAGTGCCTTGCCAAGGTCAAGATCGTTTTTATGGGGAATGGTTATGTACTTCTCGGTATCATCAATGTCATCCGGAAGTTCATCAGAGTCACCCAATTCAGATGTGTAAAATATTTGTCCGGTTTCTTTGCATAGGTAGGCATTGTGCAAAAATTTTTGATCCATACTAACGAAAAGGAAGGCATTTTCTATGTCATCGAATAAGATTGCCATAATTCATATCTTCCATAAGGGTTAACGTCCGGGGATGAGCTGCAGGCCAAAGACTTTACAAGCTAGTACGGCATTTTACGAAAACCGCCCCTGCTTTTCCTGCCGTGCCGTGGCGCCATGTCTCGTCGTAGTTTCAACGAAGTCGGACTTGTTTCGTCGCAGTTCTAACGAAGACGGACTTGTCACGTCGTAGTTTTAACGAAGACGGGTCAGCCCCATCCTATTTGTTGGGTCTCCGGCTTTTATACCCTGAACATTTTTGCTATTGACCCCGCTGCGTGCCCTATAAAAAAGGCTGTTTTATAGACAATACCAAATTCAACAGGGTCATCATCGCTAATAATGCAGCCTTTTTCAAATCTGCAGGTGTATTCAATTGAGAACTTATTTTGTCGACGTTTTGATAAGTTGCTAATCAGTACAATAATATCTGATATCATTTTTGGGGTGTATACGTCTTCTACTTCATGCGGTGTGATGATTCGTGACAACGCCCTGCGATTCTTTGTAAATCTGCGCTTGAATTCAATGCCTTTGGACTCAAAACTTGAAGCGGCCTTTTCAACAACGAATCTCCCCAGATGGCCAGATGAAATCTGTAGCTCAAGACAGTCGGCTTTGGTTTTGTATTTCCGCATCCAGATGGGAACGCGCCCCGAAGTATGCGGAAAGATGATATTAACGCCGGTGTCCCTCGCCAAAGCACGGCAACAGAATCGAATGTGCTTTTCCAGTTCATGCCTTGTTATGCAAGAGTACTTTCGCTTTATACAGTCAGCTGTTTTCATCAATTAAACGTTTTGAGCTAACCTGCCGGCCTTATTACTTTCGAGCCCGCACGGTCTTTTCGCAAAACCGAATTGTGTTTCCGGTCAGGTTCAGCGATTGGTTATAAAGCGGTATCCAGGGTATCCAGTAAATTTAGGCTTCCAGGGCTTTGGAAACGGCCTCCGGATTTTCCGATGCCACTTTTAATAAAGCTCTTGCTGGGCCATCAGGCTTACGCCGACCCTGTTCCCAATTCTGAAGGGTGGACACACTTACGCCTATCATGAGAGCGAATTCACTTTGGGACTTGTCAAGCTTTTTGCGAATGGCCTTAATGTCCATCGGATTGAATTCAAAGGTTCGGCCAGGTTTTAAATGGTTTCTTTTGATCTTTCCAGCTTGTTTGATGCTCTTAACAAGATTATTAAAATCGCGTTCTTTCATTTTAAAAACTCCTTTACAAGATCACGGAGGATTCTGAGTTGCCGTGGGGTAAGATCCTCCTGCTTACTCTTTTTGTAAATTAGAAGCATGTAGATTCTGTCCTCCTGGACATCCCAGAAATAGATAAGCCTCAGACCTCCCCGTTTTCCACTGCCGCTGCTCCTCCATCGAATTTTCCGAAGCCCGCCGCTACCGGGGATAATTTTGCCGGCTACTGGTCTTAAAACCAGCGCCAGTTGGATTTTCCGATATTCATCGTCCGGTATTAGGTCAGTCACTAATTTTGTAAAAACAGGAGTTTCGATAAAAAGCATAACAGACTATACGTCATTGGCGTATATTTGGCAAGAAAAAAAATCGGATTCTACTTTGCTGGGGGGCTTTATAACTTTTTCGGATAATTAGCGGGCCCGATTCCTTTCAAGTTAGTAAGGCCTTACCGTAAAACCGCATGGTTATTCCCGTCTGGTTCATCCGCCTTGTTCGAGATCCTCGTCATTAATCCATGGTGGCTCTTCACCAATTTCCTCCCACGTCACGCCATAGGGGAATCCCCACGAAGTATAACCGGCAATATATGCATAAGTTTCGTCTGAATCCGGATAAGGATCGTCGTATTCTACTTCCTTTCGAGCAAGACGTCTTTGTTTTCTTTGCTTGGTCTTGGTTTCGATTGATCGCCGCACATTTGCCTCATAAATTTGGTCAACGTGAACACCAAGCATTCGAAGTTCGATAATAGCGCAAAGGAGATCAACATCATACCACTTTGCGTAACCTCGTACGATTTTTTTGCCTTCGTACTGAGGTATCCACTTTTTAGCAGACCGAAGTCTCGCCTCCCGCTTCATTCGTTTGCGTTTAGGAGACCTTTGACTACTCTTCTTCTTTTTTCGTTTTGATTTGAACATAATTGGTCATCGAACGTTGCCGGTGAGCAGCGGCCTACATAACTTCCAAACCTGCACGGTCTTTACGCTAAACTGCGATCTTCACGTCGTCTGCTCAAGTTGCATTGTTAGCTTTCCTTAGTTTCTTTAAGTTTTGGACCTACAATTGAAGTGACGCCGATAGTAACAAGAGATGCGAGAAAAAAAACACCGATTGAAGCCAAAGATTTCCACAGAGTTCCGGTATCACCTGGGCCCCAAATCAAAAAGAGTGAAACAACAACTGCGGCTAAGACACAAACGATACAGATTGTGAAGCATACTATCGTGATAGCTCTCAAAATCGAATTTCCCAGTTTGTAGAAGGTTGATAGTAAAAATCAAAGCATCTTTGTTACCGATTCGTTCAATTTGGTAGGGCTAACTACTGAGTAGCGCGAAAAAACTCACAATATTATAAATTGAACTAGTATTTTCTTATTAACCACCATATTTTTTTGAACCTCTTTAATTGTAATCGATTAACCGCCTGAAAATAAATGAGAAATTATGGACAAGCCACCGCTGAAGCTGCTTGATCCGGTCTGATATAGAAATAGGGGCTCATGCTGTAAGGAGTCCTCTAGATAAAACTCTGTGATCTCTGTGCACTCTGCGAGAGACTTCCTCTTTTTCCCAGCTTTACTCGCTCATCGGCAATTCTTCGGCCGAGTTCATAAACTCGATGGTTTGATCGAGGTCCATAATACCGGCATCGGATCCAAGGCCTTGAATTACCAGGCCGCCGGCGGCTGTGCCGAGTCGACCGGCCTTTTCTAACTCCCAGCCCATTGAATGCCCCATGATGAAACCGGCACAATAAGCATCACCGCAGCCGGTTGAGTCGACTACCGGCGCCTTTAAACACGGTATGCGGGTTTCATTGATCTGGCCGTTTTCCAAATGGGCGATACTGCTGCCCTGTTCACCCATTTTAAAAACAGTATGCTTTGCACCGCGATCCAGAAAAAAGCGAATGATTTCCTGCCGGTCACTTAACCCGCACATCATGATTGCTTCTTCGAAGCCCGGCATAAAATAGTCAACAAACGGCAGGCACGGTTCGATCAGGTCGAGTAGATCCGGCCGCTCTACGGCAACCAGATCAAATGTGGTAATTACATCGTTCTGCTTGGCGAATTCCAAAACCCTGCGGGTAGGCTCACCGTCAAATTTTGGCATTAGCGATGTGCCGCCCATATGAAGGTAATCTGCTCCGGCAATAACATCCAAATCGAGATCTTCCCAGACGAGTTCGCCATTCGCGCCCGGCACATGCAAGGCCGGCCGCTCGCCGTTCGGCCGGATCGGAAGCATAGTAGAGGAGGTCTGTACCCCGGATTTGCGCTTCAGGCAGCTGGTGTCGATGCCGTAACGCTGCATGGTCGTCAGCAGAAAATTTCCGAGCTCATCTTCTCCGATGGCACCCATTGCCACTACATCGGCGCCCAATTTAGCTAAATCAATGGCAGTACCTGCTGCTGTTCCAGCTACCGTGATTCGGATCTCTTCTAGCAATGCCACATTTTGTCCGGGCGGTATTTCTGTTACCGGTCTACCGAGAATGTCTACAATTTGAATTCCAAGACACACAACTTTGGCCATTTATTGCCTCCCTTCGACAATTAATAAGAACTTTTTCTCGCCCCTCCGCTACGCTCACTCAAGACCACAGAGCTCGCAGAGAGAAAATATCTCTGAAATTAGACCAACAAAAAACTCTGCGAACCCTGCGGGCTCTGCGAGAGATTAAAACCTGCTCCCTAATTCGTAAATACCGAAGAAGTGGCAGGCGTAAATACTACATTGTAAGGGTCGCGTTCAAACGATGGCCGTCCGGTCCGAACAAGGTGATCCACTCCAGGGGACACTCGATCCAGACTTCGTTTTTTATTTGACGGCCTAATGTTGGTTTGACCTTGATCTTGATGATCTTGTCATCCAGTTCGATGCTGAGCAGGTAGTGCCCGCCGACGCCGATGATCTTGCGTCGTACCTTGCCGCTTACCGCGAATTTTGATGTTTTCCGTGCAAGCCTGACATGTTCCGGGCGTATACCGAGGGTTATGCGATTCTGACCGTTTAAACCTGATATCTTTAACGGATGGGGAAACAATGGCGATCTCAGACCCGCGCCGCCCTCCAGCGCCTCAACCTGGTGATCGAAAAAATTCATACCCGGGTTTCCCAGAAACCAGCCGCCGAAAACATCATTCGGTTGATTGTAGAGATTACGGGGCTCGTCCAGTTGGACGATTTCGCCGTCTTTCATCAAGGCAATCTGATCGGCCAGGGTCATGGCTTCCGTCTGATCGTGGGTAACATAGATAATGGTTTGCTGCAGCTGTCGGGTGAGTTCTTTTAGCGATCGCTTCAGCTGTACCTTAGCTTCGGCATCGACACTGGTAATCGGCTCGTCAAACAAAATAACGGCCGGTTGGCGGGCGACCGTGCGGGCAATGGCAACTTTCTGGCGGGTGCCGCCGTCCAGCTGTGAAATCTCTTTTTCAACACTGTCTTCCAGACCCAGAATATCGATAACTTGCTGAATGCGCCTCTTGCGCTCTGAACCGGAGAGTTTTTCCCCGAGCAGCGGGAGTTCGATGTTCCGGTAAACACTGATATTACGGTAAACAACCGGATACTGAAAGACCATGCCGATTTTGCGCTTGCGGGCCGGCAGATCGGTCATGCGGTCATCATCAAAAAATACGTCCCCGGTGGTGGGATTTTCCAATCCGGCAATTATTCTCATCATGGTTGTTTTGCCGCAACCGGACGGCCCCAGCAGACAGGTGACCGTGGCGGTGGCGAAGGTGATGCTGATGTCCTTCACCGCGATGACACCCGGATATTCTTTGCGTAAATCGACCAGGCGAACTTCCGGCATATTATTCGGCTCCCTGTCCTATGCGTTGACCGGTTTCCGGCTGGAAAATCACGGCACTCGACGGCCATATTCCGACCGTCACCTTATCGCTGCTGACCAATTGGTCATCGGCATGACTGACAACCGTAACCAGCGGCACTTCGTTGACTTCCAGGTAGGCAATCACTTCCCCTCCCAGATCTTCCAGCAGAACGACATTAGCCCGGCATTGCAGCAAGTCGTCCCGATCGGGATCCAGAACAATGTCTTCAGGCCGGATGACTACTTGGACATCTTGCTTGGCGTCTAATTGACTGGCCTCCGAAGTCATGTTCACCGGTAAATCGAACAATCCCGTACGGCACCACACCTGGCCTGAACGGGTGAACAATTCACCGCCAAACCGATTTGAAGGCGGGTAGCCGAGCAGGGTCATGGTGGTGATGTGACCGGGCCGACGATAGAGCACTTCAAGATCATCGGCCTCGACGATGCGGCCCTGATCCAGAATGGCCACCCTATCGGCCAGCGCCAGGGCTTCCAGCGGATCAGATGTCGTATACAAAAAGGTGGCGGCCAGCGATTGCTGCATTTGTTTCAAATCATCAAACATCTGCTCCCGCAGTTTGAAGTCCAATCCTACCAGGGGATCGTCCAGGATATAAATATCGGTATTCTTAACCACACCGCGGGCCAGCGCAACCCGCTGTTTTTCGCCCCCGCTGAGTTGATCCGGATTTTTGTCGAGCAGGTGATCGATTTTAAGTTGTGCGGCGATTTTTTGAACAGCCTGCTCAACTTCCGGTTTGGGAGCTTTAATGAGGTCCAGAGGATATGAGATGTTGTTATAGACGCTGTAATGCGGATATAGCGCAAAGGATTGCGGTACATACCCGATATTGCGGCCACCGGAATCAAGTTTGGTCACCTCGGCGCCCCGCAGCCATATTCGACCTTTGGTTGGTTTTTCAAGGCCGGTCAGCAGGCGTACCAGAACCGATTTGCCGCAGGCCGGCAATCCAAATACGACTGTAAAACTGCCGGATTCTACACTCAAATTGATATCATTCAGGACCTGGGTTCGGCCGTATTTTTTGGCGATGGCGTCAAGCTCAATGGCGTTCATTTCATTACCTCCGACCAAGATTGACCAAATGAGGAGCCAGAAAAATGCCCAGACCGAAAACGATTGCAATAATACCAAACACAATGATCGTAAATTTTATGGACTGTTTGAAATCGGCCTCCGGTGGCAGGTTGCCGAAAACAATCTGCACGAAAGTCGAGGCAATCAGCAGCAGAAATCCGATGCGATAGAGGGTCTCATTGATTTGCTGTGTGATCATGGCAAAACTAACGGCCAGCAGGATAACCAGTATTCCCTGCACAATGGCGGCAAAGGGCTGTTTGAAAAAACGCCGAATCATACTTCACCCCTAACGGTTCCGAAAGTCATTCCGACCAGGAGATATTTCTGAAAGAAGTAAATCGCCAGAAATGGCGGTATCAAATAAACCGTGGCTAGAGCGGCCACAAATGTCCAGTCGACGCCACCTTGGGACAGTGAGCCGGTAACTAAGCTGACCGGAATCATAGTGGTTTTTTTCCCGCCGATAATGAAGTTGAACAGAAATTCGTTCCAGACGAATATCAGATTAAAAATGAAGGCGGCGATCAACCCGGGCCGGACCTGGGGCAGGATGACCCTGAACAATACATGCATGCGCGATCCGCCGTTGACCAGACCGGTCTCATCAAAGCGAGGGGATACGCCATCGATAAACCCTTTCAGTATCCAGACCGAGAAGGGTATGCTGAACATGGCATAAAACAGCATAACGCCCCAGAAGTTGTCCTTCCAGCCAAAAGCCGTGTACATCAGGAATATCGGCACCACCACTGCGGCGGCCGGCACCATGCGGACGGTAAGCAGCACAAACATCAAAAAATCCGTGCCCTTGGGCTTAAAGCGAGAAAAGCTGTAGGCGGCCAGAAAGGAAACGATGATGGCAACCACGACGGCGAAGGCCGATATGATGAAGCTGTTGGTTAAAGACGGAAGGAAGTCATGCCGGGAAAAGAGATCAACAAAATTGGCCAGCGTTGGCGTGAAAATGATTTTCGGAGGAATGGCCAGCAGATCGTCCTTGGTCTTGAATGCGCCCATGATGATCCAGACCACCGGCAGGAAAAAAATAATGGAAACCAGCCACAGCACGATATGATAAATTCGTTGGCGCCAATTCGATTGCATCAGCTTTCCGCTCCTCTTCGGCGAAGATTTAATATATACAGGAATATGGACGTGAAGGCGATGGCAATCAGCAGGGTGATCACCGCCAGCGCCGAGGACCAGCCCATGGTAAATCCTTCAAACGCTTTGCGAAAAAGCGTTATGCCGACCACCTCCGTGGCGTTGCCCGGACCCCCGCGGGTCAATTGATAGATCAGGTCCATGACTTTAAAGGCATCGATGGTCCGCAGCACGATTCCCAGCATCAGAATGAACTTGGCATGCGGCAAAACAACATACCAGAATCGCTTGGCCCAGGGCAGCCGATCGACCTCGGCCGCTTCCAGTTCCGCCCGCGGTACGGAGCCGAGGGCAGCCAGGGTGATTAAGATCATGAAAGGGGTCCACATCCAGATGTCTACTAGCAGTACTGCCGGCATAGCCCAGAACCGGTCTCCGAGAAAGTCGATTTTCGTTCCGAATATAACGGTCGTTAAGTAATTCATGATTCCGAAGGTCGGCTCGTAAATCAACCGATAAAAAGTCCCGGTGGCGGCCGGGGTGAGGACCATTGGTGAAAACAATAGGGTCAATGCGAGGCGCCGTCCGGGCAGTTTGGTGCTGCCCCAGAAAAGGATCCCCAGCACCACTCCGAGCAGGGTTTCCATACCAACCGCAAAAAAGACAAATATAAACGTTTTGCCAAGTGATCCCCAAACCGCATAACTGTCATACAAGTCAAAAAAATTACGCAACCCGATAAAGCGCGGCGGCATCCCGGTAATCAGCGAGTAGTTGTAAAAGCTCATGCCCACCATCCACAGCAGCGGGATGATGTTCCACAGCA
>JASJCE010000302.1 GCA_030066155.1 Desulfobacterales bacterium | reverse complement strand
GCGGGAAGATATAAGCATTCTGGTTCAGTCGAACGAAATCTTGAATATTTCTACCATTATCAATACATTATATTTGACCGTGCAGATCGTGTCAAGCAAGTCATTCAAGCTCCGGCGAGACAGGGAAGAAATAACAACAGGGCGAGCCGGCTTATTCATGAGTGCCTTTATGAAACTTCATTTATAAAAAGCGAACCGCAGAATATCGAATATCGAACCGCAGAATGTCGAAGTGTGGTTTCGCTTCGCTCAGTCTTCTTAATAAATAGATAGAATGCCTTACTTCAACATTCGAAATTCATTATTCGATATTCGATATTCGCTTTTCAAAGTTTCTTTTCTCGATCAGCCCGGCCGTTTTTTCAGGCCGGAGGCGGGGCTGGCCTCCGGCTCGTAGGGGTTTTAGCGCCTACGACTCGGAGAGCGAGATCCTTCATTCGCCATTCGTCAATCGTCATTCGACATTCCTTAAAGCCGATAAACAATGGGTTTGCCATCTGAATCGATTTCGATTCCGATGGTATCTCCGGTTTTGAATCCCAATCGATTGATTTCGCGCACCATCTGTTCATGCTTATCCATCTTCCAGTATACCGACCACAGTGGATTGCGGACGGTATCAATGCCGTAAGCGTCATGCCCGCACATATTCAATCTGAATTTGTCTTTGGCGATTAAGGTGTCGGTTTCAGATAAAAAATAATCGATTTTGTATAGATTGTCGTGCAATGATCTGGACAGAATGGGCTGAATGTCCGGGTAATCATCCAGATAATGATTGGCAATCTGGTAAAGTTCCTCCGGTTCCTGAATGGACAAACCCAAAACGCAGAAACGCTGATAACGCAGCGCAAATCTTTCAAGATCGGCCTGATACTGGTTGACGATGTCCAGGATCTCTTCAATCACCGGCGGGGATTTCTCCCCGTTCATGAGGTATTCTTCGCATTTGCCGATGATTCTTAGATAGAATGCTTTGTTATTCATCACGTAAACCGGACGCTCACGGTAACTCCGTCTCTTTCTGATCCGGTGCAGGCCGTCCAGTTTTATCGACCGTTCACTCTTTTTTTCCTCGAGTACTTCGATGTGAGATATGTCTTTGGCTTGAACAACATGGATTTCGCCTGCTTCTGACACCACATATTCGATCTCGCATCGATATCCCAGGCAATCCTGTATTTTTTGGGACAGGTCGATTAATCTTCTGTCGTGAGGGGTATTGGTAATGTAGGGTTCACGAAATACCTTGTGGGACCGGTCACGGCAGTAGCCAAACTCCCAATATTTTCCGATCATTTTGGCCATGACACTGGTCCCGTAAATAAACGGCATCACAATCACCCCCATATCATCCATATTTATTTTGGGGGCATGGTTGAATTTTTGCTGCCGCTTGATCGTAAGTTGCTTGGCTGTCTTTGCCAGATTAATAATTTTTTTTCGAGCGTACTGAATCCCTGCGACATCAGCATAGGTTTCCAGCGAATCAAAGGTTCCGCCTTTGAAAAATTCTTCTTGCGGATGACCACTGCGAGCAATGACCTTGAAGCTCTCACGATGATTTTTAAGAAATACCTCCAGTGCCTCAAAATTGTCTTTTTCAAAGTCGGTTGCCGAAACATAAATAAAATCCGGAATGTTGAAATTTTGCTTCTGTAATTGTTTCAGCAGTCTCGCTTTTTCAGGCAGCTTATTTTCCATTGCAGATATCTACTATTTTCTTTTCCTGAGGTTGGAAGCGATTACAAATCCAATCCTGTCAAATCTCCACCGTTTTCTAACAGTTATAAAATGTCAGTATAGCACGAATTGCAGTTCTTTTCCGCGTTTGATAAAAAATAGGTCTTGACCCGGGTCCTTTATAGTCTTTAATATTGAATGACCTCGGGTTTAATTCTTTGTGTAGCAGTTGACGCATGGCCCAAGGAGACCGAAAGATCACCCCTTAATTGGAGCCCAAAACCATCCATTCAGTTGTACTTAGTTCGCTTCACTCACGATTGGAGTTATGGATTATATTAAGCTCATATGACAAAGATTGCTGACAAATTTTCCAGCTGGTTTGAGAATTACAACAGCAAATTTCTTAGAGCTGATATCATTTCCGGGCTGACCGTCGCGCTGGTCCTTATCCCCCAGTCAATGGCCTACGCGGAGCTAGCCGGACTGCCGCCCTATTTCGGACTTTATGCCGCTTTCATCCCGCCGATGCTGGCCGCTTTGTTCGGCTCCAGCCATCAGCTCGCGACCGGACCTGTAGCGGTAGTTTCGCTGTTGACGGCAACGACGCTTGAGCCTCTGGCCACCGCGGGAACCCAGCAATACATCGCCTATGCCGTTTTACTGGCATTGATCGTTGGTGTATTTCAATTCACGCTGGGTATCCTGAAGCTGGGCCTGGTAGTCAATTTCATTTCCCACCCGGTCGTGAACGGTTTTAGCAATGCAGCTGCTATCATCATTGCATCATCCCAGTTGCCTAAATTGCTCGGGGTTTATCTGGACAAAGCGCCCCGACATTACGAAACCATTTACCGGGTATTCCAAACTGCCGGGCATTATTTCCATTGGCCGACGCTAATCATGGGCGTTATGGCCTTTGGCATCATGTTGGGTTTGCGGCGCCTTTCACCCAAGCTGCCCAATGTTCTCGCCGCCGTTGTCATTACGACCGTTCTCTCATGGGGTTTCGGATTTGAGCAAACCGCCGAGGTAGACATTGCGCAGATTCGATCCGAAGTGGTCAAACAGACGATTGATAAATTCAACCGGACCTTTGCCCTCCATGCCCGGCTGTCGCAAAAAAGAGCCGGGTTAATACAGGATCTCAACACCGGTCGGGTTTCATCCGACGCGATGGCTGAACTCGAAGCCAGACAGGCGACCGAGCGACTCGGTCTGCAAGTTGAGCTGCTGCATGCCGAAGCCCGCAAATATCGCCGCCGGTTGCGTCAATTTTTGTTGTCTGGGGTAAGTAGTTCCGACGGCAATCTGTCATACTATTCGGTCAACGAAATGGCCGATAAAAACGCTATGGACAATCGGATGTGGCGGCTTAAGGTCGGCAACGCGCCACTGATTACCGACCGGATACCAATTATCGGCGGCGGGGACGTGGTTGGCCACATCCCCCAAGGTTTGCCCGCCTTTTCGATACCCGAGCTTGATTACCATGTTATTTTGCATCTGTTGCCCTATGCGGCGATCATCTCCTTGCTGGGATTTATGGAGGCCATTTCAGTGGCCAAGGCCATGGCCGCCAAAACCGGCCAGCGGCTAGATCCCAACCGGGAGCTGATCGGCCAGGGACTGGCGAATATATGCGGTTCAATTGCCAAGAGTTATCCAACATCAGGATCTTTTTCAAGATCGGCGGTCAATCTGCAATCCGGGGCCGTATCCGGCCTTTCGAGTGTCTTCACCAGCCTGGCAGTGGTCATTGTTCTGATATTTTTCACACCGCTTTTCTATCATCTGCCCCAATCCGTTCTAGCCGCAATTATAATGATGGCGGTGGTGGGATTGATCAATGTCAAAGGATTTATCCATGCCTGGCAAGCCCAGTGGTATGACGGCGCGATTTCCATCATCACCTTGGTCTGCACCCTGGTCTTCGCCCCCAACCTGGATCGCGGGATTCTGATCGGTGCCGGACTTTCCATTCTTGTTTTTCTTTACAAGAGCATGCGACCCAAGATCGTCGACCTGTCTTTGGATGTCGACCGCACCCTGCACGATGCGGTTGCCAGCGGTCTGGAGGAGTGCCGCTATATCGATGTGGTTCGATTCGACGGGCCGTTGTTCTTCGCCAACGCCAGCTATCTCGAGGAGCAGATCAGAAACCGGCGACGCTCCAAAAAAGATCTCAAACACATTATCATCTCTGCCGGCAGCATCAGCGATATTGACTCCTCGGGCGAAGAAGCCTTATCTTTGACCGTAGATCGAGTCAGAAGCGCCGGAATCGACATATCCCTAAGCAGCGTGAACCGATCCGTCATGAAAGTTCTTCGGCAAACCCATTTGATCATAAAAATCGGTGAGGATCACATCTACCCCACTATCGAGAATGCGATCGATGCCGTGCATGAAATGACCCACCGGGGCGGCAAAGAAAAAGATTGTCCGTTGACGACGGTCTGTCGAATTGCCCGATCGAGACTGAAAAGGGAGAATTAAATGCCGATCATTACCATATTCAGCGGTGGTTTCTGTCATGAAAACCAGATCGTCCAGGAGGTGATTGCCCGCACCGGATATCGGCAAATCAGCGAGCATCAAATCATCGCCGAAGCGAGCCGCAAATCAACCCTGACGGAAAAAAAAATCAAGCGGGCCCTTTCACCGAAGACCTCGGTTTTCAATAAATTCAGCCTCGAAAAAGAGCGTTCATTGGCCTATGTCAAAAGGGCAGTCGCCGAGTTGATCACCACCGACAACGCCTTGATCACCTCCTTCGGCGGACAGTTCATCCCGGCAGCCGTTAGGCATACACTCAGGGTTTGTTTGATCGCCCACCGAAAGCACCGCATTGCAAATGCCGTTGAGCAAAAGGGCATATCTGAAAAAGAGGCTGCCAATCTTATTCAACGGTACGAGGAGGCGTGTTCATATTGGATCGACCTGCTGTTCAGAAACGGCGACCCCTGGGACCCCATTCTTTATGATATTGTTATTCCGATCGATAAAACAACGGCACTGCATTCCGCAGAGCTAATAGTGGAGAACGCCGGCAAGGATATCATTCAGCCCACCAAAACTTCAAAGCAGGCGCTGGCGGATTTCCGCCTGGCGGCTGAAACCGAGATTGCCCTTGTAGAACACGGGCATACGGTTGACATCCGCGCACAGGACGGTGTTGTCACCTTGACTATCAATAAGCATGTACTCAGGCTCAACCGGCTCCGGGAAGAGCTGAAATCAATTGTAGAACCGATAGCCGGAGTCAAATCGGTAGAAACCGTAATTGGTAAAGATTTTCACAAGACCGATATCTATCGTAAACACAATTTTGAAATGCCATCAAAAGTATTGCTGGTGGATGACGAACGTGAATTTGTTCAAACCCTCTCCGAACGATTGATGATGCGGGATATGGGATCGGCGGTCGCTTATGATGGTGAGTCAGCGCTTCAGCTTATAAAAGATGACGATCCGGAGGTCATTATTGTCGATCTTAAAATGCCCGGGATTGATGGCTTCGATGTGTTGCGGAAGGTTAAGGAAACGCGCCCGGAAATAGAGGTTATCATCGTCACCGGCCACGGCGACGAAGAAGACCGGCAACTATGTATGGATCTGGGTGCTTTTGCTTATCTGCAAAAACCGGTGGACATCAATGTCCTCAGCGAAACGATTCAACTGGCCAACGAGAAGGTTCGGCAAAAGAAAGGGAGATAGAATTGAGGCTCTCGATTGCGGATTGCAGATTGCGGATTTCCGATTGAAAGGGCAAAGAGATAGGGCATAGGGCATAGAGCGCGGGGCAGAGTTTCGATTGGGATTGCGGCCTCCGGCCCGTAAGGGGCATAGGGGCCTACGCCCCGGAGGGATTGAGTATTTGGGGAATTAAAAAATTATTCAGCCACGAATGGTCGCGAATGGTCACGAATGTTCACGAATAAATTACGCATCAAAAACAAGGTTGCACAAACCTAAATCAAATTCGTGTTTATTCGTGTTTATTCGTGGCTAAAACAAATAGATTAGATTTATTCCAGAAATACCAGAACGTGAAGCCATGTCCATTCTGAAAAAATTTAAGCCGCGTTTTCTGGATCACCAGGATATTACTGCAGGACCGTACCGGCATCATTTTGACTTCCCGTTAATCTGGAAACGGGCTATTCTGGTAATTGCGACCGTTGCCCTGGTACCGTTAATTATCTGGGCGTTTTCAGGCTACCGGCTGACGATGCAAACCATCGAGTCGGAACTCGTGCTGCGCATTTCTCAACAGGTTTCGAATTCATGGCGATCCGTATCCCTATTTCTGACCGAACGCAGATCAGTTCTGGATTTCGTTGCCCATGACCACAGCCTGGAAATCCTTCGGGAACCAGCGCGCCTGTCGGCCATATTGGATAATCTCAATAAGCGGTTTGACGGATTCACCGATTTGGGTGTCATCGACAGCATCGGAAATCTGATATCCCATGCCGGCTTGAATCCAGGTCCTGGAGTCGATTACAGCCAGCTGCCATGGTTTCGGGAAGTCCTGAATCGGGGAGCCTTTATCAGTGAAAGGGGCAAAGCGGCTTGCAAGGAGCCCTGCATGGATTTAGCTGTCAGGCGCGGATTGCCGGATGGTTCTTTTTTTGTGCTGCATGCAGTACTCGATTCCAGTCAGCTGACGGAATCTATCGCCCGGTTTGATGTCGGCGACAATGGGGATCTTTTCATCATCAACCGCGACGGCGTTTTGCAGACCCCTTCGAAAAAATACGGCAGTGTGTATGATAAAATACCGATCCCGGTTCCGGCATTTTCTCCCAAGGCTCGGGTCTTAAAAAGTGTTGATGAACATCAGGATCGAATTATCATCGGTTATGCCCACATCCTGGACACGCCTTTCATTCTGATGATGATCCAACCACAAAGCGAAAGTATCCAGCCCTGGTATAGAACGACCTGGTCATTTGCGTTAATTCTGGCGGGGAGCATTATCCTGATCGTGCTGGTGACGCTGGGCGTTGCCACACACCTGGTGAATCAGATCCACAAAGCCGACCAGGAACGGGTCGACACCATGCACCAGGTGGAGTACGCCAACAAAATGGTGTCCCTGGGA
Source organism: Desulfobacterales bacterium (assembly GCA_030066155.1). Lineage (GTDB taxonomy): Bacteria > Desulfobacterota > Desulfobacteria > Desulfobacterales > JAFDCJ01 > JAFDCJ01. The sequence continues at coordinate 1,842 of JASJCE010000302.1, read as the reverse complement.
CGTCTGGCTTCCGGTGTGGCTCATGAAATCAACAATCCGCTGGCCATAATCAACGAAAAGGCAGGGCATATCCGGGATATTTTCACCTTGACGGCCACCTACGCCAAGGATCCCAAACTGATCGAACTGGTAGATTCGGTAATTTCGACAGTGCAGCGCTGCGCGAAAGTTACCAGAGATCTGTTGAATTTTGCCCGTCATCTCAATTTGAGTGTTCAGATCATCGATTTAACAGAAATTATAGATGAAGTTAAAAATGTTTTAGCTCCGGATACAGCGTACCGATCCATAACCGTCAATGTGCAGGTATCGAAAGGGATTCCACAGTTTGAAACCGACCGCGGAAAACTGGAGCAGGTATTTTTCAATCTATTTAATAATGCCATCAGTGCCTTGAAGGATGGGGGCCACATAAAAATTTCGGCTGTGCCCGCGAACAAAAATTATATTTCGATATCATTTGCAGACAACGGTCCCGGTATCCCGGCATCCGAACTGAAGCATATATTTGAGCCGTATTTCTATTCCAAGGCCGGTTATGACGGCTCTGGTGTCGGTTTATCGGTAACCTATGCACTGGTCCAGGAGATCGGCGGCACCATCAGCGTCAACAGCCAGCTTGGCAAAGGGACCACCTTTAAAATGACGATTCCGCTGGAAATGCCCGAGGAGGCATCATGAATCAAGAGGTCTGACCCTGCAATAAGCAATTTGTCAACAATTTTTGAACTGAAACCCTAAAACCCCAAATCACAAAAACCAAATTCCAAACAATTTCCAAATATCAAGCTCCAATGACCGAAACTATAGCCTCAAATAATCGAAGTCGCCTGGTCATTATGGACTATTTTGTATTTTGAATTTTGGTCATTGGAATTTGTTTGAGCCCGCCCTGGCCTCCGGCTCGTAGCCTACGCCTCGGAGAGCGCGACTTGATTGGTGTATCCCTCGATCCGTTACGCGCTTAGAGATGGGAGGCAATAAATATGGTAAGCGTTAATTCGGTCTGGGCCAGGGATTTGTATTTTGGTGCTTGGAGATTACAACACTACTGAGAATGCTAAAGTTAGTCATCGGAAGGTGTTACGTTACATGGTTAAAAAACCCGAAATTACAGAAATAGCGGATCTTCAATTCTTCGGCCAGATATCCGCCTCGATATCCCATGAGATTAAAAATGTGCTGGCGATTATCAATGAAAATGCGGGACTCCTGGAGGACTTGACCTTAATGGCAGGCAGGGGCAAGCCGATTGATCCGGCACGGTTGACCAGGATGGCCGCAACGCTTAAAAGGCAGATCGGGCGAGCGGACACTATCATTAAAAATATGAACCGGTTTGCTCACAGCGTCAATCAGACCATGACGACCGTTGATCTGAATGAGACGCTTGAAATGATCATCGCGCTGACTGCCAGATTCGCCGCCATGAAAAATGTTCAGGTGGATTTGCAATTACCCCGGGATCCGCCGAAAATCCAAACAGCCCCATACCAGTTAATGAACCTTCTCTGGCTGTGCCTGGATTTCGCTATGGATGCCAGCGGAGAACTAAAGCAGATAGAAGTTGTCGCCGAAGAGACAAATGACGATATCCGAATTCAGCTCAAGCGGTTGACGGGACTATCTGAAATAGTGTCAAATAAGTTTCCATCTGCTTACGAAAATCGCCTGCTCGAAATTCTCGATGCCGAGCTGAGAATTGAAATCGAAGCTGAAATGATGGTTCTGCGATTCCCCAGAAGTTTAGACTAATTATTCGTGGCTAAAAAAATTAAAGGAATTGTCTCGAGTTAATAGAATATTTTGCCACGAATGGTCACGAATGATCACGAATAAATT
>JASJCE010000301.1 GCA_030066155.1 Desulfobacterales bacterium | reverse complement strand
AGCAGCCGACCTATTGAAAAAGGAATCCAAATCGGATTTATGGCCTATGATCTCAGCACCGATGTGTGGCAAGCCTTTCGTGCGGTTGTTGCGCACAGCGCGCTCCTATCTGACACGACCGATTGCTTCACCCATGATCTCAAATTTGTGGGACAAGATGCCAGTGTTTCTGAAGAGTCTAAAGTCCAACCAGGCCATAGCAGTGATTTAGAGTTTTTGATCAAGACTCCGATTTTTGAAAGCACTCCGTCACATGCGCTGCTGCATTTGATTAACTGTTTGCGTCGCTGCAGCTGCCATCAGGGCGATTATGTTTATAAACAGGGTGAAATCGGCAAATCGTTATACATTATTCAGGATGGGATCTGTGCCATAAAAGTCCATAAAGATCATCAAACCCATCATGTTAGCCGCCTGAAACGAGGCGATGTGTTTGGCGAATTAGGGGTGCTGACAGGTGAAGACCGCAGTGAGTTTGCAGTTGCGGAAACAGGCATGACGGCCTGGGAGCTGCGGCAGGAAGATTTTGATCAAGTTGCCCAAAAACATCCGGACCTGCGCATCTTTCTTACCGAAATTGTCACCCAGCGCCTTGAATCCTGGAGCTATACGATCGATCGCACCATAGGTAAGTACACCATTAAGCATCCTATCGGTACCGGTGGTTGGGGAATCGTTTACCGCGGCCTTCATCGTGCCCTGAATATGCCGGTAGCCGTAAAGATGCTTAAGCATGACATGGCCATGGACGCCCTTTTCCTGGAAACCTTTCGTCATGAAGCCCAGATTATCGGCCGCCTGAACCATCCGAATATTGTCCAAGTTTTCGACATTGATGAAATCTATCGAACGATTTTCATCATTATGGAATTCCTTGAAGGCGAGCAACTGCGCACCACCTTGCAACGGTGCGGGTCGCTATCGGTTTCGCAAACGGTGAACTATTTGAAACAGATCCTTGGCGGTCTGCAATATGCCCATGAACAGGGTATTGTTCACCGGGACATCAAGCCGGAAAATATTTTTGTGATGCGCGATGGGCGCATTAAAATTCTTGATTTCGGTCTAGCGGCGCCCCCGGGGGAGGAAGATCTTAATCTTCATGGAACCCTGTACTACGCATCGCCGGAACAGCTTGAAGGCGAACCCGAGGATGCCCGATCAGATATTTATGCGCTGGGTATCATGGCCTATGAACTGTTGTGCGGCAAACGCCCTTATCCGGAGGATGATCTCAGCCGCCTGATGGATCTGCATTGCAAACAGGCAATACCCGATCCGGCCGATAGCATAACCGATCTTCCCGAAGCGCTGCGCCATTTCATTATAAAGTGCTGCGCCATCGATCCCGCCCGGCGCTACAAATCGGCTGAAGAGGCGATGGCGGCCATTGAAAATTTGACGCGCGAACAGCACATTCAAGGCGAAGCTGAAAAGCGAATTCTCACCTCTGTTCTCATGATCTATCCTGAAAAAAATCGACAGGCCCTCCGACGCTTGCTTGAGAAATTCAGCCACGAGGCTGAAGGCTTAGGAGGCATCCTGCATATTAGTGAAACCACCGATATCTGATACCGCTAGACTCAGCCTTCTCGCATGCTCTGTGGTAGAAAGAAAGGATCTTGGTGTGAGATCTGCATTTAAGATTCACGTGGCACAAGATAGAGATTTGCACCGAATAATATCCTTTTTGTCTGAAGCCGAAATTGACCAAGGATTTTGTAAACCATTATCGGATCGAACCATATCAATAAGTGAACGTGTATTTTCGAAACATAAAAAGGGGATTTGGATTTTCGCTGAAATAGAAAATCAGATAGTATCATGTCTTGCCATTGTGCCGGAAGGCAGGGGTGTTGTCTTTTCAACCTGCGCTTGTGTAAATACCATATGACCGGAGCTTGCCGCCGGGGGTGTTTGGGAGCAAAGCTTGAAGCTCACAAAAAAGATCTTTAATGCTTCTTTTGTTGAGATTGACTCGTGGGAAGGTAATGAGTTTATCAATCGGTTTTTAAAGAAAAGAGGCTTCAAAAAGATTGAAACCTATCCAGATCCTGAAAAAAGACCCGCTTCCGTGAACTCAGTTCTCTATCGAATGACACTGCGATAAAAACATGCAGACAATTGTAGTTGTTCTTACCAAGGGAGAGGGAGCAGAGGAGCAAGAGGCCGAACATCGGTCCGGCCTCCGCTGCGTGCATCAGCCTTTCATCTCGGCGAACACCGCCTGTTCCATTTGTTCCATCGCGTCCTTTTGGTCCGCGGGCCACTCGTAGGTGAACGGTTTGGGAGTGACGCCCGGGTAAGACTGGTCCCGCGCGCCTATCAACTGCATCTCCCACAAGGACATCTCGCCGCCCGACATGGCCTCGATCCGGTCCTTGATCTGCTTGGCGCTGCCTTTGACCAGATAAGCCATGTTGTCGGGCCCGATGATGTGCAGCCCCGCAAGTCCCGAGTGTTTCAGGTTGACCATCGCGGTGCCGCCGTCGTCCACGGCGAAGCGCACGCACTTCTCGTTCAACGCCACGGCCCATGAGTAAGCAGAGCTGGGATAGCCGTCACTGCCCGCGGTCAGCAGCAGGGCGGGGGCTCCCGAGTTGAGGTAGTTGACCAGTCGGTCTGGCATGGTGGGGGTTACGTCGGCCATAGTGTCCCTCCTTTCGTTGCGTTTGGTCGCTGTATCTGGGGCGTTTGCCGGAAAATTATGTCGAGTAATTTAACTTATCTATAAACTTCCGCAGCCGTTGTCAAGACGGCCGGTCGCACTGAAAATGACATGAAATCAAATTTCTATCTATTTTCTTGATCAAGACTAAAGATGATTTCAGGAAAATTATTAACAGAACATCGATGCGAAATTGCTTTCTGGTGAATGAGGATTTTTCAGTCCGGAAAAAGCGTAAGCTGCCTGTCATCTTGATTAACGGGCTGTTTTAATCTTTGTTTGCGGTTTTTTTTTGGCGTTTGTTCCTGACGGCTGGGAGGTTTAAGCGCGATGGGTTGTAATTTTCTTTTTTGGTCGGGCTCCGATGCAGTCACCGGATGGATAAATCCATGCTCATCCTCAAGGAACTCGAACAATCGCGTAATATGCGGCGCACAGAATCGACGATCGTCATGAAACATATCCAGAATGTCCAATATCATAGCCGCCTTGTTGCTTACCGTTGATTTTTTTACACCAAACCGGGAACAGATTTCATCCGTTGTCAGGCAGTGCGGGGTTTCCGGCGAAAACAGAAAATTCAATTTTGCAATGGCGTAAACGATGGCGGCCGCCCATATCTCGACCCGACCTAAGTGAAGATTGAGGTCCTCGGCGTCCACAACGGCATCACAGAGGCGCAGGCAAAATCCGGTATAGATGTCAGGAAGTCTTTCCGCTGCAAATTCCGAAATCAAGTGCTTGGTCTGTTCGATGCGCTCTGCCATCTTCCGAGCATCAATAGTTTTTTGTTTTTTGACAAACGGTTTGTCCAGCTTCAACCGCCGGCGGACATCGTCGATGAGCACTTTTTCAACAGCCGAGCGTATCGGATCGTTTGCAGCGGTTTGCTCGGCATCCAACAGCAGCGCCTCGACGGATTCACGACCGTCTGTGGTTTTGACCGCCTGGCGGGGCGTTTTATGGCCGAGCAAAGGAATCTTCTGATCCGCCCAGTCCTTCCAGTGTTCTCGCAGCATCTGTTCAATTTGATGGCGAACTTCCGGATGAGACATCAGCACTTCCTGAGATGGGGCACTGCCGATACTTTTGCTCGGCTGTTTTAAAATGGCATCGAGGTCGCTGATTTCATCCAACCGAAAACGGGCTTTATCTGCCATTCGGCTTTCAATTTCAGCACGGATAGTGTGGGCTCGTTCTGCTGAGTTTACCGAAACCATAAGCCTGCCCGCTTCAATCTCAATATTACCTAAAACCGTATTGGGCATCCCCTTATTTGTGCGATTGCCCATGGTGCTCCAAGAAAACGTGGCGCGTCTAATTCGCCCATTTGCATCTGTTTCTGCACGATCTACAATGTCATTCAGGCTCTCGGTTTGGCAAAGATCCGCGAGTTTTTTTACGGCCAGCTCGGCGGAATCGATGTCGTAAACCAACTTGTGGAACTCCATAGGCTCGCCGTCCGTATTGACCATCTTCGGCATCGAATGGAGTCTTCTGTCTATTTCCCAATACAATTCACGGATAGTAAGATCCCATTCGTAAAGGTCTCCCGCCGTCAGCATGCGCCTGGACCTGCTAATTGCCCTTCGCATTTGGATCACTTCGGGCTTAATGCGCGGCGGTATTCGATACGGGCTCAATCCCAGAAACATGCCGACATTTTCCACATGCACGGCTCGCCCGAAGATGATATCGCCTTTTTGCATGTATTCCGATCCGAGGCGCTCCTGAACGAGAATTTCACGACCGGTCAAAACATCGCGGATGGTGACCGTCTGCCCAACGGTAATGGAAACAATCTCGTGAAAGCTGTAAGGGGAGCGATTGACCGCCACCAGAAACCTGCCCTCCGACGATTCTGGTTCAACCTGTTTTTTCTGCAGGAAAAGCTCGGTAATGGTCATGTCTTCAGGGCCTTTTATAAGCTGCTCCTCATCGTCTAACGAACAGTATTCCCAATTGAAAACGTACCAGGGCCAAAAAAGATGTGCGGCGCGGTGGATCACCTCTTCGTCCGGGGCGTCTTCTTGGTCGGGCCATGCCAGAAATTCAGCCAAGGCAACCTGCGGTGCCATTTCCCCGAAGACAGCTTCGCCATAGTCCAGAAGCTTGGGCATCAATTTGTTGTGGGTTTCTGATAGGCGGCGGTAATGCAGGGCTTCCGGCGGGGTAACAGTTTTGTTTAGGCAGCATTTCTTGTATTTTTTCCCGCTCCCACATGGGCAGGGTTTATTTCTACCAATTTTCATGACATCCTCTTTGGAAATAGATTTTCATATTTTAAGCTTTAAGTGGCCAAAATGCATTAAGATGTCAAACAAAAATCCGCTGTCCCACATCGAACCTGCAATAAAATGTGATCCCATTTATGAACTGTTTGAAAGCTAACCTGAATTCTAACCAAAAGCCACTTCTGATCCAAATTCATTCACAGAAACTCTATGAACTAGCTTTTGCTTAAAAAGCCTGCGCTCGTATGACATCCAGTTTTCACCGCCAGTGCTTACAAGAGCAACCCTTTTGAATGTAATAAAGGACGGCAAATATCTCAATCTGCATCTCTACGCTCTTGCGCTGCTATTTGATATGGCTATTCGAGATGATCGATGACGGATCGTTTATTAAGATTTGAAAAAAGCGGTGTCAAAAGAAAGCTCTCTTTTTCGATAAGCTAAAAATTGGGGAGGCGGCGAGAGTCGAATCGGCGGCAGGCAATTAAAAACGAAATAATATCAATTAGTTGATTTTTACCTAATCAACATGTGATCAACAATTGTTGCTGACATCGATTGAAGATCAAAAATTTTAGTCGGTGTTGATTTCTCATTTTTAGGGATAGTTACATAGGTTAGACAACGCACTCCCGTATTTTTCGAAACTAATGATATCGTTGAATCATTTGTTAAATGGCGTAGGGCAATTGACATCATTTCCAAATAAGTTTTATATGACATGATAGTAACGATTGTGCTATCTGTACTTTAGCTAACCTGGTAATAATCTCAATATATCTCAGGCCACCGTATTTATGTGATATTTTCTTTTTCCAAATGTAATCTTTACCGAACAGGGATTTCGTCTGATTAGTAGAGTCGAGGGTGGGCGCGGTAGCATAAAGCCCCCTTTCCTATCCCCGCTCATCAAACCGGACATGCGGGGCTACCGCATACCGATCGGGAATATTTTCTCTGGAAAACCCAGAATCGTTAGATTTATTTGCGTTTACTGAATTTTTCATCATAATGATGGCAAAGGATCCTATATATGAAATATTTGCCTTCCCAACTGCTCTACCTTTTTCAGAATAAGGCAATGAGAAAGGATATAGGAAAACTTAGCAAGTTTCTGGCTGTTATTGCTGTAACTGTAACGATCTACAGTATCCTTTTTCATTTTATTATGGAATTTGAGGGGAGACAGTTTTCGTGGACAACAGGCTTTTACTGGACGTTAACTGTCATGTCAACACTCGGTTTTGGTGATATTACATTTGCAAGTGATTTGGGTCGTGCCTTTTCGATGATTGTTCTTTTATCGGGTATCTTTTTCTTGCTGATCATGCTCCCCTTTACCTTTATACGCTTTTTTTATGCACCCTGGCTGGAGTCGCAGACTCAGTCACGAACACCGCGTGAACTGCCTGAAGATACGAAGAACCATGTAATCATGACCGAATATGAACCTATCGCCATGAGCCTTATAAAGAAACTGAACCAATATGGGCTTAATTACACTATTGTCGTGCAAGACGCGCAGGCTGCCGCAGAACTTCTGGATATGAATGTAAAGGTTGTTATCGGAGAACTTGATAATCCTGAAACATATCGAAAGCTGAGGGTAGAAAAGGCCGCCCTCGTTTTTGTGAATAATGATGACATGCTTAATACAAACATCATTGCCACGATACGGGAAGTCTCGGAATCTGTTCCCATTGTTACCTTTGCAGATGCATACGAATCGATATTAGTCCTTGAGCTTGCCGGAGCAACGCACGTCTTTCAATTTACCAAGATGCTGGGCGTTACGATGGCGCAGCATACTCCCGGAGTGTCTATACAGTCCAATATAATCGGCGTTCTCGGGGGTGTCCTCATCGCTGAAGCCTATGCGGCCCGTACACCATATGAAGGAAAGGAACTCATAAAGAGCGGGCTTCGTGAGAAAACAGGTGTTATTGTGGTCGGAATCTGGCAGAGAGGGAAATTTGAGATTCCGAGACCACAAACCATTATTCATCCCAATTCTATCCTTCTGCTTGCAGGATCCGTAGAACATTTCGAAAGGTACGATGACTTTGTCGACAGTTCCCGATCTTATGCAGCTCCTGTTGTTATATTGGGAGGGGGCCGGGTAGGGCAGGCCGCTGCTGAAACCTTAGAAGAACTTGGAATTGATTACCGTGTGGTGGAAAAGGACAGGAATTTAATAAAAGACAATAATAAATATATCCTGGGAGATGCATCCGATCTCCAAATACTTGAGCGGGCCGGCATTTCTGCAGAATCACCCTCCGTGCTTATCACTACCCGCGATGATGACATAAATATTTACCTAACTATTTACTGCAGACAATTAAGACCCAATATACAGATTAACAGCAGGGCCAACCTAGAGCGCAATATCAGTAAGCTTTATTCAGTCGGGGCTGACATTGTCATGTCACCTTCTTCCATAGGGGTAAGCAAAATTCTAAACATTCTTAGACCGGGTGAAAGCCTAACGCTGGTTGAAGGATTAAATGTATTCAAGGCACATGTTCCTGCTTCTTTAATAGAAAAAACACTTGCTGAAAAACAGATAAGAAGAAAGACGGGGTGTAATGTAATTGCAATCTGTTCCAACGATTCTTTCAACATAAATCCTGATCCAACTGTTAAGTTAAAGAAGAACGAAGAATTGATTCTTATCGGCACGGCCAAGGCGGAAAAAGAATTTAAGAATGTCTTTTCTTAAGAAGAGACAACATGAACAAAGATTAAGATTACAGGGCTGTTACCTCGCAAGAATCAATCTATACTGAAATTATAGACTTTTTTCGGATAATCCTGAAAAGTCTTCATCCATTCCATACGGAACTTTAGAGCTGGCGCTGTAAGGTATATTTACAATGAGATCCAGCGTTCCCGTGATCCTTACTTTTTCGGTCTCCAGTTATATAAACTTTGGTCGTACAATACGTATTTCTCTCGACCGCTGCACTGGGACGACCGGCATTGCCATGGAGTGATCAATCGAATATCGCAAGAGCGCGGCGTGTCGGACGAAGGATTCCCTACTATTTGGAAAGCTGCTTTCAACTCGATCATATTGAATTTTTAAATGGGTGTGCCGACGGGAAAAATCTGTCGAATTTCCAGAATTCCCTGAAATTGAATATGAGCTTGGTTGGCGTAACACAGTTATAATGAAAGTTCAGCAGGCGATTATTTCAGAGGTGAAACGCATATCATTTGATATCGAACCAAAGGTATGGCTCGGCATTAAACTGCTGGCTACTTATATCAAGATCCGTCCCGGCGAGATGCGGAATATCCGCGAACGTGACATCAACCTTGAGTCCGGTTACATCCACATCGCTCACCCCAAGGAAGGGACGAAAAAGCGAGGCAAGTTTGCCTATCCGGACGCCGAGGACATCGAATTAATAAGGGGTTTTCCGCGGTCTATTGATCCAGATTCATATTTCTTTCACCACATGTCCACCAGATCAGGAGCGAAAATCGGAAAACAGTTTGGTCATAAATACTTTAAAAAATGGTGGGACAAAGCGTGTGACAACCTTGGCGTCAAAGGCGTTGACCTTTATGGCGGTACAAAACATTCAACCGCAACAGCGTTAGGTGAGTTCCTGACTCCTGAACAAATCA
>JASJCE010000300.1 GCA_030066155.1 Desulfobacterales bacterium | reverse complement strand
AATTTGGAATTTGGAACTCGGAAAATTGATTCTAACTTAACAGATAAATCGATAGAATTCCTTAATTCGACATTCGACATTTCTCACTCGTCATTCCCAATCCCCTGAACACTGAAACCCTGAACTCTGAACACTGAACACTGAAACCCGGTCCCGATTGCGCCTCAGCTCAATCGGGACTACAGCGCCTTGCGAATATACGGCTGGCACTGCTGCGTGAACTCGATCAGACTGTCCAGCTTTTGTCGTGCTTTGCCGGAGTCGATTGACTCAACCGCCAAGGCAATGCCGTCGCCGAAGTTGTCGCAGTTTCCGGCCGCCATAAAGGCCGCCGCGGCGTTCAGCAAAACCATATCCCGCTTGGGACCCTTCTCACCGTCCAGAATACTCCGCGTGATATCGGCATTTTCTCTGGCATCGCCGCCGACAATATCTTCGCAGTCGGCCCGCTGCAGTCCATATTCCTCAGGCGTCATCTGAAATGTGTTCACATTGCCGCCCTTCAGATGGGAGACCTTGGTCGGGCCGCAGATGCTGATTTCATCATAAGTTCCTTCCCCGCAGACCACAAATGCTTCCCGGGTGCCCAGGCGCTGCAACACCAGCGCGATTTTCTCCGTCAGACTGGCGTCATAGACCCCCAGTACCTGGGCTGAAGCTCCGGCCGGATTGGTTACCGGACCCAGCAGATTAAAGATGCTGCGGATGCCAATCTCCCGTCTGGGACCGGCCGCATGCTTCATGGCACCGTGAAACAGCGGGGCATAGAGGAACCCGATGCCGATCTCATTGATGCAGTTTTCAACATCCGTGGCGGTTATGTCCAGGTTCACGTTCAGGTTTTCAAGCACATCGGCGCTGCCGCACAGGCTGGAGACCGCACGATTGCCGTGCTTGGCCACTTTGATGCCGCCCCCTGCAGCGACAAAGGCCGTCGTGGTGGACACGTTGAAGGTGCGGGTGCCGTCCCCGCCGGTTCCGACAATGTCCAGAATGGTTTCGTCCTCGATATTGATCTCGTCCCGGTCAATATTGACGGCATGATTGTTGATATTGACCTTGGTGGCCTTGGCCCGCATGGTTCGAGCCGCACCGGTAATTTCGTCGACGGTTTCACCCTTTAACCGCAGCGCGGTAATGAATGCTCCGATTTGGGCATCGGTGGCGTTGCCCGTCATAATCTCTTCCATGGCAGCTGCCATTTCATCTTCGGAGAGATCTTCCCCCCGGACGACTTTGGTGATTAGTTGCTTAATCATTTTTTTCTCCTCCTTGTATTGAAAAATTATGTAACATATGTTTTCCGGCTTCCGTCAAAATGGATTCTGGATGAAATTGAACCCCCTCGATATTATACTGACGGTGTCTCAATCCCATTATTTCGCCCTGTTCGGTCCAGGCGCTGATTTCCAGGCAATCGGGCATGGATTCCCGCTTTACAATTAGCGAATGGTAGCGCACCGCCTCAAACGGACTGGCCAAACCCTTGAAAATGCTGCGACCGTCGTGAAAAATCCGTGACGTTTTGCCGTGCATGATGCGATCCGCCCGGACGACATTCCCGCCAAAGGCGGCGGCAATGGCCTGGTGTCCAAGACAGACACCCAATACGGGGATATTGGCGCCCAGCTCGCTGATGGCCGCCATCGAGATCCCGGATTCAGCCGGCGTGCCCGGCCCGGGGGAAATCACCAGAGCAGCGGGTTCAAGTGCCTCGATTTGCGGCATATCAATCTGATCGTTGCGATAGACGTTTACAACCTGGCCTAGCTGCTCCAGCAGCTGCACGAGGTTGTAGGTAAAGGAATCATAGTTATCAATGAGCAGGATCATTTTCTTTCACCCTTTCAATGGCTTTAAACATGGCCCCCGCTTTCCTGAGCGTTTCATCATATTCCCCGGCCGGAGACGAATCCGCAACAATGCCGGCACCGACCTGGATTGAAAGCTGATCCTTGTAGATCGTAATGGTGCGAATGGTGATGCAGAAATCCATATTGCCGTTAAATCCGAAATAACCCACCGCGCCGGCGTACGGTCCTCGTGACTCCGGCTCCAGTTCGCTGATAATCTGCATGGCGCGAATTTTAGGCGCCCCGCTGACAGTACCGGCCGGAAATGCAGACATGAACAGATCAAAGCAGTCCTGTCCGGATTTCAATTGGCCTTCAACCCGCGAGACAATATGCATCACGTGTGAATAGCGTTCGATCTCCATTAGCCGCGGCACGGTCACGGAGCCGGAGGCGGCCACTTTCCCGACATCATTGCGCCCCAGGTCAACCAGCATGATGTGTTCGGCACGCTCTTTGGGATCATTTAACAGATCCTGTTCATGCTGCTGATCCTCCCCGGGGGTCACGCCCCGGGGCCGCGTGCCCGCTATCGGCCGCAGTTCAATTTTACCGTCCGTCAACCGCACCAGAATCTCCGGAGAGGCACCGATCAGCTTGATTTCGCCGAAGTTGAGATAAAACATGTAAGGCGACGGATTGACACTGCGCAGATTGCGATACAAAGCAAGGTCTTCGCCGGTTGCCCGGGCCGAAAATTTCTGGGACAGAACGACCTGAATGACATCCCCGGCCATGATATGTTCCTTGGCCTTTGTCACCGCCGCTTCGAATTCGGCTTTTTCAAAATTGGATTCAAGTTCAGTGATTGAAAAGGAATGGTTGTTTGAACTGCCGGGGAGCGGTTCGTTAAGCTTCTCCATGACTCCCGTTAATTCCCGGCATGCCTGCCGGTAGAGCTGATCCAGATCTGAATCCGCTTCATGATGGGCAAAAACCACGATTTTGATCATGTGGCTGAAATGATCGAAGACAATGAAATGCCGGCAGGCGGTAAAAATGGATTCGGGCAGATCTGCTTCGATCGGCTTTACCCCCGGCAGTCGTTCCCATTTCCGGATCAGATCATAGTTGAAATATCCCACCAGGCCGCCCTGAAACGGGGGCAAGTCGTCAACGGTGACCGGTTTGAAGCGGGCACTCAAACGCCTCAATACATCCACCGGATTTTCGACATTGTCAAAGGCCTCCGTGCGGTCGCCGTATTGGACGGTCATATCTCCATTGCGCGATATGACCTTCACAAACGGTTTACAGCCGATGAAGCTGTAACGCCCCCAGCGCTTGCCGCCGTCGGCACTCTCCAGTAAAAAAGAGTAGGAATCGTTTCTGAGCTTCAAATAGGCTGAAACCGGCGTTTCGGTATCGGCCAGATATTCCCGATAAACCGGTATCAGGTTGCCGTGGCGGGCCATTTCTTTAAATTCCGTCAATGAAGGTTTTATTTTCAATTTTCCACTCCAAACTAAAAAGGCCGGGGGACTTTGAATCCCACGGCCTTGAAAAGTTGCGCAAAAAAAACCGTGGGACCTTTTGGAGGTGCCCACGGTTTAGAAGTTTTTTATGTTATAGAGATCTATCCTGGCAGGCTCGCCTCCATGTAAGCGCAGAGCCACCACCAGTTGCCCGGAGAATTACTTAGATGGTATGTCATGTTGCGGTTCATATTGCCATCTAATAGTGTTCTTGAATCAACTTGTCAAGGAAAAAATTTACGAGGGTTCCGAGGTTCTGAGATTCTGAGGTTCTGGGGATTGGAAATGACGAGTGACGAATGTCGAATGTCGAATTAAGGAATTCTATCGATTTATCTGTTAAGTTAGAATCAATTTTCCGAGTTCCAAATTCCAAATTATAAAATCTAACATCTGTCATCTGGGACTGAGGTTTAGAGTTCAGGGTTCTTAGCTCTGGGTTCTGAGGTCAGACATTTGATCATTACCCGGTAATCAATGGATAGCTCTTTTTTGCCTTCTCTATAACCCCATGGTAAAAATGAAGGTCACCACCCAGGGCGAAGAGGTCATCAACCTGCTGTGGGACATTATCGCAGCCAAAGGCTTTGAAAAGGATATGTATTTTGAAATGGCCGCGCGGGATATCCGGGCGCTGCCGAAACTTGAGGGCACCGTGCACGTGAACATGGCCCTGATCATCAAGTTCATGGCGAATTACTTTTTCAATCCCGGGGAATTCCCGGACATTCCCAAAAAAGATGATCCGGTCAACGATGATTTTCTTTTTAACCAGGGAGCAACCAGGGGGCTCGGAAAAATTCAGTTCCACGACAGTTCCCTGGCATACAACAGCCTCAACCTGCCTAACTTGGATATCTTCAAAGAGCAGATTGACATGCTCAAGGAGTTTCTGCTTGGGGCCACCCCCAGCAAGGAACAGGCCAAGGACATTGACTTTCTCCTCAATCTGGGCGAGCTTTTTAGCCTCGTGAGCTACGGCCAGCTTCTCATTGAAAAATCGAAAATCGAAGTCGTGGAAGATGATATCATGGATCAGATTTTTGACTTCATGGTCAGGGATTTTTCGAAATTCGCCTTGCAGCTCCACCTAAAAACCACCGCTACTGAGCAGCACATGAAACTGTGCCTGAAAATGATCAAAAAGCCGGTAAAGGACCTGGAGAGGTTTAACCGGGTCTGGGAAAAACACATCGCGGGGCTGGATGGGGCCTATGAAATGAATCCTTAATGTCCATCCAGAATAGGCGTCCACTGGATAAGAATTCGAAGTTCTTACACCTGGACTTATGGGATCTCAAAAACAAACCGCCTCCTTGCGACAATGGCCCGCCGCCTGTATCCTTTCTTATGGATAAACCGCTTATATTCGAGACGGGAGCAATGTAAAGCGTTTCGTATGCTTTGGCCGATATACTTGGAAATCTCTATGGTCCAAGGTAAACACTTTTTTTACCCTCTTTGATTCAGCCAGAACTACCAAGGTTCCGTCCGCAAGGTCCATCGGCAAGTCTGCATATTTTTCCATCAGCTGACGACATCGTACCTGTTGCATGTCATCCAATGACAGGATTTCAATACCGCCCCTCGCTATAAACTCCCACAAATTGTCCTGGGCTTTCCAGGAAAACCCGAGAAGATAAAAAGATTCGGTCAGCACAGGCCATGTCGTGACAAGGGGCTCATTTACACTTTTCAGCAAATCAACGCAGATTTTATGGTAACCATCAGAGGAATCGAAAAATGCGACAATGGGCCCAGTGTCAAGAAGGATCATTTTTTTCTCTTAAAAGCTTTCCGCAAAATCTCTTCACTTTTTATTGCCAGATCACCTTTCCCGCTAAACTCTTGTCCAATAAGATCAGAGATCAAATCATATGGCCTTTTCCGTTTACCCTCCAATGTCTTTTTGCAAAAGTCATGGATGGAGGCTTTTAATATTTCTGATTTTGTCGTATCCAAAGCCTTGGCGGTTTTAATTAATAAGGCCTCGGTTTCCTGATCTAATCTTACACTAATAGGCATTCTTGGCACCTCACAAAAAGATAATACAATATGTATTACACATGTATGTTTTCGTCAAGACATTGTGGAACGTAAGTAATTAGATTTCCGCATGACAAATCTCAACCCGAAATTACTTTATTTTTTTATGATTTTGCGATATTAGAAAAATCTTTGATCTAGATTGCCACATTATTAAGGATTAAAAGAATAAAATTAATCATGCGCAGCATAAAGGAATTAATTCGCCGCCGCATCAAACTGACAAGTTATTTCAGAGACCGGCACGATCTATAATCCAATACACATTATTTTTTGAGAGCGAATTAATTAACCACTCAACTAAACCCCGCTGAGGAAACCATGCGCAACTATCCTGCGAAGCCCGATAGAGCCTATTACTTTGGAACCTGCCTGGCCGATTTGTTTTATCCCGAAGCCGGAATGGCGGGCATCAAGTTGATTCAGCAGCAGGGGGTCAAGGTCATTTTTCCATCACAGCAGTCGTGCTGCGGCCAGCCGGCTTACAATTCCGGATTTCCGGCTGAGGCCCGGGCGGTTGCTCGAAAACAGATGGATGTGTTTTATAAGGATTGCCCGATCGTTGTGCCCTCCGGCTCCTGCGCGGGGATGATGAAGCACCATTACCCGAAACTATTTGAAAACGATCCTTATATCGATGATATCCGTGCCTTTTCAGAACGGGTTTATGAGCTGTCCGAATTTCTGGTTAATGTATTGAAAATCGAGCTTGAAGATAAAGGCGAGCCTATCAAGGTCACCTGGCACTCCTCCTGTCATGCCATGCGCGAGATGAAAATCACCGAAGATTCGAAATCATTGATCCGACAATTGAAAAATGTTGAGCTCCTGGACCTGGAAAACGAGTACGAATGCTGCGGTTTCGGGGGCACCTTTGCCGTCAAGCAGCCTGCGCTTTCGGGCGCCATGGTCAATGATAAGGTTGATTACATTCGTCAATCCGGCGCCACCCGGGTGCTCTCCGGGGACTGCGGCTGCCTGATGAATATTTCCGGCGCGATGGACTACCGCAAAGTTCCGGTGGCCAGCCAACATCTGGCGGAATTTATCTGGGAGAGAACCAATGGCTAACCATCAATCCGTCGATTTTGAAAAAAATGTTTCCCGGGCCCTCGATGACGCCCAATTGCGAAAGAATTTCAAGTTCGCCATGGGAAGCTTTATCGGAAAACGAAAAGCGGTCTTTGACGATCCGGATGAAACGGAGCAGCTCAGAATTGTTGGCAATGCCATCAAGCAGCGCGCCCTCAGCAAACTGCCGGCCCTCCTGGAACAGCTTGAGAAAAAATGCACCGAAAATGGAATACAGGTTCATTGGGCCGAAACCACCGCGGAAGCCAACCAGCACGTCCTGGAGATCATGCAGTCGCACAACGCCACAACCGTGGCCAAGGGCAAATCCATGGTCTCGGAGGAAATGCATCTCAATAAATTCCTGCAGGGACACGGTATCGAGGCCATGGAAACCGACCTGGGGGAATTTATTATTCAGTTGAACAACGAAACGCCGTCCCACATCATCGTACCGGCTATTCACAAAAACAAGGAACAAATTGCCAAAATATTGCACGAACATATTCCGGACACGCCCTACACGGAGGATGTACAGGAACTCAATGCGATTGCCCGCAAAACCCTGAGACAAAAATTTCGCAATGCCCAGGTCGGGTTGAGCGGCGTTAATTTCGCGGTTGCTGAGACCGGAACCCTGTGCCTGGTTGAAAATGAGGGCAACGGACGCATGTGCACCACCGTCCCCCCGGTTCACATCGCCGTAATGGGTCTAGAGAAGATCGTTGAAAAACTGGAGGAGCTGCCGCCGCTTCTACGGTTGCTGACGGGATCGGCCACCGGCCAGCTGATTACCACCTATGTCAATATGATCACGTCGCCGCGCAAAGCCGGCGAAAAGGATGGCCCCAAGGAAGTGCACTTGATCATCCTGGACAACGGCCGGTCTGAAATCTATGCCGATACCCAGCGGCGCCAGACCCTGCAGTGCATTCGCTGCGGCACCTGCCTCAATCACTGCCCGGTGTATACCCGCATCGGCGGTCACGCATATGGATTCGTTTATCCGGGACCGATCGGCAAGATTCTAAATCCCCAGGTCGAAGGGCTGGAGGCGGCCGGTGTATTGGCCACGGCTTCCACCATGTGCAACGCCTGCGAAGAGGTCTGTCCGGTTAAAATTCCCATTCCAGAGCTGTTGCGACGAATGCGCGATGAAAGCTACGCCGAAGGCGATACCGGCACCATCAAAGGGCATGGATATAAAAGAAACCTGCCCGAAATTCTGGTGTGGAAGGCCTGGGCCATGATGAACACCCATCCGCTGATCAATGCGGTCGGCCAAAAAGTGATGTCGGCGATGAGGTTTAAGCTGCCTAAAATAGGCCCCCTGAAAAATTGGACCCGGCACCGGATACCCCCACAACCCGCAGCAAAAAGTTTACATCAAATGGTCAAAGAAATCGGAGTCGACAATGAGTAAACCTGCGCGCGAACGCATATTTGCCCGGCTGCAGGCCGTTGACACGCAGCCTCTGGAGTCAAGCCCCGGAGTGGCGGACCTGCCGGTTAAAAAACTCAATCCGGCCGAAAAAGTTGCAAAGCTCACATCCCTGATGGAGGCCATGCGCACCGAAGTTCATCCGGTCAGTGAGCCCGAATGGCTGGACAGGCTCTTTGAAATACTAAAACGGAAAAACATAAACAGGCTGCTGTTCGGACCCCAGTCGTCGATCGGTGGCGCCCTCCTGGACCGATGGAAGCAAACCGATAATGATGATCTTCCGGAGTTGGTACCGTACGATAGCGACATCGAAGATCTGAAGGATGAGGTTTTTACGATCGATGCCGGCATTACATCCACCTACGGCGGTATCGCCGAAACGGGTGCCTTGATTTTGTGGTCCTCAGAATTAGAGCCGCGCCTCCTGTCGCTGGTTCCGCCCATCCACATTGCCGTTCTGAAGGCCAATAAGATTTACGACACCTTTTTAGAGGTCATTCAGAAAAATAAGTGGGCCGATCAAATGCCCACCAACGCCTTCCTGATATCCGGCCCATCAAAGACAGCCGACATCGAATTGACTCTGGCCTTCGGCGTGCATGGACCCAAGGAGCTGATTGTACTGATTCTAGAATAAAGACTTTAAATTAATTTCCTTCATC
>JASJCE010000299.1 GCA_030066155.1 Desulfobacterales bacterium | reverse complement strand
ACCCTGCACATGCCCATGTCGGCCGAGCTGCCCATCACCATGCTGGCCTGTGCCCGTCTGGGGGTGATTCATTCCGAGGTGTTCGGCGGTTTCAGCGGTCGCGCGAGCGCCGACCGCATCGTCGATTCCCAGAGCCGGGTGCTGATCATCATGGACGCCTATTACCGGGCCGGCAACCTGCTCAATCACAAGGAAAATGCCGACATCGCGGTTGATCTGGCCGAGAAAGACGGGCAGAAGGTGGACAAAGTGCTGGTCTGGCAGCGCTATCCGGGCAAGAACTCCAGCCCCACGCCCATGGTTGAGGGGCGCGACTATATCGTCAATGATGTGCTGAAGGATTATTACGGCCAGCGGGTTGAACCGGAACGTATGCCGGCCGAAGACCCGCTGTTCCTGATGTATACCAGTGGCACCACCGGCAAGCCCAAAGGCTGTCAGCACAGCACCGGCGGCTATCTGGCCTATGCCGCCGGAACCTCCAAATACATCCAGGACATTCATCCGGAAGACGTTTACTGGTGTATGGCCGACATCGGCTGGATTACCGGACATTCCTACATCGTCTATGGACCGCTGGCCCTGTGTGCCTCAACCGTAATTTACGAGGGTGTTCCCAACTATCCGGATCCCGGGCGGCCCTGGCGGATTGCTCAGGAATTGGATGTGAACATTTTCCACACCGCCCCCACCGCCATTCGCGCCCTGCGCAAAATCGGTCCGGATGAACCTGCCAAATACAATTATAGATTCAAACACATGACCACCGTCGGTGAGCCCATCGAACCCGAGGTGTGGAAATGGTACTATGAGGTTGTCGGAAAGGGACAGGCCGCCATTGTCGACACCTGGTGGCAGACGGAGACCGGCGGATTCCTGTGCAGCACCGTACCGGGATTAGATCCCATGAAACCGGGCAGCGCCGGCAAGGGAGTGCCGGGAATCCATCCCATTATCTATGACGATGAAGGCAAGGAGATTCCGACCGGTGCCGGTAAGGCCGGCAACATCTGCATCCAGAATCCCTGGCCGGGCGGTTTCCAGACCATCTGGGGCGATCGTGACCGCTTCGTGGACACTTACTACGCCCGCTACTGCAAAGATCCCCAAAGCAAGGACTGGCGGGATTGGCCATACATGACCGGGGACGCGGCGGTGCAGGCCGAAGACGGCTACTACCGGATTCTGGGTCGCATCGACGATGTGATCAACGTTTCCGGCCACCGCCTGGGCACAAAGGAAATCGAGTCGGCGGCCCTGGTAGTGGAAGAGGTCGCTGAGGCGGCAGTGGTGCCGGTGGCCCATGAAATCAAGGGCCGCGAGCCGGACCTGTTCGTGTCCCTCAAACCGGGTTACGAGGCGTCCAAAGAACTGGAACAAAAAGTATCCGATGCGATCAGCAAAGAGATCGGCAAGATTGCCAAGCCCCGCAAGGTGTGGATCGTGGCGGATATGCCCAAAACCCGCTCCGGCAAGATTATGCGGCGGGTGCTGGGGGCGATTTCCAACAACAAGGATGTCGGCGATGTGACGACCCTCGCCAACCCGGAGATTGTCGAAGAAATCAAGAAAATGGCCGAAGCCGGCTAACCATTTATCAAAGCGGGTGTTGCTCTACGGACAGGGAACTGCGCGATGGCGTTGATTGAATTGAATATCGGATCGAAAGCTTGAACCGGCAGCACAAAGTTGATTCGGACCGGCATCTGAAACGGAATCCCGGATGTTTCCGGCGACGAGATTGCGCAGTATTCCCTGTTACCCGTTTATTATAAAGTAAAGCGAGCCTTACATAACAGCTCTAAGGCCCGATCAAAAGGAGGTGATGCCCTTCAGCAAAGAATTGACTGCGGAATTGGATGATTTCTTAAAACACCAAAAATGTTTGAAAGGAGAAAAGCATGGGAACTCATGTTTACTGGCTGTTCTTTTTTGTTCTCCTTTACTGGGGATACTGCATTACTATCGGTATAACCGGTTATCTGAAGGCCAAGAAAGGCACCGACTACTTTATAGCCGGTCGTCAGCTTAATGTCTGGGTATTTGTGCTGGCGGCCACGGCGACCTCCTTTAGCGGATGGACCTTTGTGGGCCATCCGGCCTTGATGTGGCGGGACGGTCTACCATACGGGTACGCGTCATTTTACGTGCTGACCATTCCAATTACCGGCGTGTTCTTTCTCAAACGCCAGTGGCTGATGGGCAAGCGTTATGGATTTGTCACACCGGGCGAGATGTATTCAGCCTATATGGGCGGTGAGGCCATTCGTATTTTGACGGTTATCGTCGCCCTGTTTTTCAGCATCCCCTACCTGGGCATTCAGCTGCGTGCATCGGGTGTGTTGTTTAACGTCCTGACCGACGGCATGTTCTCGGTTAACGTTGGCATGTGGCTGCTGGCCGTTGTGGTGCTGTTGTACGTGGCCCTGGGCGGGTTGCGCTCGGTGGCTTACGTGGATACAGCCCAGTGTATTCTGCTCTGGTCGGGAATTATCGCCCTGGGTTTCATTGGGGCTTCGTTTGCCGGCGGTTATGAAGGGCTGACATCGAAATTCGGCGACGTTGTGGCCTGGTTCAACAGCGGTGGCGACAAAGCGGCCATACCCAGCTGGGCTGATCCGGAGGCTGCAACCGTTTTCCTTGAAAAAGGGAAAAAATTAATCGGCATCACTCCGCTGGGTGTTACCAACAAAGTGGCCGTACCCGGTGTGATCCAGTTCGTACCGGCCGGCGCCATGGCCAAGGGCGGTACCTGGACCGGTATCATGATTTTGACCTACATGTTTGCGCTGATGGGCATTCATTCCTCACCGGCCTTTTCCATGTGGGCCTTTGCCAACAAGAACCCCAAACCCTTTCCGCTGCAGCAGGTGTGGGCTTCCACCGCAGGCATCGGTTTCGCCCTGATTATTTTCACCACCCTGCAGTCCATGAGCGGCTGGGTGCTGAGCTTTATGCCCAGCGCCAACGGGGCGGGCACGGTCTTGCCAGTTGCCGAACTCATCAGCAGCGGGGGCAACAGCCTGGTGCCATATCTGATCTGGCTGATGAAAGACACGGCGCCCTTTGCCGTGGGCATCTTGGCTATCTGCGCCCTGGCGGCCATGCAGTCCACCGGTGCGGCCTACATGTCGACCGCCAGCGGTATGTTGACCCGTGACATCGTCAAACGGTACATCAAAAAGGACATGACCGAAACCCAGCAGACCACCTGGGGTCGTATCACGGTTCTGATTGTGGTCGGATCGGCCTTGATCTTTGCCACCTTGGTTCCGGGCGCCATCGTTATGCTGGGGGCATTTGCGACGTCATTCGGGTTCATGATGTATGTGCCTCTGATCGCGACACTATACTGGCCGTGGTTAACGCGCCAGGGCGTCGTGGCCGGTCTGATATGCGGCATGTTCGCGGTGTTCCTGACCTTCAGGTTCGATCTGGGTCTGCCCTGGGGCTACAACCCGCTGACAATTTTTGCCGCGGGCTGGGGCATCCTGTTTAACCTGCCGATCGCCATTTTGGTGAGCTTCTTTACCCAGCCGGATAAAGCCGAGCAGGACCGCAAAATGGAATACCACAGTTTCCTGCGGACACATGCCAGCCTGGCGCCAGAAAAGCGGCATCTGATCAAATGGGGCTGGATTATCACCTGCGCCTGGTACTTCTTCGCCATTGGTCCCGGCTGTGTGATCGGCAACACCATTTTCGGTGATCCCAGTAAACCGGCAACCTGGATTAACGGGATGCCGTCGATCTGGATCTGGCAGATTATCTTCTGGATTCTGGGTATCGCCATGATGTGGTTCCTGGCCTACAAGCTGGAAATGTCAACCAACATTACCTCGGATTTTGAGGCTCTGAAGCACGATATTTACGAAGAAGAGCCGGCTGTCACCGAAGGCTCATCGCGGGGACAATCCGGGGTTTAGCAGTTAGCGGTTGATTTCGCTTAGATCATTAACATGGATGAGGAGGTGCTCTGCGCCTCCTCATCCCAACCTTGCACAAAAGGATTTCAGTTCTTCGAACATGAAACGACTACTGACAGTTTTGATCATCAGTCTCTTGCTCTTTGCCGGCTGTGGCCTCGGGGTTTCGAAGTATGATGATGCCATCATGGACGGCGCTTCCCATCTGAATACGGGCAAGCCGGAGAAAGCACTCGAGGACTTTAATCGCGCCATAGAAATAAAACCACAGGTGGCTGCCGGCTATCTGGGTCGGGCCAATACCCTCCAGATTCTGGGACGTTATGCGGAATCCATTGAGGACTACAATATAACCCTCGAAATCAATCCGAAGCTCGCTAATGCCTATGTCAACCGCGCATCCGCCTACAGTCATCTGGGACAATATGAAAAAGCGATCGTGGATTACGAAAAGGGGCTTGAACTGGATCCCGATATCGACGATAAACCGGGCTTTATTTCGCGCATGCTCAGCAACGAACCGAATACCGACAAGGGTATCCGCAAACATCTGGAGTACTTGAAGCAAGTCGTCAACGAACGCAGCGGTAAGGGATAGGTTAGGAATGTCGAATATTTGAAAATGATTAATGAATATTGAAAATTGACAAATGAAGGCATTTCTTCGATTTTATAAATGATGGTGCGGAGCGTTTCGACCGTTCATTGTTTGAAGTCTTCTGTTCGTAACAATACGGCTTTGACATGGCATTGTTATTCATACTGTCAATAATCAATGTCTCACTGAAACAGCAAATTTGATCTTAGTATAGGATCTTCAAAAAATACTTTCAAACCGTTTCAACATCTCACCCAGTCGTTCGACAAAAGGAGGAAAAACATGGCCAATCCATATGAAATCGCTCACCAGCAATCCATTGAGGATCCCGATTCATTCTGGGCCAAAGCAGCCGAGGACTGCCACTGGTACAAAAAATGGGACAAGGTGCTCGATGACAGCAATAAACCCTTCTACCGCTGGTTCAGCGGGGGAGAGGTGAATACGTGCTACAATGCACTGGATTATCACATTGAAAACGGCCGTGGTGAGCAGAACGCGATCATCTATGACAGTCCGGTCACGGACACCATCAAAAAGATTACTTATAACGAGTTTCGCGACGAGGTTGCCCGGTTCGCCGGGGCTCTGGCCGCCCAGGGGGTAGCCAAAGGCGACCGGGTTCTGATCTACATGCCCATGATTCCTGAAGCCCTGGTGGCCATGCTGGCCTGTGCCCGGATCGGGGCGGTTCACTCCGTCGTATTCGGCGGATTTGCGGCCAAGGAACTGGCCGTGCGCATCGACGATGCCAAGCCCAAGGTCATCGTTTCCGCCTCCTGTGGAATCGAAGTGGCCCGGGTGATCGCCTACAAGCCGCTGCTGGACAAGGCCATTGACATGGCGCAATCTAAGCCCGATGCGTGCATCGTCAAGCAACGGCCCATGGAGGCTGCCTCAATGGTCGCTGGCCGGGATCTGGACTGGGATGATGTCATGAGCGACGCCCAGCCCCACGACTGTGTGCCGGTTGCGGCCACCGATCCGCTCTATATCCTGTACACCTCCGGTACCACCGGAATACCCAAGGGCGTCGTGCGCGACAACGGCGGCCATTTGGTGGCGTTAAAGTGGACGATGGGTGCGATTTACAACGTTGAGGCCGGCGATGTCTACTGGGCCGCTTCCGATGTAGGCTGGGTTGTGGGCCATTCCTACATTGTCTACGGCCCGCTTCTGAAGGGTTGCACCACGATTATTTTTGAAGGCAAACCGGTCGGAACGCCGGACGCCGGCGTGTTCTGGCGGGTGATTTCGGAGCACAACGTTAAGGTCCTTTTTACGGCACCGACGGCCTTTCGGGCCATCAAGCGCGAAGATCCCCAGGCGGAGCTAATGAAGAATTACGATCTGGGCAACTTCAAAGCCCTCTTTCTGGCAGGCGAGCGGACCGACCCGGATACCCTCAAATGGGCCGAGAACAGCCTCGGGGTTCCCGTCATCGATCACTGGTGGCAGACCGAAACGGGCTGGGCCATCGCCGGAAACTGCGTCGGTCTGCATCAATACCCGGTGAAAGAGGGCTCCCCGACCAAACCTGCGCCGGGATGGAACCTGCAGGTTGTGGACGACAACTGCAGTCCGGTGAAGGCCGGTGATATCGGTGCCCTGGTGGTCAAACTACCGCTGCCGCCCGGCACCCTGCCGACCCTCTGGAACAATGATGATGGATTTATCAAAGCCTATCTGGAAGAATTCCCCGGTTTTTACAAGACTGCCGATGCCGGTTACATCGATGAGGAGGGCTATGTTTTTGTCATGAGCCGTACGGACGACATCATCAACGTTGCCGGTCACCGCCTGTCCACCGGGGCCATGGAAGAGGTACTGGCAGATCATCCGGATGTGGCCGAATGCGCCGTACTGGGTGTCGACGACAAGCTCAAAGGCCAGGTTCCGATCGGCTTTCTCGTGCTCAATGCCGGGGTCACTCGTGATCCGGATGACATTATCAAGGAAACCATCCAGATGGTGCGGGACCGCATCGGACCGGTGGCATCGTTTAAAACCGCAACCGTTGTGAAGCGGCTGCCCAAAACCCGATCCGGCAAAATTTTGCGGGGCACCATTCAAAAGATTGCGGACAATAAACCGTATAAAACGCCCGCGACCATCGACGACCCCGTTATCCTGGATGAAATGCAGGATGCTTTGACCGGAATCGGCCTGGCGAAGGCCAGGGACTAGTTCAACTGCACCTGCCGCGAATGGGTACGTGTTGAATCAAATGCCATTCGCGGCAGCAACGGATTCCCTGTGGAGAGTTACCGAGTATCAGGTATTCCTGATCTATCGAAACGTTTCCGCTGCGTTTCGACCCCCCCCATTTTGCGGATATTGCGATATCGAGGCCGGGACGCTGCCTGAACCCCGGATGATGATCTTCCCGGGATCAATCAGGCATCGCTAAATGTCAAAGACAGAAGGTAACTCGTTATGCCGAAAGAAATTTTAATAGTGGATGATGAACCCAGTATTGTGGTACCCATCCAGTTTCTGATGGAGCAGCAGGGCTACAGCGTGATTGTAGCCGAAAATGGCCATGATGCTCTGGATATGATCTACAAGTACAATCCGGATTTGGTTCTGCTGGATATTATGCTGCCCGGAATCGACGGTTACGAGGTCTGTGAAATAGTGCGTCTGAATCCGAAGCTGAGGGATGTCAAGATCATCTTTATAACTGCCAAGGGCCGCGAGGTTGAAATTGCCAAAGGATTGGCCCTTGGCGCCGATGCATACATAACCAAGCCTTTTTCGAATGCGGAGCTCGTTGCCAAGGTTAAAACGGTTTTAGATAATATCAATGAGGAAGCCGGGTAATCACTTCTGGGGAATAGTTATATTTTCTGCCGTTCTGTTGCTCATCATCCTCGCCGCATCTGCCGTATGGCTCATATACCAGTTGAGTTCGGAGCAGTTGCAGTTCACCCGTCAACTGCTACAGCAGTTCATCGGACCGCTCGTCGTCATCGCCATCCCGCTCTTGGTGGTATGCGTGACCCCGGTGCTGATCGTATTTCGCAAATTTATTCTCCCCACCCGCAAAATTACCGATGAAATCTCCCTGATCAACGCTTCCAATCCCTCCTATCGAATACGCACCGACGGGGGCGAGGAGATTCGCTTGCTGAGCGAGCGCATCAATGAGGGCGCCGAAAGATTTGAGGCCCTGATCAAAAATGTGGATGATAAAATTCGGCAGGCCCGGGCGGCGTCGGAACAGGAGAAAAATACCCTGGCCGCCATTATGGCCGAACTGCCCCAGGGGGTGCTGATCTGCAACACGGACGGCCGGATCCTTCTGTACAATAATCGTGCCCGCCAGTTGCTGGTCGGATCCGCCGGTCAGGCTGAAATCAATCAAAAAGACAGCGGCACGGCCGGTGAAGCAACCCGCTTTATTGGACTGGGGCGGTCGGTTTACGGGCTGATCGATAAGAACCTGATTGAGCATGCCCTGGATCAGATAGGGGCCAAGCTGCGCGATAATGATCCTGAGGTCGTTTCCTATTTCGTCATGCCGGGAGCCGACGACCGACTGCTGCGGGCCGAAACGGTCCCGGTGCTGGATGCCAAGCGCCAGTTTACCGGGTTGATCCTGATTTTCGATGACATCACCCGCCAGCTTGAAACCGACAGCCACCTGGACCTGGCGCTGCAGTCTTTCTCCCGGGGTATCCGGGCGTCACTGGCCGGAATCCGGTCGGCGATTGAAACCATCATCGATTTTCCGCAGATGGAACCGCGCCAGCTGGATGCGCTTAAAGGCATCATCCACAAAGAATCCCTGATCATGGGTGAGATACTGGAAAACAAACTGCCGTCAAGCGGCCGCGGGAATTTCACTCAATGGCCGTTGATTACCATGACGGCTAAGGATCTCGTTCAGCTGCTGCAATCCAAAACCGACCAGAAAATGCAGGTCGGCATCCGCGCTGAAGACATCGATCCCGCAATCAAGGTCAAAATCGACAGCTATTCCTTTCTGCTGGTTTTACTGTTCGTGATCGATAAATTGCGGGCAGTGATCGGTTTTGAAGAACTG
>JASJCE010000298.1 GCA_030066155.1 Desulfobacterales bacterium | reverse complement strand
CCTCCACGAATATCAACGAAAAGCGGCCGGTGCCGGACCCCAAAACCGGTGCGATGCCCTTTGCCATCCATTTAAAAAGAGGCATTATTTCACGGTCGCCCGGTCCGTAGACCGCGCAGGGTCGATAAACCGTCCATGGCAGTCGATCCGATTTTGCGGACAGTAGCGCTTCACCCCGTCTCTTGCTGGCCGCGTAATCAGAAATTTCGGGTTCTCTGGCTGACAGAGAAGAAATTAGGAGAAAGCGCGGATTCCGGGGCTGATTGAGCGCTGCCCTGAGGAGGTGTTCAAGTCCATCGGCATTTACTCGATTAAATTGCTCCCGCGTCGCACCCCGTACAGCTCCTGCGCAATGGACAACTGCATCCACTCCCGTTACCAGCTCCTGCAGGCTGTCAGCATTATCCAGGTCGCCCACGACCCATCGGGCGGATAAATCAGAAGGCTGTCTGTGGACCGAAGCCGGGCGGACCAGCGCCTGAATTCTGTGGCCGGCTGCCGCCAATCGTCGCGCTACTGCAGCCCCAACGAATCCCGTTGCACCTGTTATGGCTATTGTGTCAGGCATGCATTGTTTCCAAACACTGATCCCCTCCAGATCAGTATTCACGTATTGACCCGTTTGTCAATCCTCGTTTATGGTAATTTCGGTAATAAATTATAGGCTAGACGGCCCGCTGTATGTGGGTCGCAGCGTAGATACCTTCTCCGGATTCTTCAGCCTGCTTGGCGGCAACCCGTTTCAGATACTCCTTGCGCGCTCCCGAGCGGGATAGCTTTCCAGATGTTGTTCTAGGTAAGGTATTTCGAGGTACGAGTTCAATAAGACAATCGATGCCAAATTCTTCCCGGATCAAGCCGTACAGTCGCTCCCGCAGGTCGGCGCGCTTTGTTTCCTCGGATTCACGGCATTGGACCATCATAACCGCCCGTTCCTCACCATTTTTATCGGGTACCGAAAAGGATGAGGCGTCTCCGGTGCGCACTTCCGGTTGCTGTTCGGCCAGAAACTCCAGGTCTTGCGGCCAGATGTTGCGCCCATTGATAATAATCAGGTCTTTTTCGCGGCCGGTGATAACAATACCGTTTCCGACGCGATAGGCCAGATCTCCGGTATTCAACCATCCATCCGGCGACAGAACTTCACGGGTCGTCTTGAGATCCCCGAAGTATCCCGACATAATACTCGGTCCACGCACGTAGAGGGTTCCACAATGTCGTTCCGGCAGCACATGACCCTGAGTGTCGCGAATTTCGACCTCGTACCCCGGCAGCGGCGCGCCGCAATTGGTAAAATTGGTGGAACGCGCGGTTTTATTGTCCTGTTTGGGGTGCAGCGGGCGCGCCTGATGTTCATCGGCAAGGGCGTCGATATCGACGTGGTCCACATCGGCCCCTTGTCCCAGCGGCGCAAAGGTAACGGCCAGTGAACATTCCGCCATTCCATAGCAAGGCACGAACGAGCGTCGATCGAAACCACTGGGTGCCAAAAGGGTGGCAAATTGTTCCAACGGTTCCGTGCGAATCGGCTCCGCGCCGACTCCGGCGACACGCCATGACCTCAGGTCGAAGTTTTGGACTTCTTCTTCCCGAATACGTCTGGCGGCCAGTTCGTAGCCAAACGGCGGGCTGAAGGACAGGGTACCTTTGTTTTGCGACATCAGCGTCAACCACACTCTCGGCCGCATTGCGAAATCCCGTGTGCTCAGGTAGTCAACAGTCAACTGGGCAGCCATCGGGGCCAACACCAGGCCGACAAGTCCCATGTCATGGAAGTAGGGAAGCCATGATACCGCACGTTCCTCAGGTCGCACCTGAATACCGTATTTAAGGATGGCGAATAGGTTGCTTAACACGGCTTTCTGGGTGATCATCACACCCCGCGGAAACCGTGTGCTACCCGAGGTATATTGAAGATAAGCGACTTCGTTCGGCTCGGAAGGTCGCAGCCGGATACTGGGCTCCGGAAGATCATAGAAATCCTGCGGGCTTCCAAGAAATCGCAGGTTGAGATCCCGGGCAGCTTCTTTCAGGTAAGAAAGAAATCCATCCGGAGCCATGGCGATTTCTGCCTGGCATATTGAAAGGAGTCTTTCCAACTGCGCCACATATGCTTTGCGTCCGCCCAGATGAACCGATGCCGGCAACGGAACCGGGATCAGCCCCGCGTACTGGCAGGCGTAAAAGAATCGCATGAAATCCGGGTGTGTATCAGCCACCAGCGCAACCCGCGAGCCGCGCACCGCGCCCAGATCAATAAGGCGGCGAGCCAGAGACTCCGCATCGCGTTTGAGTTCCGCATACGGCAGTTTGGCATACAATTTGGCGCTCCCGCCATAGAAATTATAACCGGTGTTTCCACGAGCTGCGTAATCTAGCGCTTCTGCTAAAGTAGAGAAATCTGCAATCCGCAAAGGCAGACTACTTGCGGCAGGTGTAGCATCCATAGCAACTAAAGCCTCCTTGGTCCAAATCAAGTCAGTGCGGTCGTTTTCCCTCCCCGGAATCACCGCAACGAACCTTACATCGGCAATTTGCCTCCGATTCATTAATATTTTTTTTGCCATTTAAATCGGGAGATTTTTGCCGATGTGGCTTTTACCTGATTTGGTTTTAATTGTCAAATCCCTGACAAACTATTTTAAAAATTAAATTCCTCTTATCATTATGATTCTGAAAAATCCTAACACGAATTTCAGAAACTGTAAAGTTCATGCAAAATTAATGCCTGAACTATTTGATCATTGAACTCATCAGCAATCGAAAAGCCCGATGGGGAGTTTTACACTTCGATGCTTCGGACTTTAACAGTTCAAAAAATCAATTCAATGATAATCCGATCAATTTAGATTGTCAAGAGTTTAGTTAAAAAATATTTAGCACCTTATTATATTTCAAAATTTAAAATGTTTTGATAAAAAAATGTTTGGACAGTTTCAATTATAGGGCAAATTTTTAGATTGTCAAGAGTTTATCTTAAAAATATTTTAAACTCTGAAATGTTCTATTTAAACAAAATTTTTATCAAAAATACTTTACAAATAATAATTTTTGTATTATAAATAGTTGTGTTGTGAGAAATTAGGCTAATTTGCAAGGAGGAATTGATGAAAGAAGTGACTGAGACTATGATTTATGACATGGCTTTTAGAGTACGGCTGTACATCGCGTCGACACTTTCTGAGGAGAAACGGGTTAATGATTTGAGCGATCGCGAGGCTTTGCTGCTGGAGTTAATCGGCACTCGGGACAATATGAGTATTTCCGAGATCAGCAATTTTTACCCGAAAGTCAGCAACAGCACCATTTCGACCACGATAACACGGCTCTGGAAAGAAAAGAAGCTGGTCGATAAACATATTTTGCCGGAAAATCAGAGAATCACCACCGTAAGCTTAAATGACAGAGGACGCGAAGTATTAGAGGAGATCAAGAAGAAACAAGCCGACGTCTTTACGACGGTGGCAACGTCACTGGGTTTGACCGCCGAACAAAATGAATCGTTTCATATAATTCTTAAAAGTTCCATCGGTTTTTTTGATGAATTGCTGGAATTAAGACTGAATGAACCTGCGACCGTAAATGCATGACCCTTAGGGGCCGATGATCCGAATTTCGTAATTCAGACTTCGAAATCGAAATACTGGATGTCATCAACCTCCAGTACTCAATAAAAGGTTTTGATCTATGAAAGCAGTAATTTTAAGTGCCGGCCAGGGAAAACGACTGATGCCGTTAACTGCCGACAATCCGAAGTGTCTTGTTAATATAGAAGGCGTATCGCTGATTGAATGGCAAATCAACGAGCTTTTCAAAGGCGGGATCGAACAGGTCGTGGTCGTTGTCGGTTATCAGGCTGACAAGGTTTCGCACCTGCTGCACAGCCGCTTTGATTCCAGCCGGGTCAAAGTTTTGTATAACCCGACCTATAACTGGGCAGACAATTTGATCAGCTGCTGGGTAGCCAGGGCTGAAATGAACGAGCCATTTATTCTGCTGAACGGCGATACCCTTTTTGAAGGCGCTGTATTGAATCGATTGCTGCATTCACCGCTGAAGCCGATTACCGTGGCTACCCACCGCAAACATCATTACGATGCGGATGACATGAAGGTTGCCCTCGATGGGGAAAGGCTTGTCCGGATCGGAAAGGACCTGGATGCCGACATCGTCGACGCTGAATCAATCGGCATGATCCTCTTTCGCCTGGACGGGCCCGCACGCTTTTGTCGAGCAGTTGAAAACGCCTTAAGGGATTCATCTGCCTGCGGGAAATGGTATCTGTCTGTTATCAATGATATGGCCCAGAGCTCATCTGTCTGGACATGTCCGATAAATGGCTATCAATGGTGCGAGGTTGATTTCCCCGCTGATCTTAAAAAGGCCAAAGCGGTCGTGCATGCCTTCAATGTGGACGACTGGCGTGCCGGCTATACCACCAATCGCTATTCCATAGCGCACTGACGATCTTATCGAGGATTTTCTAAAGCAACAATTTTTTCGACCAGTTCTCGATCATCGATCGTGTCGACATCGATCGCCGCCTCGGCAAAAGGCAGGATAACGGCACCGGCCTTGAAGCCGAGACGGCTCGAAATCCGTTTTAGCGCATCACCCAGCGTCAACCGTCCCAACAGAAAGCGGATCACTGTGGTCCACCCCAATACCTTAATCACGCGCAGTGGACTTTTGCGCTGGGCTTCGACCTGGCGCCAAAAATCGGCGGCAGTTCGGGCACGAGTTGTCAGAAAGGCGAACAAGTTGCAGCCGCAATAGGCGCCGTCTGCAAATTTCGTAGCCGTTCTGCGGGTCTGAGGATAGGCTTTTCTGACCATATCATGGCGGGCGATACCGATCACGACGTCGCAGCCGGACTTTCGAGCATGGCGGCAGAAGTGATCTGTAATTCTCGTGTTCAGCAATGCGTGGTCCGCGGTTGTCAATAATACCGGCGATTCCAACGGCAGGCGCTGAAGCACATAATACGCGCTGGTGCTCGGTGTTGCCTGGTTTGGAAACCATTCGACCCTGTCTGATGTGATGAGATTTTTAAGGGCACCAACTTGATTCACGATGGATTCCGGCGGGCCGCATAAATTAACAGCACCAATTTCCGAGGATGCATCCAGCGCATCGATGACCCGAAAAATCATCGGGATGCCGCCAATCGTTGTCAAAGACTTGCACGGGACACCGGCTGCCCGGGCAACCGGGTCATCTGGTCCACGATCGGCTGCCAGAACCAAGGCGGAGAATTTTTGGTGAGAGTCGGCCATATGAAAATTCACGAAATGATAAAGGGAATAGGGACTAGGCAACCGACAAAATGCCTAAAATGTCTAATAACCAAATAACGAATAACAAATAACTATTCTTCTGCTTTTCCGCATTCTGCTCCATTCCAGTCTCATCCTCTGAACTTCTGAACTTCTCAACTTCTTTCATCTGACTTCTGTCTTCTGCTTGCCGCGGCGTAGCTCAACGCGTCGGGTCGAAGCTGAAAGCGAAGCCTGAAGAGCGAAGACGGGTCCTTAGTCTTCCGACATCTGTTTGCCATAGATACGGTAAGTCTTATAAACCTTTCCATCAATGGACTCAATGATGTTGCGCATTCCCATATTATCCTCCAGGATCCAGGAGAGCTCAACTTCCTTTATTCCTTTTTTTATCGCTGGCTTCTGAACGGCGCCGATAATGCCAAATGCCAGGGCAGCTCCCATCAGGCTGTCATGGTACCGACGCCGGACGCCCATTAACGGGATTCTTGCTGACTCGGGAAATTTAACTTTAAGCCGCCACAGCATTTTGAGCCAGCCAAAGGGCAGCAGTTTGCCGTTGAGATCCCGGATCACTTCATTGAGATTGGGCAGAACTACGATAAAGGCCGCCGGCTGACCGTCGATCTCGGCAATTTTTACCAGTTCCTCATCGGCCAGCAACTTTAGATCCTTGCCTAGGTGTTCGAACTCGGCATTGGTAAACGGCACAAAATTCCAATTGCTGGACCAGGCATCGTTGAAAATGTCTCTAATAATGTCCAGTTCTTTCAAGAAATTTGATTTTTGCAGATTTCTGATATAAATGTTACTGCCGGTTTTTGATAATAGCCGGTTGGCGGCTGCCGTCATTTCAAAGTTTGAATTAATTATATACGCGAGGAGGTCCTTTTCTTTCACATATCCGACGTCTTCCATCATACGGGCATAATAAGGACGGGCATGGCCCATCATCAGGGACGGCGGCGTGTCGAATCCATCCACCAGCAAACCCAGCTCCTGATTGATCGATAGATTAAACGGCCCGCATATCTTTTGCATGCCTTGCTCCTGTAACCAATTTTCCGCGGTTTTCAGCAACAAGCGGAAGATCCGGACGTCTTCCTTGGCCTCCAACATGCCGAAAAAGCCGGTATTGTCCTGGTAACGTTGAATGTGGAGTTGGTCAATTTGAGCGCTAACCCGTCCGACCGGCAGTCCGTTCCGGTAAGCTATCCAGGAGCAAAATTCGGCATGATCAAAATAGGGATTTTTCGGAGACAGTTGCATGCGCCTTTCGAGCAAAAGCGGGGGGACCCAGGCTGGATCGTCAGAATAAATTGACCACGGCAGCCGGATGAAATCTTTTTGGTCGTTGCGACTCGAGACCTTGGATATTTGAAGCGCATGAGTGGGATTGTCGGATAGATCTGCCTCAACCGGTTCGATCGTATTCATGCCGAGATCCTTAGAATTGGCTGGTTAAAGATAAGCCTTCGCAGTCATCCGGCCATGATACACAGGTCACATTATCAGGTCAATATTGATATTATTGTGGCATCTGATATAATTAAAATTTAAGAATTTTTCGGTTTTCGAATCGTTTTGATATAGATAAATCGGTTGGAGACGCCTTCTTCAGACCTGATTTAAAGTGGCAATGCCAAAGGTTAAGGAGCAGCAACGATATCAATATATCGGGAACTTTCGTCTGGAATAAATATTGCATGACGAAATATTGTATTTCGTAATAGTGGCGAAAAGCTGAAATTTTCAAAGCAAAAATTAACGGATACTAAATATTTCAGAAATAGAATTATTAAGTTTTTTTTATTTTTTGACAAAGAAATCTTTACAAACCATATTTTTTGTATTATAAATACTTTCCTGTAGGCAATGATGAAGAATAGGGTTTAGGCTAAATTACGGAGTTTTGCGTTCTTATAAGGGGAGCAGATGTCTCAGAGCACAGAATCGCTGATCTATGATATGGCCTTCAGGGTCCGGCTATACATGGCCTCCAAAATCTCGGAACAGAAAGTTGGTGACTTAACCGACCGCGAGAGCCTGATTATCGAGTTGATTGGAATGAAGGGCTCCATGAGCATTTCCGAAATCGGAAGTTTATATCCAACCGTCAGCAATAGCACCATCTCAACTACAATCACCAAACTGTGGAAAGACAAAAAACTTGTCGATAAACGAATCTTGCCTGAAAATCAGCGCGTCACAACCGTCTCTCTGACTGAAAAGGGTGAAAAGATTTTAAAAGAAATCAAGCGTACCCAGGCAGATGTTTTCGGCACCATATCGGTTTCCCTCGGCTTATCTCCCGATCAGGTAGACTATTTCCAGGACATCTTGAAAAACGCGATCAATTTCTTCGATGAAACAATGGGCTTGAAGCTCAACGATAATTGATCCTTCTTTGGTATGGTATCTCGTTGCAACTTTTTTTTGCACCGTATTGATGACAACCCGCATGGGTTGGGGATGAAAGATAATCGATGATGAAAGCTGTCATACTCAGTGCAGGGCAGGGAAAACGCCTTTTACCGCTTACCGCGAATTCCCCAAAGTGTATCCTCCCCATTATGGGGCAAACTGTGATTGAATGGCAAATTGATGAACTTGCCAAAAGCGGAATTGAACAGGTAACCGTGGTATTGGGATATCGGGCTGACAAAGTCGAGCGGATTCTGCGGTCCCGCTACGGTACCGATCGGGTTCGAACGGTCTACAACTCGGCCTATGCCGTTTCCGATAATCTCGTCAGCTGCTGGGCGGCCCATGACGAAATGGATGAAGATTTCATCTTATTGAACGGGGATACATTGTTTGAGGCGGCTGTTATAAACCGGCTGCTCGAGGCCGAAAACCGTCCTGTCACCGTGGTCGTGAGCCAGAAAACTCAATACGACGACGACGATATGAAAGTTGAATTGGACGGGTGCCGGCTGGTCAAAATCGGTAAGGACCTGATCCCCGATCAGGTAGACGGAGAATCCATCGGTATGATCTTGTTCCGGGACCAGGGGCCGAAAATGTTTTGTGATGCTGTTGAAGGCGCATTGCGTGATCCCCGGTCCCAGACCAAATGGTATCTCGCGGTAATCGATGAAATGGCGAGACGCATGCCGGTTTGGACCTGTTTGATCGAGGGGTTGCAGTGGTGTGAAATCGACTATCGAGCCGATCTCAAGCAGGCTGAAAAAGTTGTCACGGCCTGCGGTGC
>JASJCE010000297.1 GCA_030066155.1 Desulfobacterales bacterium | reverse complement strand
GCCGCCGCCACGCTGGTTCACGATTATGATTACTTCAATCGCCAAATCCCGGTAGATGCCCGCGTCGCCATCACCGATGTGACCCATGGATATGCCATGCTGGCCCTCATGGGCCCCAAGTCCCGGGATTTGCTGCAAACGCTTACCAGTGCCAACTTATCCAACGAAGCCTTTCCCTATGGCACAGCCCGGGAAATCGATGTGGCCTATGCCAGGCCCTGGGCGCTGAGAATGTCCTATGTCGGCGAACTGGGATGGGAGCTATACGTTCCGACCATGTTCGCCCTTGCGGTGTTCGATGAGATCCTGGAAAAAGGCAAACAGTTCGGTTTGCGTCTGGTGGGGATGCAGGCAGTCAACTCACTGCGTCTGGAAACCGGATATCGTCACTGGGAGTCTGATATCACACCGGATGAAACCCCATACGAAGCAGGCCTGGGCTTTGGCGTAAAGCTGGATAAAGGCGACTTCATCGGACGCGATGCCCTGTTAAAACAAAAGGAAGCGGGCCTCAAACGGAAACTGGTCATGTTTAAATTGGATGCCCCGGAAATTATGCTTTACGGCGGTGAACCCATGTATCGAGACGGTGTTTGGATGGATAATTTACGATCCGGTGCATATGGCTACAAGGTGGGATCTGCCGTTGGTATGGGCTATGTGAAACATGAGGATTCCATTACGGAGGAATGGATCCTAAACGGCAAATATGAGCTCGAAGTTCAGGGTCAGATGGTTCCGGCCAAGGTACACATCCGTTCTCCTTATGATCCCAAGAATGAACGAACCAAGATGTGAATTTCGATCGCAAGCTGTCCATGACTAGTGTTAAACGTTAAAAGGAATAAATACGGTTACTATGTCGGCCCCACCATATTTACAGGTGTGACACCCGAAATGACCATTTACAGAGAAGAAATTTTCGGACCCGTAGTCTCCGTAGTCAAGGTGGGCTGTATTAACACGGCACTTGATTTGATCCGTAAGCAGGAATTCGGTAATGGGGCATGCATCTTTACCCAGAATCTTGGATACACCGAGCATTTCATCAAAGAGGCTAATGTAGGGATGGTCGGTGTCAATGTGGGCATCCCGGCACCCCATCCCTATCTGCCCTTTGGCGGAATCAAGGACTCCCACCTGGGTACTAACAAGGTGCAAGGAAAGGATGGGATCGATTTTTTCACACAAAACAATTCTGTCAGGAGATTAATCCCTTAGCCAAAAGGAGGTTCTTATCATGCCCGACAAATGTGCTGTAAAGGAAAAAAAGACCGGAAAGTTTCAATATCACATTCAACCGGCGACGTTCTGGATTTCGTCTGCGTTCATTATCGGGTTTGTGGTAATCACCATTCCCTTGCAGACTGTCTTGGGCAATGTTTTTAAGATGCTATTTGGCGGGGCCATGGAATACTTCGGCTGGTTTATGGTTTTGACGATGAACGTCGTTTTTATCTATTGCATTTACCTGATTTTCAGCAAATATTCGGACGTTAGAATTGGAGGGTCTGATGCGGAACCCGAGTTTTCCAATCCGGCCTGGGTCGCCATGCTGTTCAGCGCGGGGCTGGGAATCGGCCTGTTGTACTTCGGCGTGGGTGAACCCATGTATCACTTCGTGGCGCCACCCCTTGACGCCGATGCCGGTACCCCGGAAGCGGCCAAAACCGCTATGCTCTATACCTTTTTGCACTGGGGCTTCCACGGCTGGGGGGTTTACGCCCTGGTCGGGTTGTCCCTGGCCTTTGCGACCTTTAATCGGGGACTGCCGCTGTCGGTGCGCACGGTTTTTTACCCGCTGATCGGTAACCGTATCTACGGCTGGATCGGTCATTTCATCGATATCTTTGCCACGGCCTGCACCCTTTTCGGTGTGTCCACGTCACTCGGACTCGGCTGTCAGCAGGTCAACTCGGGGCTGAACTATCTGTTTGGCGTCCCGATTAACGGGTATGTCCAGGTTCTCTTGATTGCGATCATTACGGCCTTTGCCTGCACCTCCGTGGTCCTGGGCCTTAAAGCCGGCATCAAACGGGTCAGCGTCATCAACATGTGGTTGGCCGGCACGCTCTTTGCCTTTGTTCTTGTTTTGGGCCCCACCCTGTTTATCGCCAATGTCTTTCTTGATTCTGTCGGTGAATATCTTCAGAACCTTATATCGGTTAGTTTCTGGAGCGAATCCTGGTCAGGCGGTAAGTGGCAGAACGGGTGGACGATCTTTTATTGGGCCTGGTGGATCGCGTGGGGACCCTTTGTGGGTATGTTCATCGGCCGCATCTCATACGGCCGCACGGTGCGCGAATTCATCGGGGGTGTTCTCGTGGTTCCGATCCTGATTACGTTTGTTTGGATGAGCGTCTTTGGCGGGTCTGCCCTGTGGATCGAGCTTTTCGGTTCCGGCGGCATTGCCAAAGCGGTTCAGGAGAATTTTTCCTCGGCCTTATTTGTGTTCCTGCAACAATTCCCGCTGTCCTGGATTACGTGCTTCATTTCCATATTTGTCGTGGTGATCTTCTTCGTGACCTCCTCGGACTCCGGTTCCCTGGTCATCGACATGATCACCGCCGGCGGGCACATCGAACCACCGGTGCCGCAGCGTATTTACTGGTCGTGGATGGAAGGGGCCGTGGCGGCCGCCCTGTTGCTCGGCGGCGGGCTGGTGGCACTCCAAACGGCAGTCACCCTTGCCGGTGTGCCCTTTGGTTTGGTAATATTGTTTATGATCTGGAGTTTGCAAAAGGGGTTAAAAGAATATCGCGAAGAAATGTTTCCGCACATCCACGAACACCCGGACGCGATAATTGAAAAACTGTTGGCTGAGAGGGAAGCTGCAAAGAAAGCGGCAAAAGCTTAGCAGTAAAATTGTATATTCTCAAAATAGAAATAAGGAGGTCCGTTATGAAAAATAATGGGTTTCGAAATCCGATCATTCTCCTAGTTGCGCTG
This sequence comes from Desulfobacterales bacterium, assembly GCA_030066155.1. Classification (GTDB taxonomy): domain Bacteria; phylum Desulfobacterota; class Desulfobacteria; order Desulfobacterales; family JAFDCJ01; genus JAFDCJ01. Next base: position 5,565 of record JASJCE010000297.1, on the reverse strand, counting down.
GCAATTTTCGCAACATGGTCGAGCACACCGGCATGTGCCGAAAAAAAAACGGTCCGAATCGCTTATGAGGAATGGTCCTCGGAGATCGCCAGCACCAATCTGGTCAAGGCCGTAATAAGGGAGAAACTCGGCCATAGATGCATAATCAAGCGGCTGAGCGTAACAGACCAGTATGAGTCGGTTTCCAACGGAAGCCAGGACGCCATCGTGGGAGCATGGCTTCCGGAACAGAATAGCTATTACGATAAGAATAAGGGCCGCTTTGTTGACCTGGGTGCGAATCTTGAGGGAACGCGGACCGGACTGGTCGTGCCCCAGGTATCAAGCACCTGGCTTCTGGCACAAGACGGCCAGCACACTGAGCCGTACATGAAAATCGAATCGATCCAGGAAATCAAAGATCATTACGATGAATTTAACGGCAAGATCATCGGCATCGAATCGGATTCGGGCATGATGACCATCATGCGGGAAAAGTTGATCGCAGCGTATGATCTGGAAGATTTCGAGCTCATCCCCGGAACTGAGGTCTCCATGACCGCCGAGCTCGCCAACGCCATCAAAAAGAGAAAATGGATCGTGGTCCTGGGCTGGACCCCGCACTGGAAGTTTGGTCGCTGGAAGCTGAAGTTCCTCGATGATCCCAAAAACATGTGGGGGAGCGAAGGCAAGATTCATACCTTGGTTCGAAAGGGGTTGAAGGAGGACATGCCCGATGTCTACAAGTTTTTAGACAACTTCAGCTGGGCTCCTGAGGAAATGGAACAGCTCCTGCTCTGGAACGAGATGGGGGGCAGTCCCTATGACAATGCCAAACGCTGGATGCGCGGCAATCCGAAGCGCGTCGAGTCCTGGCTGAAGTAACCGACCAAGATCTGGAAAAGGACCTCTTGAGCAGGTTCCTTGGAGCATGTCTGCGACCATGACAGAATTCGGATCTATCCGTAATCTCAGGCGTTGGTGATCCGGATTCATCAGAGCGGGATCATTTCCCCGGGATAGCTCATCCCGAGGGAAGCATTCCAATTTTCCCATTAAAGGAGGATTTTATGTTTAACGTCGATAAGATAATTGTTCCTACCGATTTTTCTGACTATTCCGATTCAGCATTCCAAAAGGCGCTTGATCTTGCCGAAGCATGCGATGCGAAAATATATCTTAGCCATGTGGTCGCTGACGCACCTGATATCTTTGCGTTGGATCGATTCGATAAGGAAGGTCAAAAGAAGATAATGAAAGATTTGGAAAAGCAAAGTAAAGAGTATTTTGAAGAACAAATCAAAAAATTCCCCGAGGCGCAAAAGGTGGACATTGAGACGAAAGTTCTGAGAGGAATACCATCAAAAGAGATACTAAGTTTACAGAAGAAAATCAACGCAGATATGGTGGTCATCGCAACGCATGGTCAAACAGCCTTTGAGGAGTTTTTATGGGGAAACACGGCCTCCAAGATTATCAGATATTCCAAGTGCTCGGTTCTGGTTGTCAGAAAACCGAAATACAGCTGAATCTAAGTTTGAGTTGCTGCTGTTAACTAGTGCTCTAAAACATTTTAAAACCGAATTCGTTCTTGGTAGTTCATTCCCAAGCTTCTTGTTAATTCTTTTTTAATTTTCAATAAGGAGGCATATTATGTCAGGGGTAAAAGAGCTTGAGCGTTTGCAAAAAGAAGGAAAAATTACGCGTCGTGAATTCATTACCCGTCTATCGGCATTGGGCTTGGGGGTGGCCATCTCGCCGACCCTGCTGGCACAAATTGCCACCGCTGAAACGCCCAAAAAAGGGGGGCGATTGCGTGCCGGTTTGACGGGTGGATCCACTACCGATTCTCTGGATCCCGGTTTAGTTGTGTCCAATATGAATCAATTTATTAATATGCAGACGCGTAACTGCCTGGTGGAGATCGATCAAAATTTTGAGGCTATTCCTGAATTGGCCGCCAGTTGGGAATCGTCACCAGATGCGGCTCAATGGACCTTTAAACTACGCAAAGGGATTGAATTTCACAATGGCAAAACCATGACAGCCGAAGATGTTGTGTATTCCATTAATCACCATCGTAAGAAAGACACCAAATCGGCTGCCAAAGGAATTGTGGAGCCCATCAAAGATATCAAGGCCGACGGTAAACATACCGTTGTTTTTACTCTCGAAGGTGGCAACGCTGATTTTCCCTTTATTATGAGTGATTATCATCTGTCGATTGCTCCGGCTGGAACCGAAGGCAAGGATTGGGACAAGGGAATTGGAACCGGTGGTTATGTACTCAAAAAATGGGAAGCCGGAGTTCGAGTTTTTACGGTCCGCAATCCCAACTACTGGAAGGAAGGTCGGGCTCATTTTGATGAAGTCGAAACACTGGGTATTGCAGATACAAATGCCCGTACCACCGCACTCAAAACCGGAGAAATCGATTTCATGGACCGTTGCGACCTAAAAACAGTACATCTTTTCAAGAGAACGCCTGGGGTTGAGATCACCGCCACCCCCAGCACCACCCATTACTCGGTTCCCATGCGCACAGATATGGCGCCATATGACAATAGTGACGTGCGCATGGCCCTCAAATTGGCGGTAGATCGGGATGCTTTGGTCAAAACCGTCCTGCGCGGATACGGCGAAGTGGGCAACGATCATCCCATAGGCTCTATCCAGAAATACTTTGCAAAGAATCTACCGCAACGGGTTTACGATCCTGAAAAAGCCAAATGGCACATCAAAAAAGCAGGCATGCAGGGACACGCCTTCAAACTGCATGCGGCCGAAGCCGCATTTGGTGGAGCGGTGGATGCATCTTTGCTGTACCGCGAACATGCCGCTAAAGCCGGTATTAATATTGAAGTGGTTCGAGAGCCCAATGATGGTTACTGGTCCAATGTCTGGATGAAAAAAGAATGGTGCATGTGTTACTGGGGTGGACGGGTGACCCCGGATTTGATGTTCTCCACCGCTTATGCCGCAGGTGCCGGCTGGAATGACACCTTCTGGAACCATGAGCGGTTCAATAAACTCTTGGTGGAAGCCCGGGCCGAACTCAATGAAGCAAAACGGGCTGAAATTTACGCTGAAATGCAAGCCATTGTTTCCAATGAGGGAGGACAGGTTATCCCCATGTTTGCAAAAATTGTAGCAGCCAATTCAAACAAGTTGCGCCATGGTAAAATTGCCGGCAATTATGAAATGGATGGTCAACGGTTGGCTGAGCGTTGGTGGTTCGCATAGTACCCATCGCCTGAAGAGGTTAGTTTTTTTAAGTTTTCAATATTTAGCATAAAATTACAAATTTATAGTTCTTATTTTTCTTTTATCGATTTCCACTACAAAAGGCGGATACAACATATTGTGGTCCGCCTTTTAATTTCATTTCAGTCCCTGTTCCTTGTCGAATTCGATGACCATTTCTCTTAAGATCTTGCCGGTGCCATCAGGCAGCGGGTGCGGTTGATGCTCTTCAATGATTTTTTCTGCCGCCGCATAGGCCCGAGCTATCACGGCCTCACCCCCGGTCTTTTTCATCCAGTTGCCTCGGCTTCTGCGATCAAATAATTCGGACCGGGACTGACTCCGCATGGAGTTGAAGGTATGATCGTGGGATATATAAGCACCCCCGGGACCGACCTCATGGATGATATCGAAGGCCAGGGTTTCATCGGAAATTGCCACGCCCCTGGTAGCGGTCTGAATCATTCGGATCATTTCGGCGTCCAGGATCAGCTTGGCGTAATCAATCGTCAGGCCCTGCTCCAAAACCCCTGATCCGAATACGATGTTGGCGCCGGCCAAAGCGCTCAACGTGGCGCTCAGGGTAAATTCATAGCCGGCCTGATTGTCCGGCTCCTTGCTGTCGGAAGCACCGCCGCCGACGAAGCTGGGCAGCCGGTAGTACTGGGCCAGTTTTGTGATCGACGCATTGATCATACCGTATTCCGGAGCGCCGACGGCGGTTATTCCAAACCGCAAATCCAAAATGGTGCTGGTACTGCCATAGGTGCAGGGCAGGCCCTTTTTCATCAATTGGGCCAACACCATACTGCTCAGGACTTCGGCGTTGTGAATCGCCAGGGTGCCGGCCAGGGTGGCCGTTGTGGTTCCGCCGGACAGGGCCATGGGCATAATCATTATCCCCACCCCGTTATTGGCGGATTCCATTATCACATCACAGGTGTTGGGGGGAAGCGTCAATGGGCTTAGCGGGCAAACGCTGACCGTGAAAATCGGGCGCCGCTCAAATGCTTCCTTTCCGCCCACACATGCGGCGGCCAATTCGACCATGACCTGCAGGGCCCTGGCAGAATCAGCACCCAGAAAAATATGCTTGCCGGTATTGCAAAGCATCGCCTCCAGGTTGTGAACAGATTGGGTTGCCTCCGGGGTATCGGTAGAGTTGACAGCTCTTGTCGTCACGCTAATTTCATCCAGATAGTCGCATACCCGCGTAATTTCGCCGCAGTCTTTTTTGGTGGTTGGCCGAAGCTGGTGGGTTGCCGGATCGATAACATTGATACAGCCGCCAAAAGTGGTAAAGCCAACCCGATTGGGCTCGGCCACGTAGTCGTCGTTCGGGTTGCGGGCATCGTAAACAATTGAGCGCGGCGCCCAGTGGGTGCAGTCTTCAATCAGATACGACGGAAGTTTGACGATGCCGTAGTTGCCGATCCGTTCAACGGAGGCGCCGCCGCCGTGAAATACTTCCAGGGCCTTCTCACTCATGACTTTTATGCCCGTGTCCTGGAGTATTTGCAGGGTGGTGTAATGGATGGAGTCCAACTCGTCCCGGGAATAGGCACTTAGTCCAAAACCTGATGTTGTACCGATTCCGCTTCTAGATATTCTTCTCATGGCAACGACCTCACATCCATTATCGAATATTTAAGCAATTCTTTCAATTAAAAAAAGATCGCGCGAATCTGTTTCGCCAAAATGACTGCGCAGGCCGCGGGCGATACCACTCCGCCTTCGGCAGATCAATCTTCAATTCGCCGGATAAGCGGGATCACCGCTGCGCGCCGACCGGTTGACCCGGGTTAGGGTATTAGTGGGGAGATGAAAATCACTTGCAACATGGCTTTAATTTTCAACCGGTTTTTATTCCGTTCAACCAACTTTTAGCAGCATTTCTGGATTTGGGATTGCGGATTTGTTGTATCGCTTCAGGCTTCGCCTTCGGCTACGACCCGACAAGTCGCTCTATCAATTTTTATTAAACCGACAGATTACCTTAAATCCAAAATCTAAAATCCCAAATCCAAAATTTTTAGGGAATAAAAGCTGAATGAATTATTTAAAGTAACATTTCGCCAGAACCCATGATTTACACCATGCCAGGGTACTAGCATCTGAGCCGTTTATTATCCGGATCGTAGTACGGGATTGGGACCACTTCAGCCTGGTACCGTTCACCCAAAATGGTTATTTCAAGCCGAGTCCCTGTTTGGCCAACTCGGTTTTGATATAGGCCATGGCAAGACTCTTTTGGACCACCTGACCATATCCGCCGGATGTGACGCGGCCAACAATTTCCTTACCCAGATAAACCGGTTCATCGCCGATAGCGTCGGCTTTGTC
>JASJCE010000001.1 GCA_030066155.1 Desulfobacterales bacterium | reverse complement strand
GACTTCTACGTCGCCAATTATCGACCGCATTAGCATCTTTGCGGAGATTTCGGTGCCGTGCAAATCAACGTAAATTTTAAATCCCCCTCATCAGTCTTATCTGTCTCAATGTTGAATTCCTTGACTTGAAAGCCTCCGGTATTACCCTCAATTACTGACTTTATTAAGGAGATACGATCTAATGAAAATTGGAACAATTGGCTGCGGTTTTGTCGGCAGTTCGGGGGTTTTTGCCATGGCGCTGGTCGGCGCTGCAACGGAACTGGTGCTCGTCGATATCAATCCAGACCTGGCGTTTGCCCATGCAGAAGATATTCTCCACGCGGTGCCGTTCGGCAAACCGGCGCGGATAACGGCCGGCGATTATTCGAAATTGAAGGGGGCTCGCTTGGTCGTGCTGGCATGCGGTGTGGGGCAAAAACCCGGGGAATCCCGCCTGCAGTTGCTGGAACGCAATGTCACGGTATTCGAACAAGTTGTGCCCCGGGTTCTCGAGCATGCACCGGATTCAATTCTGGTGGTGGTTTCCAACCCGGTCGATATCATGACCCAGGTGGTGACGAAGATCTCCGGTCTGCCGTCCGAGCGCGTGATTGGGTCCGGGACGATTCTCGACACGGCCCGATTTCGGACACTCCTGTCAGAGCATCTATGTCTGGCGCCCCACTCGGTGCATGCCTACGTTCTGGGCGAGCATGGTGATTCCGAGGTTCTGGCCTGGTCAAGCGGTAAAATCGGCGGGGTGCCCCTTTACGAATATGCCGAACAAATCGGCCGCCCCCTGACCGACGAGGTTAAAGCAAAAATTGATAAGGGGGTGCGCCACGCGGCTTACCGCATCATCGACGGCAAGGGCGCCACCTACTATGGAATCGGAGCCGGCATCGCCCGAATCGCAAAAGCCATTCGCGATGATGAAGGTGCAGTGCTGACCCTTTCGAATGTTGTCGGTGTCGACGGCGTCAGCCTCTCGCTGCCGCGGGTGCTGAAGGCCAGGGGAATCGAAACCACCATTCAACCGATACTATCGAGTGAGGAGGAGCAGGCCCTTCACCGCAGCGCAGCAGTGCTCAGAGAAGCCGCAGACGAACTCAACCTGTAGTTAGCCAGCCTGAAAAAAAGGTCGTGCCCATCGGGCGGTTTTCTCCGGTGCGACAAAGGTGGTCATATCGCCCAGCATGACTTCGTAGCCGGTAAAATCGCTGCGGACCCAGGGGGCGTAATTGGCGCGTACGATGATTACCGCCCGCAATTCCAGGCAACTGTCCGGGCTTTCAACTGCCAACAGTCCCAGATTATATCCATTGCGATGAAGACTGCGATAAAAGTGCTGGATGTTGATGACGCCCCGGGCAAGATCAGCCCAGTCGCCGGCCTTGACGTTCCGGGTTGAGGTCGTCTCCGGCAGCAAGCCCCATATCTCAAAAAATCCCTCGGGAGCAAAGGCTGCGACCCACTCCCATGATCCGGTCTGACCGATATAGCGGGTTCCTTCAGACTTTTCGTGCTCGAGATAATCGGAAAACAAATATCGACCGCAGGAAAGTTCATATTCTTGAGCTCTCTGCATCAGGATGCGATGATGGTTCCCGGCGATACAGTCAGCATTGATCTGCAGGTGGGGGTGGACCAGTGAACCACCCGCCGACGGCAGGTGGTTTTGAGTAATCGCCATATATACGGCTTGCGGATCGTGCTGAATTACCTTTTTCAGGTAGCCGGCGGAATTCAGGAAGCTGTCGGTGTAGGAAGAGACGGTCGCCTTGCCGATTTCTACAAAGTGATCGTTATCGAACAAACTGACAGCGGAATAACTGCCATAGAAATAACGGAATATGGCTTTCAGAAGAAAACGGATGCAATTAACTTGAAACAGGGAATGCTTGAAATAAAATGACAAACATAATTAACTGAAAGATGATACTGATGAGTAGACCGATGATGCAAACACCCAGGGCACGCGCCGTGCTTTCATAATTCATTGCCTGTTTTACCCCGATTGTCGCGGCCGCAACCATCCAGATAAAAGCGATAAGTATGACAATCAGGCCAAAACCCTGAATAAATCCCAGTATTCTCACGATGCCCGGCGCACAGGCAAAACCAATTACCCGCAGAATTGTTTTCCGATCCGGTTCGGTTCCGGCTTCAGGCAACATTCGCGCACCGACCATGTAGGTCGAAAAAGCCCAGACGTACCAACCCAGCAATGTCGTGATCATACCGATATTGTTGCCGACTGCCCCTGCTCTGCCGAAAGTCCCCCAGGCCGACATCATGCTGTAGATTAACACGACGATCAGGGCCTGATTGAAAGTCTTGGGATCTTCTATAATTTCTTGGAACAGGCTGACATCCAATTTGACCGCACGAAAAAAGCGATTCAAAAAAATCTTCATATTACTCCAGATATTACAAAATTACCCCAATTTGGATTCAAAACCGATTGGCCTATCGGCTATCATGTTGATGGCGATGTGTCAATAAAACGTGAAACGGTGAGCCTGATATTTGGATGTCATTTTTCAAACTTTTTGGAGCTGTCTTACGTTAACCCGTATTCGGATCCAGGTTCTTGATGTAGGCAAGCATCCGTTGCGCGATATCGGAGGTGATTTTGATTTGGCTATAGTCGATCGGAACATTGTTCAGATACTGCAATATCAGGGCATCTCCAACAGCGAGGCCGCCCGGCATGACGCCGGCGAAGAAGAACCCCATTTTTTCAAATTCTTCTGTCATAACGGCTGTCAGGGGATCGAACAGGTTCAGGTATAAATTGACGGCCTCGATCTTCTTGTAGCATAGCGCTTTAAGTTCAGCCCTTATTTCCGCCACGATATTCTTGCCGTATTTTTCCACCGTGATGCGGGCAAAATTTAACGGTGTAACCACCTGAATTTTGAATTTCGACTGCGGACCGGCTTTACCATTTTTACAGTTCAGGGAAAAACAGGGTGAAACCCCTAAGTTTTGATAGATTAGAGCGACCATGTTTTGATGGGATTCCGGCAAGTGCAGGGTCAGAGATGATGGTTTGGACATGTATTTGAATTGAATCAAAATGCTTAATTTTTGATGCAGTGTATCAGAAAACCCTTTAAAGACAGTCGTCGGAGAAACCAAACCCAGCCGAATCGCGCAATCATGGAGTCCCGCCCGATGCCCGGTTTTCTGGGAATAAGTGTGATTGCTTACGGTGTGCACGAATATGCCCAGAAGCGCTTTGCCGGCCGCTTCATTCATTAAAAATTCAGCCAGTTTGGCAAAATAGCCGCGGGAACGAAACTCCGGTTTAACGACTCCCGCCACCATTTCGGCCACCCGCGGATTTGCCTCCCAATATTGCAGCGCGCAATGGCCGGCTATTGTATTATCGCCGACGATTACCACAGCCGATTGCAACTGGCCGCTTTCGTTTAAGGCGACGATTTTTTCAGGAAAATACATGAATTCCCTGGCATATGAATAACCATAAGCGCGATAAACGGTCTTGGATACCTCGACGGCTTCGGATACCCTCATCCTCCGAACGGTATACGTCTCATTATCATCTGAGGTTTCTGAGGTGGTACCGGGGATATCGTATGGTTCCAGCTCACATTCGGCATAATAGTCGGTGATGGTTTTGGGTGTGAGATGTTTAACCAGAACAATCTCTTTACCTTTATGCCCGAGGTTATGCAGGGAGACTTCATCCACATACTTTTTTAATTGGATGACGTGCGCCCGGAAGTTAGCTGTCGCATCGTCAACGGCGCTATCGACGTCGTGCTGCGTCAAGGTATCGCCAAATGGCAGCCCTTTATCTTTAAGCGTGATCTGGATGCCCGTTGCAATCAACTCGCAGGTCAGTCCCAGGGTTGCCCTTTCTTCAGGATCAAATGAATAATCGATGATCGCAATCACCGCTTTGTTTAGTCCGCGTTCGATTTTTCGGACATCTTTTGCGTCAAAACCGATTTTTTTAGCAATTTCAGCTATATACTTCCCGGCTGCAATTGCATAAATTGGATCGTTGGGGAAAGTCAGCTCTGAGAATTGACATTTGACGGACATGACGCTTGTACGATAAAAGCCAGACAACCGATTCCGGATGACGGCTACCGATTGCGGGTGACGGGATAGTGGTTGACGGATAGTTGATATTTGATGCTGGGTACGTTATACCGGCGGCTCGATACCGGTTATTTGATGCCAAATAGCCGGATGTTAACCGCTGAATTACGAATGCGGAAACCACTTAATCGCGTTTGAATTCACTCGTCACAATCGCAAAATAAAAGAATCCGACCTGTTGCCGCATCAAGTCGGATTCAGCTATGCGAACGAAAATGATTTTTTGTGAAGCTGGATTTATGGATCTCTCTCAGCTGGATCAGAACGTCCGATCTGTCGAGAAAGTAAAATTTATTCAGATTTCTTGCTGGTTTTGGATCCTTTCGATGAATAACCGTCTGCATACCACCCGCCGCCTTTTAGTTCAAAGGAGCACTGCGACATAATTTTTTTTGCCCTTTTACGGCACTTTGAACATTTGGTGTTTTGAGTCCCCATTTTAACGAGCTCTTCGGTGATGTGCCCTTCGGAACATTCAAATTCATAAACCGGCATACCTTCCTCCTCAACCTGATGTTCAGCTAACCATATCAGATCTGTCGACTTCTTTGGTCCCTTTTTTTGACGCAAATCTATACACTTTTGACATTTTGTCAAGTGCTCAATATATTTCTTGACAGAACCGCAAGCGGCAACATAAAAATCACAAATATTTTCAAATATTAAGGGGTGGGTTTGAATGCCGCTAGCAATGATCCGGATTTTGATATCCGATTTCGGAAAAGATAGTTTGAGAACGACCTGGTGTGCGGGTATTGCGGACCGGATTTTTAAACTTCCAGAAGGCGAATGCGTCTATGTTTAACCGCTTGCTCTCCATTAACTGGTTGATTCTGCGAAAGATCCGAACCAACGAACACACCATTATGGCCGTTTTGGCCGTAGTGGTTGGGATTGCCGGCGGATTCGGTGCAATTGGATTTAGATACCTGATCGATTTCCTGCAGACGATCGCCTATGGATCTTCCGATGAACTGCTCGAAGTGGTCGCAACTATTCCCTGGCACATCAAGATCTGGATTCCCGCATTGGGAGGGGTCATTGTGGGGCCATTGGTTTATTTTCTGGCCAGGGAGGCCAAAGGACACGGGGTGCCCGAGGTGATGGAGGCCGTGGCCCTGCGCAACGGCATTATCCGGAAACGGATTGTTCTGGTAAAATCTCTGGCTTCTGCCGTCAGTATCAGCACCGGTGGCTCAGTTGGACGAGAGGGTCCCATCGTGCAAATCGGTTCTGCCATCGGCTCTACTCTGGGACAGATATTGAAAGTCTCTGCAGATCGCATGCGAACTCTGGTCGGTTGCGGGGCCGCCGCCGGCATTGCCGCGACATTCAATGCCCCTATAGCCGGATCGATGTTTGCGCTGGAAATCATTCTGGGAGATTTCGGGCTGGCCACCTTCAGTCCGATCGTGATCTCTTCCGTCGTGGCTACGGCGGTCTCGCGCGCCTACCTTGGGGATACGCCGGCCTTCATCGTTCCGACTTATGAACTGGTCAGTGTCTGGGAATTTCCGATTTACCTGTTTCTGGGACTTTTTTGCGCGGTGGTGGGTGTGACATTTACCAAAACGCTCTACCGGGTTGAAGACCTGTTCGATAGCTTTAAATTTCCCGAGTATCTCAAGGCCGTCATCGGCGGGTTGATCCTGGGTGCTCTCGGCTTGGCATTCCCCCAGATCCTGGGGGTTGGGTATGGCGCTATGGATATGGTGCTGATGCAGCAAATCGCCTGGTGGCTCATGCTGCTGCTGGTTGTAGTGAAGATCCTGGCGACATCCATTACCATCGGTTCCGGCGGATCCGGCGGCATTTTCGCTCCATCCCTGTTTTTGGGCGCCATGGCCGGTGGTTTTTTCGGAATGGTGGTCCACACCCTGTTTCCGGCCACAACGGCCTCTCCCGGCGCATACAGTATTGTCGGCATGGGTGCCGTCGTGGCTGCGACGACCCATGGACCCCTGTCAGCTATCCTGATACTGTTTGAAATGACCGGCGACTACAAAATTATACTTCCGTTGATGTTCTCCTGTATTATCGGTGCGATTGCCAGCGGGCAATTGCTGAAGGATTCAATCTACACTTTGAAGCTGGGCCGACGGGGAGTCAACATCAAAGAAGGCAAAGAAGTCAATATCTTGAAGTCCATCCGCGTGAGCGAGGTCATGACCCGCGGGGTCGAAACGATATCCGAAGGATGCACCATGGAGGTCATGGCGGATATCATTGCCAAGAGCAAGTTCAACAGTTTTCCGGTGCTTGATTCCGACAACAGCCTTGCCGGCATTGTTTCATTCAACGATTACAGCGAAGCCATATTCAATGAAGATCTCAAGCATCTGTTGGTGGCCAAGGATCTGGCGACGTCTGATGTGGTGACCGTTTCCGCCGATGATAATCTTTATGCGGCCCTGGAAAAAATAAGCCGCAAAGATTTCGCAACGCTGCCCGTGATGTCCGTCCGCGACCCCGGACGTCTAGTCGGAATTGTCAGCCGCCGGGACATCATCAGGGCCTATGACAAGGCCGTGCTTAAAAAGTCACTTTTCAATAATTAATCCGCCATGGAAAATAACGTATTGGGGACTTGATATAGCTCTTTGATAGCTGAAGGAAGCTTTCAGATTGGAGCTGCCGCGGATTAATTATTTTATGCTGCGCATATTTTTGGGTTTATTTGTACTCAGTTCTTATCGACGGATTTGTATCGGCGCTAAAAAAATGTGGCTGATCGAGAAAAGATATGGTTAAATGATGCTCGATTGTGGCAGATTTAGCAAACTGACGGCTAGCTGTCAGCTATCCCATATGGGAAGTCGAATAAACAAGTGTAAGGATCTTCATCATGATTCGTTGGGACACCGTCAATATCCAGTGTCTACGCGAGCCTGCGGACCAATCTGATGCTGAAGGCGACATTGCTGTTCTTGAAAAAGAGGCCGAGGAGCCGGAACCTGAGGAAGAGGAATACATCCTCTGCCGTCAATGCCGCCAGGCGATTACCCGGCCTGATGACCGAATTGCAATGCAGGGATCACACCGGCACACCTTTGCCAATCCCCATGGTATTGTTTTTGACATCGGGTGCTTCAAAAATGTTATTGGGTGCGGTTATGCCGGTGCGGCCAGTGACGAATTCACCTGGTTTGCGGGATACAAGTGGCGAATATGTTATTGTGTCATGTGCCTGACGCATCTGGGGTGGATTTTCAGCTCCGGCAGTGGAGATGTGTTTCATGGACTCATAATGGATAAGCTGATAGAACCCGGGTGATTTTTGGAGGGTGCCTCAACTTTGGTGCTGTGTCGATCAAAGTCGCTCACATTTAGAGCGGTAGTATGACAACAAAATTCCAAATCTCAAGCACCAAATTACAAAAAAATCTCAATATTCAATTCGCAATTTCCAAAACACGAGCCTTTACGTTGTCTATAGATAAGATTGATTCCGAATTGGTTTCAAGGGTGCTATAATTTTATGGCGTGTTTGGTATTTCGAATTTGGGATTTGGAAATTATTTGGAATTTGGTTTTTGGTGCTTGTGATTTTATAGAATCTTTAGCAAGGCTTGATGTAAAATTGTTAAATTATCTAATTTGATTTATTATTGGAAAGGCTCGATACGAATGGGTGAAATAAAAAGTACATTGGATCTGGTTATGGAAAAAACCAGAAACCTGAAATTAAGCGATGAGGAAAAGCAGGCACAGAAACAATCGGAAGTTGCCAGTCGCATCAAAGGGATGCTGCAAAAACTGCAGGATGGGTTGATTCCCGCGAGTCAATTTCAAGCTGAGTACGAACAATTGAAGACGGAATTCGGGCAGTCAGATGACAGCCCGTTAATCGATGAAATTTTCTCCCGTTTTGATCCGGATGCAGATACCGGTATATTTTTATCTATCCTAAATACCTGCTGCCATTTTGAAACTGCCCAAATCAGCTCGATGATTGATGACTATCGGGTAGCTTATCGTGAGGCTGCGCAAAAGCGCTCCCTGCAAATTAAAGATCGTCTGGAAAAAAAATATGCGATCACGGGTACGGCAGTTGTTTCCAACCTCGATGCCGACGAAGAATGGCAGCAGCTGGTGCAGGATATGCGCGGACAATTTGAAAAGCAACTCAACCATTTGAAAGCGGGGTTTAAAGGCGGTGCACCATGACGAATGCCCCTTGCGAATGACGAATGACGAATGACGAATGACGATTGACGAATTACAAATGAAGGTATTCTATCTTTTTTAGAAAAAACCCTATGTTTCGGTATTCCGACTTCCGCATTGCTAGCCGCGGCCTAATTCTGTGACCAACAGAACGACTCCGGGTCCACCTCTCCACTTCCGAAGTCCAAAATCTGTCATTTTACACTAATTGACTAATCAACAAGTCAACCAATCAACGAAAACTATACATACCCGAAATAAAATGATTCGACTGTTTCAAAATTCTTTTTCACGTTTTCGACGCCGGCGATGACCTCGCCGTGTCCTGATAGGAGCCATTCAACATCGAAGTTTTTAAGTCCTTTTATGCTCTCTTTAAGCTGTGTTCCGTCTCCACCGGGAAGATCGGTGCGGCCGACTCCGTCCTTGAAGACAAGATCGCCGGTGAATAACGCTTTTTCCCGGGACCAGTACAGGGTTACCGAGCCGGGCGAATGACCGGGAGTATGAATGACTTCCAGTTCAAGCCCATTCATAGAGAAAGATCCTTCTTTGAGCAGAAAATCAGGGCGAATATCATCGATCTCGATCCCGAAGGCGGCGCTCATCTGCTTCCCAACCGTCGATATCCACTCCCATTCCGTTTGATGCATCGTAAACGGGATGGACTTCTCCTTGAATAAGGGAATTGCCTCAAGATGATCCGGATGACCATGGGTGCAAATGACAGCATCAATATCTTCAATCCTCAAGTTGAGCTGCGCCAATCCCCGCTCGACATGCTCGAAGAGCCCGCGGTGACCCGGATCGATCAAAATCCGACTCTGACCGTCTATAAAAAATGAGTTGCAGTTGTTGGTGGTCATGGACTCCCAGATAAAGGCATGCAGATTGTCGGTCAACTTCATTTCAGTACCCCCTTCTCAATATTTGGGTGGTATGGCCGATACTTATTTCGAAACATGCTAAATTAATTATTAATCGACAAACTTGCAAAAAAGGCGTCAAGTCCCATGAAGAACGACAACAATCTCTATGCGGCGCTTGCCTTGCAAATGCATACGCTGTGCGGGTGGATGCCGGCCTTACCCATATTCGATTACCATTAAGCTGATATCATCTTTCGATTTCGCATTCCCGGCAAAATCATGAGTTGCCCGCATTAAACACTTGACGAGATTCTGAACGGACCGGTCACCGTACTGTTGCAGTGCCGTGTAAAGCCGCTGTTTACCGAAAAATTCCCCCGCCGCATTTGAATGGTCCTAATCAACCAGTCAACCATTTAACTATTCAACAAGGTTTGAAATGTTAGCACGATGTTAGATTTCAGCGACGATTTTCTGCAGCACCCCACCGGCCTTTTCCCGGATGAGGGCATCGCACATGCTGTCGCACGGGGTATCCGACAGATTGACGATGGCCAGAAAGGCGCCGTTTTGTTTCGCGTATACCGGCATTTGCGCTGCCGGTTGAACCAGCAGGGTGGAACCCACAACCATGAAAAAATCGCTCTTGCGGGATAGATTGACGGCCTTTTCAACTTCCGCAACCGGCATGGATTGGCCGAAGGATATCGTGTCCGGCTTCAGATAGCCGCCGCATTCACAATCGGGAGCCGGGTCACCTGATGCCAGTCGATCCCGCACATTTTCGAGGGACGCGATCCGGCGGCAGCCCATACAGCGGATACGCCGGGTATTGCCGTGCAGCTCGATGATCCTGTCGTCCGGCAGGCCTGAATCCTGATGCAGGCCGTCAACATTCTGGGTGACGACCGCCTGAAGCAGGCCTTTGGCATGAAGATCCGCCAGTGCGAGATGGGCCGAATTGGGTTTGGCCTCAAGGATCCCTTGATAAAGCTCCACCCAGCGCCGCCAGTACTCTGCCCGAGCCTCCCGACTGGACATAAATTCGTCGAAGTATACCGGCCGAAATTTATCCCAAATTCCGCCCTGGCTGCGATAATCCGGGATGCCGCTCTCGGTGGAGATGCCGGCTCCGGTAAATACGACGTTATTGCCACCTTCCTTTATTTTTGACGCGATTCGGGAAATTATTTCGTTCACTGGCTTAATACCCTTTCCGGGGAGATGACAGAAGTCATATGACAGACGACAGACGACAGATAACAGATGTCAGATAACAGATGACAGACATAGGTCGTAGTTATTTGTTATTGATTATTCGTTATTCGTAAATGATTTCAGGTAATAGTAATGAGTTCAGTTTCGTGGAGCTTCGCTCTCTGCCCTAAGCTCTTTGCTCTCTGCCCAATGCCCTCTGCCCTACGCCCCATGCTCTCTGCTCTCTGCCCTATGCTCTCTGCTCTCTGCTCTCTGCGCTTCCAATCCGCAATCCGCACTCCAAAATCCACAATCGATAGGCTCGCACCCCGAATCCCGCACCCCGCACCCCGCGTCAGCTTTCTTTGAACTCTGTCACCAGCTGCTGCACGGTAGCTTTGGCATCGCCGAACAGCATGCGGGTGTTTTGCCCGATAAACAGCGGATTGTCGACCCCGGCAAAACCGGCGGCCATGGAGCGTTTCAGCACCATGACGGTTTTGGCTCTATCTGCGTTAATAATCGGCATGCCGTATATCGGGCTCGATTCCATCTCACGGGCGGACGGATTGACCACGTCGTTTGCACCAATTACAATGCAGATATCGACGGTTTCCATAATGGGATTGACATCTTCCATTTCAGCCAGTTGTTCGTACATAACGTTGGCTTCAGCGAGTAAGACGTTCATATGCCCCGGCATGCGCCCGGCCACCGGGTGGATAGCGTATCGGACTTCAGCCCCATTATTCTCAAGAATTTCTCCCAACTCCCGGACTGCATGCTGGGCCTGGGCAACCGCCATGCCATAGCCCGGCACGACCACAACGGAGCGGGCGGCTTCAAGTATATAATAAGCGTCTTCGGGCGAAATCGGTTTGGGTTCGCCCTGAACTGTAGCGGCATTTCCCGCAGCTGTGGCCCCCAGTCCCCCAAACAGCACATTGCCCAGCGATCGATTCATGGCTTTGCACATGATTCCGGTCAGGATCAGGCCGCTGGCTCCCACCAGTGACCCGGCCACGATCAGGACATTGTTCAGTATAATGAACCCGGCAGCACAGGCAGCCAGCCCCGAATAGCTGTTCAGCAGGGCGATGACGACGGGCATGTCCGCTCCGCCGATGGGAATGACGCCGAAAATTCCCAGTGTCATGGCCAGACACATAATGAGGACGAAGATTACATACGGGAAGGCGCCGGTCGGATGATAAATTAACAGCGCGCCGAAGACCACGATAAGCGCGAGATTTCCCAGATTGATCCATTGTTGCCTGGCAAAAATAACCGGACGACCGGAAATTCTGCCGGCCAGTTTGGCGTAGGCCACAAGGCTGCCTGAGAAAGCGACTCCGCCGATTAACACAGCCAGCAGAACGGCGATCCGTATCATCAGATTGCTGTCCGGATGACTGTGATAGTTTTCCCAGCCGACCAGCAGACTGGCGATTCCACCGAAACCATTTAAAACAGCAACCATCTGGGGCATGGCCGTCATCTGGACCAGGCGGGCTGAAATGGCGCCGATGACCGAGCCGATCAACAAACCGACGATGACCCATTCAAAAGACAGACAGCATTCGAACATCACTGAAACAATGGCAATCAGCATTCCCGATGCCGAAACCAGATTGCCCGTGCGCGCCCGCTCCGGCCGTCCCAACATTTTAATGCCAATAATGAAAAGAATCGAGGCTACGATGTATCCCAGATCAATGAATGTCTGGTTGTAATCCGTCATTTCTTCTCTCCATCCTTGCGCTTGAACATTGCCAGCATCCGATTGGTGACCAGGTAGCCGCCGACCACGTTAATCGTGGCAAATATCAAGGCCAGAAAACCCAGGATAGTGGCTAGAACGTCGGCACCGCTGCCGGTTGCGGTTAATGCGCCCACGATCGTGATGCCGGATATGGCATTGGTGCCGGACATAAGCGGCGTGTGCAGCTGGGACGGTACTTTGCTGATCAGCTCCACTCCCAGAAAGATGGCCAGCACAAATACAAAGACGAGAAGGCCAAAAGACATGATATGATCTCCTATTGCGTTAGGTCGTCACATACGAATTAAAACGAATCTAAAAAATTAGTTTCGTGATTGTAGCTCTTAAAATTCGAAATCCGAATTACTAAATTCGAAACAAATTCGAAAATCAAAAATTCAAATGACCTAAACACAAGAGTTACCGGCAGAATATTGCGGCCATGAATTGGTTTGGTCATTGAAAAATTCGGATTTATAATTTGTTTCGTATTTCGGGTTTCGAATTTTGGATTTTTAAGCACTATAGTGCTTTACGATCATCTCATTAACAATCTGTCCCTCATGGGTGATCACACAGCCCTTGATGATTTCATCTTCGAAATCTAAAATGAATTTCTTCTCTTCCGTATTCCAGAATTCATCGACGAGATTGTAGAGATTCGAAGAAAACATCTGGCTGGCGTTAATCGCGACCTTGCCGGGCAGGTTTGCCAGACCGATAATGCAAACCTGGTTGACATCAACTTCCCGTCCAACTTTTGATCCGGCGACATTGCCGCCGCTTTCGACGGCAAGGTCGACGATCACTGATCCGGGCTGCATGCCGTGAACCATGTCTTCGGTTACAATCAAGGGGGCAGGTCGGCCAAACAATTGGGCTGTCGTAATGACGATATCCGAGGATTGGCAGACCCTGGCCATGCCTTCACGCTGTTTCTGAAGCTGTTCTTCAGTCAGCGCTTTGGCGTAGCCATCTGTGGTCTGGCCGGTTTCGCCAAGATCGATTTTTACAAAGCGGGCACCCAGTGATTTTACTTGCTCTTCCACAACCGGTCGAGTATCAAAGGCCTCGACCCGCGCGCCCAATCTTTTCGCGGTGGCAATTGCCTGCAAGCCCGCAACTCCGACGCCAATAACAAATACCCGGGCCGGCGAGATGGTGCCGGCCGGTGTCATCATCATGGGAAGAATTTTGTCGAGTCTCTCAGCGGCGATGATAACTGCGGCATAGCCGGCTAGATTGGCCTGGGAGCTCAAAACATCCATTTTCTGGGCGCGGGTAATACGCGGAATCATTTCCATGCTGATAGCACTGATATTCCGCGCCATAAATGTGTTGATGAGCTCGAGTTCGTTAAACGGATCCAGCAAACTGATGAAGATGCAGTTCGTCTTCATCATTTCGACTTCTTCTACCGCCGGTTTGCGAATTTGCAACACCATATCTGCCTGACGGATCAGTTCACCGCGATCCGTTGTCAAAAGAGCGCCGGACTTCACGTATTCACCGTCTGCGATGCGAAGCGTTTGTCCCAAACCGGATTCCACCGAAACATCCGCGCCGGCTTCGACCAGCTTGGCGACATGTTCCGGCAACAAAGATACCCGGGTTTCATCTTTATGTGCTTCTCTGGGTACGGCGATGTTCATGTTGTATTCATCTCCCTGCGTTTAGCAGAAGACAGACGACAGACGGCAGATGTCAGACGACAGAAGACAGATAGTGATATCGTTATTTGATATTGGTTTTTCGTTATTGGATTCAGGTATGGCTCCGAAGGGCGGGTATAAAACCCGTCCCTATATTGCTATCCATGGCGATACATGCGTAAAATTACCGGGCTTAGCTTGATCCTTTTATAATCGATAGAATACCTTAATTCTTCAATCTTCAATTTTCATTTTTCATTTTCAGAACTGCGCCGTTTCGGTACTGCCTTCCAATGCCTCCACCGAACTTTCCCCGCCGGTGATGCAGTTCATGACCCGGTCAAAATAGCCGGTGCCGACAAATTTTTGATGGGTGATCGCCATGTACCCGTCTTCTTCGCCGTGGGAAAATTCTTCCTGTTGAAAATTGGAATACGCCAGCATGCCTTCTTTTTTGTAGCTGAGCGCCAGGTCAAACATCCCGAGGTTCAGCGCGTGAAAGCCGGCCAGGGTAACGAATTGAAACTTATATCCCATGGCTCCCAGCTCCCGCTGAAACTTGGCAATTTCGGCGTCGCTTAAATTGGCCTTCCAGTTGAAAGACGGTGAGCAGTTATATGCCAAAAGTTTGTCCGGATATTCGGCTTTGATACTCTCCGCGAATTTTTTAGCTTCCGCCATGTCCGGTCGGGAAGTTTCGCACCAAACCAGGTCGGCATAAGGCGCATAAGCCAACCCGCGGGCGATGGCCGTATCGACACCGTTCTTGATATAGTGAAATCCCTCGGTTGTTCGGCCGGCACCGGTCAGAAACGGCTTGTCGCGCTCATCGATATCGCTGGTGATCAGAGTGGCGGCCTCGGCATCGGTTCGGGCGACCAATAGCGTTGGGACACCGCAGATATCGGCCGCCAAACGCGCGGATATGAGCTTGGTGATAAATTCCCGGATCGGAACGAGTACCTTGCCGCCCAGATGGCCGCATTTTTTGGCCGATGCCAGCTGATCTTCGAAATGTACGCCGGCTGCGCCGGCATCGATCATCTGCTTCATCAATTCAAATGCGTTCAGGGGGCCACCGAACCCGGCTTCGGCATCGGCTACGATCGGGGCAAACCAGTAAGGTCCCCCTTTTCTGCCGTCCAGAACCTGGATCTGGTCGGCCCGGCGCAAAGCGTTGTTAATGCGGCGGACAACTTCCGGAACACTGTTGGCCGGATAGAGACTCTGGTCGGGGTACATCTCACCGGCCAAATTGGCATCGGCGGCTACCTGCCATCCGCTTAGATAGATTGCCTTCAAGCCTGCCTCAACCTGCTGGACGGCCTGGTTGCCGGTCAGGGCTCCCAGAGCGGCGATGTAATCTTCGGTTTTGAGGAGGTGCCATAAACGCTGAGCACCGGCCTCCGCAAAGCTGTAATCAATTTTTAATGTTCCCCGCAGCTTGAGTACGTCTTCGGCCGAATACGGACGCACGACTCCTTCCCAGCGGGGGTCGCAGTCCCATTCCTGTTTGAGGCAGGCTGCCTCATCCTCCTGTATTTCATGACAAGAGAGTTTTTCACAAAGCAGTTTAGCCTTTTCTTCGATGGTTTCCGTCATTTTCCTCTATCCTTTCTGCAATAATTGCGGGACAGCCAATTCGCTTGCGCGCTAGGCGACGTCCGTTAAAACCGGCAAACGCCGGTAAATCCTTGAAAATTTAAGACCGTTTTTCTTTTTCGTCAATGCGGCAGCTGTCTGCATACGGGTAGATATGAGGCAAGTTGCCGGCTTGAATAGCCTGCTGAGCCTGCTGCCAGAAATCAGTTCCGAACAGATCGGCATGATACTGCAGAAAAGTCTTCTCCAGTGTCGCCGGCAATCCCAGAAAATTTCGAAACTCTTCCGGAAATACATCATTTTCATCCACGTAGAACCACGGCTCGGAGGCCATCTCATCATCGTAACCGGCTGATTCGGGCAATTTTCTGATGTTACAGCTGGTCAGCGGGCAAATTTCGTCATAGTCGTAAAATACAACCCGGCCGTGACGGGTGACACCAAAATTCTTAAGAAGAATATCGCCGGGGAAGATGTTGCTGACGGCGAGATTTTTAATGCTGTAGCCCCAATCAATGACAACCCGCTGGGCTTCCGCCTCATCAGAGTGGGCCAGGAAGACATCCAGGGGCGTGACCCGGCGTTCGACATAAGCATGGCTGACAACTATATGATCATTTTGGACCTCAACGGTGCTGGCGGCTTCCTGTGCTAATTTTTCCAGGAGCTCTTCGGAAAAGCAGCATTCATCAAATTCTAAATACTCAAAGGCTTGGGCATCCACCAGACGGCCGGCCCGGTCGTGGCGAAATACCAGATCGTACTTTTGCATGACTTCCTGGCGGGTAGTTTTTTTGGGCGTATCAAATCGATCCCGGATCAGCTTGAAGACCACATCGTCAGTGGGCATATTGAAGACGATCATCACCATGCCCGGCTTTCCCGGCGATATGTTGAAACGATCTTCGCCGCATGCCGACAGATGCCCCAGCAACTCCCGATAAAGTTCGGTTTTGCCGTGTTTATTGAAACCGATAGAGATGTATAATTCAGCGATCCGTTTGTTGGGCAAAATTGTTTTGAGAAACTGAACCAGGTCATACGGTCTATCAACCTCGACATGGAAATAGGCGCGCGTAAAACTAAACAGAATACTCATTTCATCTTCTGCTGTGAGTACGGCATCGATGACGATACCGTCCGATAGATTGAGCAGGGCAATCGCCAGCGGTGTTCGTTTCGATCCGGCGTAAATTCGGCCGATCAGGTAGGCTCCCATACCCCGGTAAAAAACTTCTTTGAGCATTTCGATGCGGTCGATGACCGGCTCATTCCCTTGCTCCTGCAGGTTCGTCTCGATTCTATCTGCGATCCGGCCGACAACCGAAGGTATATTTTGACCGTCTGCCAACAGAGGATAGTCCGCCAACATCTGTTGAATCAGATCGATATTGGAAGTCCTCTTTTTATATGTGTTGAACAGGCTCAAGTCGTTTTCATTGGGAGGGGTGTCAAAATCAGTGTTGACAAATTCAATCTTTGGGTCGACCCCGACGGTTGTAAATATACGCCGGGAAACAGAGTTAAAAAACGTTTCGGCGATTTCCCAGTCATCGTTGCCCATGATCAAGTTCGAATACACGGATTTCATGCCGGACCAGAGTTTTTTGTCCTGGATGTGTTTTTTGAGAAGGTCACGAATGCGTTGCTCAACGTTGTCGATCACCTCTCTGTATAAGTCCAGTCTTTCGGCAGAATCCTGCCGAATGCCCTGCCAGTCGCGGTCTTTAAACCGGTCTTGAGCTCGTCGGGTGATCTCTTTGAACAGAGCGCGATAGGCGTTGAAGGCGTCGTATATTAGATCGGCGGCCTGGCCGTCCATTTTAGCGGTAGTCATTACACTAACTCTATCGGGTGCGTTTATCCCGGTTGGCATCAATATGATCCTCGCAATCTGGCATAATAAATCTATAAACGAATTGTCAACAGGCTTCTGCATTTGACTGCCACGACCGATGCTTGCCTTTTGGGGATTTTGCATTACCATAGTTCATTGGTTGGAAGCAACATTCCGCAAATAGAAGTAGTAGGGAAAACCGTTTATTTTTTCCGTTTTCGAAATAATTTTCCTGATCACAAACAGGAGGTGATGATTCATATGGCAGAAGATAAATTTAAAATGGCGGCCGAGGTTTGCTCCTACGTCGATGATGAAAATAATCATCTGAATTTGGAGATCTGTATTCCAGGCGTCAAGAAAGAAAATATCAACCTTAAAATGATGGATGACAGCTTCAGTCTGAGTGCTCCCAGAGATGATTTCGATTATGTCACCACCGCAGCGTTTTGCTGTCCGGTAAATTCCAAAGCGGCATCTGCGAGGTACGAGGACGGTGTTCTCAAAGTTTCCATACCATTCAAGGACCCTATGGCTGGCGCCCATCAGGTCAGCATCGGTTAACCAAACAGGCCGGGAATAGCTATTGCGAAAAGGCAGAACGTCGACTGACGCTCTGCTTTTTTTGTGCAGATGTCAGAGGCCAGAAGACAGATGCTGGATACTGGATGCCGGAAGTTGGAAACCGGACAACAGATGACAGAAGGCAGACATTGGGATTTGGAGCCATATTGTGGATGATAGTCGAGTATCTAAGCAATGTATTCTATTATTTTGTAAAATAAAGACCGAGCGAAGCGATACTATAAATCTTCAATCTTCAATCTTCATTTTCATCCCCGCGCTAAGCCACTGAATAACATGCAGATATCCATTATTTTGCATAAATCCCCATTTATGCCCTGATTTTTCCTACCATTTTACTATAGTTTCTTAAATCCAAAAAATTGCCTAAGCTTCTGAAATTACGCTAAAAAAAAAATGTAAAAATTGTAAAAAAATCATTGACAAATTGGCTATTTCTTGACAAAAAAGGTCGACATTTAACTCGACTAAATAGGTCAAGAAGTTTCCCGTGTAAAAAAGTCGGGATTATACCGTATGCCGATCACACCGAAAAAAAATCAATACGCTTTACGGGCTATTTTTGAACTGGCCAAGCACGAAGGCAAAGGGCCCAAAAAGATTTCCGAGATTGCCGAAGTTCAGTCCATTCCGTTACGATTTTTGGAAGTTATCCTGAGCCAGCTGAAAGGAAGTGGCCTGGTGGATTCCAAACGTGGTTTTTACGGCGGTTATTACCTCACGCGTAGTCCGGATAAAATTTCCGTCGGAGATGTTCTGCGGTTTATGGACAAGGCAACCGAATCGGGTAATTGCCCGGCTTGTGTCTCAAAAGGCAACTGCCCCTTCAAAGGCAACTGCGCGTTTTCTCATATGTGGCATCGCGTCAATGACGCCATTTTTGAAATATATGACGGTACATCGATTCAGGATCTGATAAACAGCGAAAAACTCATCCACATGAGGATGGATGAATCTACTTAATCTAAATATTGTCAAAAGGTAAGGAACCAACATGGAGAAGGGAAGAGCACTGTTAAGCTGCACCGCAATATTGTTAGTGAGCGCTTTGATCTTTTTTGTTGTCGCCAGTCCGGCGGTATTCGGGATCAAGTCGGTGCAAAAAGAGGGGGCGGAAGCCAGGGCTGACATTATCCGCATCGATTCACTGCGTATTTTCGGCAAATTGGAAAGACCTCCGGTTACGTATCTGCACCAGAAGCACACGGAAGCCGTCGAAAAACAGAATAAAGACTGCTCGACCTGCCACCTGTCTCAAAAAGATGAGGCATCCGGTCAGCAGCGCATGTCCACCAAATACATGCGGCTTAAAGACACCTCCAAAGACGAAGTTATGAATATTTACCATGACAATTGCATTGCCTGTCACAAAGAAATCAAAGCGGCCAAAGAAAAAAGCGGACCGGTTGACTGCGGTGGGTGTCATCAGGCCAACCTCAATCTGGTTTCTTCCTGGAAGGACATTGGCATGGATAAATCGTTGCACTACCGGCATTCCAAAGCCATGGATAAAAAGTGCGAACAATGCCATCACGAATATAACGAAGCCACCAAAAAGCTCTACTATGCCAAAGGCGAAGAAGGCACCTGCCGCTACTGCCACAAAGCTACTACCGAAGACAACCGCATATCACTGCGATTGGCCTCGCACACGGCCTGTATTCAATGTCATCGCGATCTTCTGGCCAAAAACGAAACGGCCGGTCCGATTACCTGCAACGGCTGTCACGATGAGTCAGAGCAAAAAATGATCGAAAAATTGAAAACAGTGCCGCGTATGAAAGCCAACCAGCCCGACTTTGTGTTCGTCAAGTCCATCAGGGACCAGGGCCAGAAATCGCATCCGGCAACCCAGATGAACCTGGTGCCCTTCAATCACCAGGCCCATGAAATGTCGAATGATAACTGTCGGGTCTGCCATCATGCCGATCTGAAAGCCTGTGTCAGCTGCCACACCCTGGAGGGGGCCAAAGAGGGCAATTATGTCAAACTTGCGGAGTCAATGCATAGACTGAACGTCGATCAGAGCTGCATGGGATGCCATGATACGAAAATGAACGATCAGAATTGTGCCGGCTGCCACACGTCTTTCGAGAAAAAACGCCAGCAGGGAACTTCTTCCTGCCTGAATTGCCATTCGGTGCCCAAGTCCGAGGCAGCCGATGAGACCGCACTGAACGCAGCCAGACAATCGGCGGCCGCATCTATGAAACAGCGCGAAGCGAAGACAGTGACCTATGACATGAAGGATATACCGGAAATTGTCAAGATCGACACCCTCATGGATCAATATGAGGCGGTCAAACTGCCGCACCGCAAAATTATTCAGACCATGGTCAATAACATCAGCGGTAACAAGCTGGCCAATTTATTCCATCACGAACAGGGCACGGTCTGCCAGGGCTGTCATCACCACAGCCCGGCGGCACAACAACCGCCCAAGTGCGTCAGCTGTCACGGCAAGCCATTCAACGCCAAAGATCCGTTTAAACCCGGGTTGATGGCTGCCTATCACCGGCAGTGCTTTGAATGCCATGAAGCCATGAAAATAGAGAAGCCGGTTTCCACTGATTGCACCGCTTGTCACCAGAAAAAGCGTTGATTGCAACAAATCGAATAACACAGCAGAGGTAGATAGATGTCCATTTCACGTCGAAAGTTTCTTGGCTGGATGGGAGCAGCCGGCTTGGGAACGGTAATGAGCAGCACCGCAAATTCAGCTTCCAACAAACATTTTAGCGGCTATCCGCAAAGCGACGGCGTGCTGTTTGACGCCACCCGCTGTATCGGCTGCCGCAAATGTGAAGAAGGCTGCAACAAGGTCAATGCGTTACCCGGGCCGGATGAGCCTTTCAGTGACCTTTCCGTCCTGGAGAAAGAGCGGCGCACGACAGCCAAAACTTACACCGTTGTCAACCGGTATATTGACCGGAAAAGCGGCAAAGAGGTGCACTACCGTAAAATCCAATGCAATCACTGCCTGGAGCCAGCCTGCGCATCAGCTTGCTTTGTGACAGCGTTCACCAAGGAAAAAACCGGTGCGGTCATATATGATTCTTCGGTCTGTGTCGGCTGCCGCTATTGTATGATTGCCTGCCCCTTCGAAATTCCAACCTACGAGTATGACGAGGCCTTTACCCCGCGTGTGATGAAATGCACCATGTGCCATCCGCGAATTTTAAAAGGGCTGCTGCCCGGATGTGTCGAAGCCTGCCCAACCGAGGCATTGACCTTTGGCAAGCGCCAGGAGTTGCTGCAAATCGGGCGCGAACGCATCCGGAAATTTCCGGAACGATACGTGGATCACATTTACGGTGAGCATGAAATGGGCGGAACCAGCTGGCTGCATCTGTCCGCCGTTCCCTTCAACGAAATCGGCATGCGCGAGGATCTCGGCAACACGCCGGCACCCAAACTGACTGCCGGGGCCCTCAGTTACGTACCGATGGTGGTGGGCGTGTGGCCGGTTCTGCTGGGCGGCATTTATGCCATCAACAAACGAAAAGAAAAAATCAGTCAGCAGGAAAAAGCACAGGCCGTATCAGAGGCTCTCGAAAAGGCCAAAGAAGAGGCCAAAGCCGAAATGGCCCAGGCCATGAAGTTTGCCGAAAAACAGAAAGAGAAAGCCATCGAAAAGGCCGTCAGCCAGGCGCTGGAAGAGGCGGCTAAAGCAGCTGAAAAAGACGCTTCCGAGCCGGAAGGAGAAGATGCGGAGAAGAAGTCAAGCAAGGAGGATTCCTGATGTCTGAAGATGCAACGACTGCCGGCAAGTCATTTTTGACCCCCTTTAATATAGTTGCCGGGATTATTATCATAATCGGTCTTTTTGTTACGGTGCTGCGCTTTACCATGGGTTTGGGGACGGTTACCAATCTGTCGGATTACAATCCCTGGGGCATCTGGATCAGTTTTGATCTGTTGGTCGGTGTTGCCCTGGCAGCCGGCGGATTTGTTACCTCCACTGCGGTTTATATTTTCGGAATGAAGAAATACCACTCGGCCGTCAGACCGGCTATCCTGACCGGATTTCTGGGGTATCTCATGGTTGTTGTGGCACTGAACTATGATGTCGGTCGTCCCTGGCGTTTGCCATATCCGTTTATCATGCAGCAGGGGACCACGTCCATTCTGTTTGAAGTAGCGGCTTGTGTAGCCCTTTATCTAACGGTTTTATTTCTGGAGTTTTCGCCGGCCCCGTTAGAATGGCTGGGCTTTAAAAAAGTCCGCAATATTGTCATCAAACTGACGCTGCTGCTCACCATCTTCGGCGTGGTGCTGTCCACCCTGCATCAGTCATCTCTCGGGTCACTCTTTTTAATTGCACCATCCAAACTTCATCCGCTCTGGTATTCGACATACATACCGCTGTATTTCTTTGTGTCGGCCGTCATTGCGGGATTGTCTATGGTTATTTTCGAAAGTACGCTGTCCCATCGATATTTTGCCGATAAAATGGATGAAGCGCATCTAAAGGAAAAAAACGATATTGCCCTGGGATTCGGCAAAGCGGCATCTCTGGTTCTGGCCGGTTATTTCATCGTCAAGGTTATCGGGATTTCCGAGGGTAATCACTGGCATCTGCTGGGTACCGGATACGGCCTCTGGTATTTGGTTGAGCTGATCGGTTTTGTGGCACTGCCGTGCTTCTTCTATGCCATCGGTGTACGCGAAAAGAACCTGAACATCATCAAATGGACGGCGGCCTGGACTGTGCTGGGCATCGTTATCAACCGGTTGAATGTCGGCACGATCGCATTTAACTGGCACCTGCCGGCCAGCGAGCGGTACTTTCCACACTGGATGGAAATTGCGATTTCGGCTTTCCTGGTAGTGGCGCTATTATTGATCTTTCGGTTTATTGTGACGCACATGCCGATATTGTATACGCATCCGGATTATCCGGAAGAGCACTGAGGATTAATCGCAAATTAAGGTCAGAATTGTTGAGTTTGGGAAAGAACGTCATCTAGAGGTGTAACCGAAAGTTAATCGTTATTGGTTATTCATTATTGGAAAAACTTTACGAAAGAAACATGAAAGATAACAGGATTGAAATCCTTTCTCTAGTAACCAATAACAAATAACGAATAACATCTATGATGAACTGGGAAATATATCTAAATATACATATCTACTGAATGCAGGAATGTAATCATGGAAAACACCATTCACACCCTTCAAGAATATATGTTGCATACGGAATCGATTACGTATGTTTTAATCGTTGCGGCATTGATCGGCATCACATTTTTCTTTCGTTTTCTGACGGAACGGGATGATGATGAAGAACAATAGAGGATTTCGGATTTTAGATTTTGGATTTTGGATTTAAGGAAGAAATCAGATTCGAAACACATTTTAGATTTTAGAATTTGGATTTTTGGAGTATTGAAACCCGATTTTAAGTTAAATTAATCCACCCTGAGTAGTAGCACAGTCAGGTTTGTCGATTGCTAAAACACAATTTGAATATTTATTTATGCCATTAATTTGTAAGCAAGGTATTATTGAATTTAAGGAGTAACCCATGTACGAGTTTGTAACCGGTCCGTTGGTCTGGCTGTCTTTTGGAATCTTTTTTATCGGATTGATCGTTCGCACCGTGCTTTATATCAGGGGACTTGACTGGCGGCTTGACCGGGTGACGTATTCGGAAAATACATCCTATGGTGTGAGAGGTGCCGTACGTTCCATTCTTTTCTGGCTATTCCCTTATGGTACCCGCAGCTGGCGCAATAACCCCTGGTTTACCCTGTGGGTGTTTTTGATGCATGTGGGACTGTTGTTGACACCGATATTTCTGCTGGGTCACAGTATACTGATGCGGGAGAGGCTGGGGTTTGGCTTCTGGACCCTGCCCGAAGGCCTGGCGGACTTTCTGACAATATTGGTGATGGTGGCCGTGATGTTCCTGATCCTGCGCCGCATCGCTCTACCCGAGGTACGGCTGATCACCTCTCTCTATGATTACCTGTTGCTGCTGATTGCTGTGGCACCATTTGTGACCGGCTATATCGCTTCTCACGGCACCCCGAATTACTCATTTTGGATAATTGCCCACGTTCTTTGCGGTGAGGTTTTTCTGATCGCAATACCCTTGACCAAGCTGTCTCATTTCGTCCTGTTCTTTCTATCCAGGGCCCAGCTTGGAATGGACTACGGCATCAAACGGGGTGGCATGAAAAACAAAGGCATTGCGTGGTAAGTCAATTGAAGATTGAAGACTGAAGATTGAAGATTTGTGGAGTTCGCTGCGCTCCGCCTTTAATAAAAAATAGCCGATAAGGCTTGTCGTGGGAAAATTATTGTAGTTGATTAAAGATCTTGTTCCCGAAAGGGAGTTGTTATTGGTTACGAAAGTGGATTGAAATAGACAGAATACCACATATATTCAATTTTCAATCTTCAATATTCATTTCAAAAAGGGACTCATAACCATGCCGGAAGGAAAACTTTGCAATACCAAAACGGTTGATACCAAGGAACAGCTGCAGGCGCTGCTGGCGGATAAAAGCGGTAAACAGTATTACGAAGAAATGAACCACCTCGATGTGGATCGTAAAAAACTGTGGGGTACAATCCAGAAAACCTTTAAATCACGCCTGAAGACCTGGCTTGAAATCTGCTCCCACTGCGGCTTATGTGCTGAAAGCTGCTTCTACTATATTGCCAACAACAAAGATCCCAAGCAGGTTCCAGCCTACAAAATTCAATCCACCCTGGGACAAATTTACAAACGCAAGGGCAACGTGGACAATAAATTCCTGCAAATGTGCATGGACACGGCCTATGCCAAATGCACCTGCTGTACCCGCTGCGGCCTGTACTGCCCGTTTGGTATCGATACCGGGATTATGTTCAGCTATTTGCGCGGTCTCCTGTTCGGTCAGGGATTCGTACCCTGGGAAATGAAAATCGGCTCCGGAATGCACCGTATCTATCGCGCCCAGATGGACATCACCACCGAAGATTGGGTGGACACCTGCGAGTGGATGGCCGAGGAATACGAAGAAGACTGGCCGGGATTGACCATTCCGGTCGATGTAGAAAATGCCGACATCATGTACACCGTCAACGCACGTGAGCCCAAGCACTATCCCGAAGACCTGGCCGAAGCGGCAATTCTGTTTCATGTGGCCGGTGAAAACTGGACGGTTCCCAGTGAAGGCTGGGAAGAGACCAGCCTGGCCATGTTCGGCGGTGACTGGGAAGCCTGCAAAATGCAGGTTGAATCGGTTTATGATGCCATGGCCCGCTTAAAAGCCAAAAGTATGGTGGTTACCGAGTGTGGCCATGCCTATCGTGCCACGGTCATTGAAGGCCCTTACTGGGCCGGGCTTAAATCCGGTAAAACACCGATTGAAAGCTTTCACTATGTTGAGTGGGTTGCGGAAGCGCTTAGATCTGGCAAATTAAAAATCGATCCGGAAAAGAAGATCAAAGAGCCGGTTACCTACCAGGATTCCTGCAATTATGTCCGCAATGCCGGTCTGGCCGACGTTGCGGCTGAGATCATGAGTTACATCGCTGAAGATTTCCGGCCCATGACACCCAATCGGGAGCACAATTTTTGCTGCGGCGGCGGTGGCGGCTTAAACGGAATCGGACGCTATCGGGAACAACGTAATATCGGTCTTAAAGTCAAACGCGATCAGATCCTGGCCACCGGGGCCAAGCTGGTTATTGCCCCCTGCCACAACTGCTGGGATGCCATCCGGGACCTTGAAGAAGTCTATAAGATCGGGATCCGCTGGTCCTTTTTGAAACCGCTGCTGGTCAACATGATTGAAGTGCCCGAGCATTTGAAACCGCCGGAGGAAGCGGAAGTGGTGTAGTCGGGTCAGGAAT
This sequence comes from Desulfobacterales bacterium, assembly GCA_030066155.1. Taxonomy (GTDB): domain Bacteria; phylum Desulfobacterota; class Desulfobacteria; order Desulfobacterales; family JAFDCJ01; genus JAFDCJ01. Next base: position 17,300 of record JASJCE010000001.1, on the reverse strand, counting down.
GCGCTTTTAACAAAGGCCGTTGATGTCGGATCTGCAAACGATTCTCGGTGGTTTCGGCGGGGCTGACATCGTGTATAAAACTTAGCATAGATTGAATTGTGAAAAGATTGAACGTCCAACGTCCAACGCCGAACATCGAACGTCCAATGTGGTTGACGCTGCGCTTTATCGATTTTAGTTAACGAACGATTAATAGCCGCCAACGAGCTCCCTTCGACGCGTTTGGCTCCGAACTTATCGAACGGCAGTCGAGTCGAATTCTCGACAGTATATTCTCTGGAGCAAAACGGGGCCACAAATTGCATAAAATTGATAGAATACAATATTCGACGTTGGACGTTGGACGTTCGATGTTGGACGTTTGTTAGTTTCTTTTTCGATCAAACTGGCCGCTTCCATGCCAGAGGCCGGGCTGACACGCAAAACCTGTAATTTCTCAATACTTCATACCCTTACTGTCAATTTTGAAGTCCATTGCCCAACCCACCAAATTCCCTTGACACTCCGCAGGGTGGCTGATACACTCGCGATTCTCATAGATAACAGTCCGATATTATCACCAAACCCACAATATTTCATTCTTAAACTCTGATGGCCGAATTTTCATACCAGGAAATGTTTCCCCTGGCAGACGACGCCACGGACTACCGTCTGCTCTCAGAGGACTATGTTAGCAAAGGCATCTTCGACGGCCAAGATATTTTGAAAATACCTGCCGAGGGATTGACCTTTTTAGCCGAGCAGGCATTCAGTGATGTGTCGCACCTTCTGCGATCCTCTCACCTGAAATTACTGCGGGACATTTTCGATGATCCGGAAGCATCGGACAATGACCGCTATGTGGCGCTGGAATTGATTAAAAACGCTGTGATTTCGGCCGAGCGGCTTTTCCCGATGTGTCAGGATACCGGGACGGCTATCGTTATCGGCAAAAAGGGACAGAGGGTTTGGACCGATGCGGATGATGAGGCGGCTCTCTCCGAGGGAGTTTTCAATGCTTACACACGCGGCAACCTGCGGTATTCACAGAATGCGGCCTTGAACATGTTCGAGGAAAAGAATACCGGCAGCAACCTCCCGGCTCAGATCGATTTATATGCCTGCGGTGGCAATGAGTACCATTTTCTGTTTATGGCCAAGGGCGGCGGCTCGGCCAATAAGACCTATCTTTATCAGGAGACGAAAGCCGTTTTAACCCCGCAAACGCTGCTCGATTTCATGCGAGAGAAGATGAAAAGTCTGGGGACAGCTGCCTGTCCGCCGTATCACTTGGCTTTTGTCATCGGTGGAACATCAGCCGAATTGAATTTAAAGACCGTAAAACTGGCAACCGCCAGATATTTAGACGGCTTGCCGACCCGGGGCGGTGAAGCGGGCTTTGCATTTCGTGACGTAGAACTTGAGCAACAGGTCCGCCAGCTATCACGGGATCTGGATATCGGCGCGCAATTCGGGGGCAAATATTTTTGTCTGGACGTTCGCGTGATCCGACTGCCCCGGCACGGGGCATCCTGTCCTATCGGACTGGGTGTGAGCTGCAGCGCTGACCGCAATATCAAAGCCAAGATAACCCCCGGTGGGATCTTCCTGGAACAGCTGGAAACCCAACCGGCCCAATATCTGCCGCAGGCCGAACAATCCGGTCAGGGTGCGGTGCCCGTGGATTTGAACCGGCCGATGGATGAGATTCGTCGCCAGCTTAGTCAGCACCCGGTTGCGACGCCGCTGTTGCTGACCGGGAACATTGTCGTCGCCCGGGACATCGCCCATGCCAAACTGAAAGAACGCCTGGATGCCGGCCAGCCGCTGCCGGATTATATCAAAGACCACATTATATACTATGCCGGTCCGGCCAAAACCCCTGCGGGATATCCGTCCGGCTCTTTCGGGCCCACAACTGCAGGCCGCATGGATCCCTATGTCCCCATCTTTCAGGCACTCGGCGGATCCATGATTATGCTGGCCAAGGGTAATCGGTCGAAGGTGGTGACCGATTCCTGCGAAGAATACGGCGGGTTTTATCTGGGATCCATTGGTGGTCCGGCCGCCCGGCTCGGCAAAGAATGCATTACCCGGGTGGAGTTGATCGAGTATCCCGAACTGGGGATGGAAGCCATTTACATGATTACGGTCAAAGATTTCCCGGCCTTTATTATTGTGGATGATAAAGGCAACGATTTTTTTGAAAATCTGCTGACATAATTATAAATGGCCCGTTCATTCAGACCCGATCCGAATATACCTGAAACGGAGAACCCGACTGTCCGCTGGGAAGCCCGAAAAACCGAGTACACGAAAATTCAACAATTTTCATATATTTGATTTTTTGTGTTTTCGTGTTAAATAGCATTTCTCGAGTATAGATTTTAACAAAAAGATATTGCAATTGATGCCAAAGTAACCAAACAGCGGAATATCATTTCGTTTAAAATGCGAAAAAAATAATAAGGAGTGTTCTATGGCTGAGAAATTTAAAACTATGGATGGAAACACGGCTGCGGCACATGTGGCCTATGCGATGAGCGATGTGTGCACCCTTTATCCGATCACGCCTTCTTCACCCATGGGCGAAATCGCTGATGAGTGGGCGGCTGACGGTCTTAAAAACATTTTCGGACAGGAACTGGCTGTGCGTCAGCTCCAGTCCGAAGCCGGAGCAGCGGCATCGGTGCACGGCTCCCTGGCCGGCGGGGCTTTGACTTCGACCTTTACGGCTTCTCAGGGGCTGCTGCTGATGATTCCCAATATGTATAAAATGTCCGGCGAGCTGCTGCCCGGCGTGCTGCATGTTTCGGCCCGGGCCATAGCTGCGCATGCCCTGTCGATTTTCGGAGATCATCAGGATGTGATGGCAGTTCGTCAAACCGGTTTTTCCATGCTGGCATCCTCCTCGGTACAGGAGGTCATGGACCTGGGGCTGGTGACGCACCTGTCTGCCATTAAATCCTCTTTGCCCTTCGTTCACTTTTTCGACGGATTCCGCACCTCCCATGAAATCCAGAAAATTGCCGTTATCGATTATGCGGATATGGCCAATTTGACCGACTGGGAGGCTGTCGCCAGATTCCGTGCGCGGGGTGCAAACCCGGAAAGACCCGAATTGCGGGGAACTGCCCAGAATCCGGATATCTATTTTCAGAACCGGGAAGCGGCCAACCCGTATTATGAAAAGGTGCCGGCGATTGTCGATGATTACATGAAAAAAGTCAGCAATCTAACCGGCCGTAATTACAATCTGTTCGACTATGTGGGCCATCCTGAAGCCGAACATATTATTGTGGCAATGGGATCCTCCTGCGAAACCATTGAAGAGCTCATCAACTATTATCAGGATCAGGGCGAAAAGGTGGGGCTGGTCAAAGTAAGACTGTTCCGTCCTTTCTCCACCGAGCATCTGTTCCAGGCGATTCCCCAGTCCGCTAAAATTATAACCGTCCTTGACCGCACGAAGGAACCGGGGGCACTGGGAGAACCGTTGTATCTGGATGTCTGCACCGCCTACATGGAAAAGGCCCAGACGCCCAAACTGCTCAACGGGCGATACGGATTGGGATCCAAAGAATTCAATCCGGCCATGGCCAAGGCGGTTTTCGACAATATGAGATCCGACAATCCCAAAAATCATTTCACGGTCGGTATCAACGACGATGTGACCCACACATCACTTGAAGTTGGCGATAGCCTCGACGTCACACCCAAGGGCACCGTGCAATGCAAATTCTGGGGCCTTGGAGCCGACGGAACCGTGGGCGCCAACAAAAGCGCGATTAAAATCATCGGCGACCATACCGATATGTACGCTCAAGCTTACTTTTCCTACGATTCCAAGAAATCCGGCGGTATTACCATTTCGCATTTGCGATTCGGCCACGAACCGATTCAATCCACTTACCTGATTGATACGGCGGACTACATTGCCTGTCATAAAGCATCTTATGTCGAGGCCTACGACCTGCTGGACGGCATCAAGGATGAAGGTATTTTTGTTCTGAATTCGCCCTGGACCCAGGAAGAGATGGATGAAAGACTTCCGGCTCAATTGAAGCGGACCATTGCCCGCAAGAAATTGAAATTTTACAACATCGATGCCGTCCAAATTGCCGGGGAAGTGGGGCTCGGCGGCCGAATCAACATGATCATGCAGACCGCTTTTTTCAAGCTGGCCAACGTGATACCGGTTGACGATGCCCTTGGCTATCTCAAAGATCAGATTCAGCAATTATTTGGCAAAAAGAGCCAGAAGATCGTTGATATGAACTTTGCCGCGGTGGATAAAACCCTGGAACATCTGATTCAAATCGATTACCCGACGAATTGGGCGGAAGCCACGGACCAACCGCAAGCGGAGCAGGATGAGCCGGAATTCGTTCAAAATGTGATGCGGCCGATGCTGGCCCAGCAGGGCGACAAACTACCGGTCTCCGCCTTCACCCCGGATGGTATCTTCCCCATCGGCACCACTCGTTATGAAAAGCGGGGCGTTGCCATCAATGTTCCGGAATGGATCATGGACAACTGCATCCAGTGTAACCAGTGTGCCATGGTCTGTCCCCATGCGTCCATTCGCCCGGCGCTGCTGACGGAAGAAGAGTTGGAGAAGGCCCCGGAAGGATTTGAAGCCAAGAAGGCCGTCGGCAAGGATCTGAAAGAGTATTATTTCAGAATTCAGGTCGATGCCCTGGACTGTTATGGGTGCGCCAACTGTGCCGACATCTGCCCGTCCAAGAAGAAGGCCCTGGTCATGAAGCCGCTTGAGACCCAGACCGAAAAACAGGTTCCCCTCTGGAGCTATTTCGAAACCCTGCCGGTGCGTGATGATCTGACCGGCCGCAAAACCGTCAAGGGCAGTCAGTTCTGCCAGCCCCTGCTGGAGTTCTCGGGTGCCTGTGCCGGCTGCGGCGAGACGCCCTATGCGAAACTGATCACCCAGCTATTTGGCGAACGAATGCTGATCGGCAACGCAACCGGCTGCAGCTCCATCTGGGGCGGATCGGCACCGGCCATTCCCTATTGTGTCAACCGGGACGGGCATGGTCCCACCTGGGGCAATTCTCTGTTCGAGGATCCGGCAGAATTCACCTACGGTATGTTCCTGGGTCTTTTCCAGCAGCGCAACAAGCTGGCGGATCTGCTGCGTGAAGCACTTAGTGCGGATGTCTCCCAGGAAATCAAGGATGCTGCAACCGGCTGGCTGGATAACATGAAGGATCCTGAGGGATCACGTAAGTATGGCGATCAGCTGAAAGCATTGCTGGCTTCTCAAAACGGCAGCGAACTGCTGGGCCAGATTGCGGAACGGTCAAAGCTGTTGACGAAAAAGTCGTTCTGGATTTTTACCGGCGACGGTGCGGCCTATGACATCGGATATGGTGGAGTCGATCATGTTCTGGCAACCGGCGAGGACATCAACCTGCTGGTAATGGACACCGAAGTTTACTCCAATACCGGCGGTCAAGCTTCCAAGGCAACCCCCACCGGTTCGGTGGCCCGATTTGCCGCTTCCGGTAAAAAGACGCCCAAAAAGGATATGGGCCGCATTGCCATGACGTATGGCTATATCTATGTGGCCAGTGTGGCCATGGGTGCCAACAAACAGCAGCTGATGAAAGCCCTGGTGGAAGCAGAGAGCTATGACGGTCCCTCTTTGATCATCGCCTACTGCCCCTGCATCAATCAGGGTATCATGGCCGGCATGGGTAAGGCCCAGGAGCAGGAAAAACTGGCCGTGCAGTCCGGCTACTGGCCTCTTTATCGCTACAATCCGGCGTTGAAGGCGGAAGGCAAGAATCCGTTTATCCTGGATTCCAAGAAACCGGACGGCAGCTTGAAACAATACCTGGAAGGCGAAATACGGTATGCCTCATTAACACGAACCTTTCCGGAGGAAGCCGAAAGGCTGCACACGATGCTTATCGAACAGTTCAACCAGCGATATGAAGAGCTGGCCTTAATGGCCGACCCGACGTTGGTATGCAAAACCGATGAGGCTGAGAAGTCCGATGCCTGAATTTTAAAGGTGTTTTTACCGGCGATGAATTTGCGATCAGATGGGTTGCTTGTAATTCCTCAATATGGCTTGAAAAAATTCAGGCAGTAATTTTCATTAAATTTCAAAAAGGCCGTCTGGAGACTCAGACGGCTTTTTTTAATTGGGTTCGGAGGTGTCAGGTGTCAGGTTTCAGTGAACACCGATTTCTAGTTTATGAGTCCTATTTGGGGTGAAACTGAATTTAGCTTCTAAATTCCTAAATTCCCAAATTCCCAACCCGGCTGAGCCGGAAATGAATATTGAATATTGAATATTTGAGGTATTCTATCGATCTGAATTCACCTCAGTTATCAATACTCAAATCTTACGCAAACATGATTTGATTTCAATAAATAGGTAAATTATGTGCTCTGACACCTGAACACTGAAACCCGAAACCTCTGCCCCTCCTGAAACCTGAAACCTGACACCCGAAACCTAAAGACAGCTGGCTAATGTAATTAAGTCTTAAACCCCTATGGGTGGCCCAAGGCTTGGCCCTCTGGACCAGGATTCTTTGCCGTTGCCCCTTGAAACCTCTCTAATTCAACCCTATGTTATCCCATTCGATTACCACATACGCAAAAATAGGCTGTCTCGGATTGAATCATGCACTTTAGAACAGTTTTAGTTATCTCGATTTTGATCTTACTTCCCGCCCTTTCATTTGCAAAAGACCCGCTCGAAGCGGTCCGGGACAATATCGAAAGCGGTATCCGGGTACTCGAAGACCCCCAATACGCCGATGGGTCCCGGAAAGCGGAGCAACAGAAAGTCCTCTGGGAGATTATGCAGCAGACGTATGATTTCAGAGTCTTTTCGCAAAAAGTGCTGTCTTCCTACTGGTATAGATTCAGTGCGAGGCAACGAGATGATTTCGTCAGGGTGTTCAGCGAATTTCTCGGCAAATTCTACCTGACCAAATTACAGGATCGATACAACGGCCAAAAGGTTTTCTATTTACGGCAGCAAATCATCAATGAGTCGCGAGCCCTCGTCGAAATTGAGGTGTCATGGAAAAAGATCAAAGTTCCGCTAACCCTCAGGGTGACGAAGCGCAGTGGAAAATGGAAAGTTTATGACTTGGATGTTCTGGGAATCAATGCCGTCAGCAACTACCGTGCGCAGTTCAAATCGATGTTAAAAAAAGAATCGCCCCAGCAAATTATCGGTCGGCTAAAAGACAAGATTGCGAAACTGGATGGAAAATCCCGACCCGGCTGAACCTGAAATGAAAATTGAATTCTGCTCAGACGTGATTTAATTTTTATAAGTCGTACTAAATAATCCATCCGTCCGCTGATTTGATACTTCCGAATGTTTCCTCCGTCCTGGAAAATTAGAGATAGGGCTTGGCAATATGGGTAAAAAAATTTCAGGTCCGTTTTCTGAATTTTTTTTTAACCACCGGATCATATTTTTACTGGTCGCCATTCTATTCCTGATAATCGGGAGCCCGTTTCTGGATGAGCTGTTTCGCTACGGCATCATCCCGGATATCCTCATGACGATCATATTTATTCTGGGAATTCATGCCATCAGCCGGACCAAAAAAGCCGTTTACATTGCGCTGTTTCTGGCATTTCCGATGTTTCTGAGCGTCTGGTCCGCATATTTGTTGGAAGACATCGAGCTTCTCGTGGTCGGCGAGTCTTTCGGCGCAATTTTTTGCGGTTTTCTCATCGCTTTGCTGGTCCAATTTATCTTCATGCAGGAAAAGATCACTAAGGAGGTTATTTATGCCGCGGTCGTTGTTTATTTGTTAATGGCAATTATGTGGTCTTTTCTGTACTTTATAATGGATTATATTCACCCGAATTCTTTTTCTTTTCCTGAGGGTCATACCAAAGGGATTTATCCGTATCTTTACTTCAGCTTTGTGACCATCACTACCCTGGGTTTTGGCGATGTATCACCGCTAACCCATAAAGCCAGTTCACTGGTTATCCTTGAAGCGGTGACCGGCCAGATCTATCTGGTGGTCATTGTTGCATGGCTTGTGGGGATGCATGTTTCGCGGCGATCGAAATAGTGAAATTACTTGGTAAAAGGTCAGGAGGTAGTTATGCTATGAAAGCTTTCTTTACGCTAACAATGGTGGCCCTGATATTCTTTCCGCTCAACGCCTTTGCGGATGAGTGCACGGCGGGAGACTGCCAAAACGGCAAAGGCACCCTTGTATTTTCAACCGGACATTCCTATACCGGCATGTTCAAGGGCGGTGTCAGACACGGTGAGGGGATATTGCTAATGCCCGGCGGTCGCAAAATCGTGGGGATCTGGGAAAGTAATGAGATCATCGAGGGAACCTATACCGAACCCGATGGCACCGTCTATGAGGGTCAATGGCGTCATCGCGAAAGAAACGGACAGGGACGTCTGACCTATCCTGACGGCCGGTACTATGTCGGGGAATTCAAAAGCGGTAAGCGTCACGGTCAGGGAACCATGACGTACCCGGATGGCCGCAAATATGTCGGCGCATTTTTAGATGGAGAAAGAACCGGTCAGGGCCGTATGACCTATCCCGACGGCAGCCGGTATACCGGCGAGTTCGAAGGCGGCAACAGAACCGGAAAGGGCGTCATGGAATATGCCGACGGACGGAAAGAAGAGGGGATGTTCAAGAATGGCGAGTTCGTGGGAAACTGAATTGGATTGCGGATTTGGGATTTCGGAATTCGGATTGAGGAACCATCGATTGGGAGGCAGGTTGAAATAGCATTGGACATGGGGCAGAGGGCATGGAGCCAGGGGCATAGGACATGGGGCGAAGAGCAGAGGGTATAGGGCAAAGACCTTTGAAATCGGAAGATGGAATGCGGAAGGCGGAAATAAATAACAAATGGTGCTGCAAAACTAATGCATTAAAATTTACAGTTCAGTTTTTGAGGCGTTGGGGAGAAGGCAACCGAATCTCGACGGACTAGATTGAATTGCCATTTCCCACGTCTGCATTCCGACTTCCGAATTCTTCAAAGCCTACTTCAACTTGTTCAACCAGTTCCCGCTGGCAAACCATTTCAATTTCAGTTCATCCAGGATGCCGCTTCCTTCGATATTGTTAAGCGTATTTTGAGTCCAGTTAATCAGCAGCGGATCATTCGCCGGCAGGCCGATGCCGATCGGTTCGTAGGTTAATTGAGTCACCACGGACAGCAGGCCGGCTTCGGGATAACGGAAAACCGATACGACACAGATAGGATAGTCGGCAATCATGGCATCCACTTTGTCCTGCAAAACCATGTCCACCGCTTCGTCATAATTTCCGGTGGTAAACAACGTCGTTTTATCCAGGAAGGCCTCGGCAAATGCCTGACTGGTCGAACCCTTGAGGGTAACCAATTTCGTTTTCGGATTATTCGCATCTTCCGCTTCGTCGGCGTAGGCGATATTTTTTATCTTGGTTAAGAATGCCTTGCCGGATATAAAATAGGGACCGACAAACGCGACCTTGCGATTGCGCTCAGGCGTAATGGTCATCCCGGACAATACCATGTCAACTTCCCCATTCTGGAGCGCCGGCAGCAACTCGTTAAACGGCTTGGTGACGAATTTGACTTTAACATCCATGGCCCTGGCCATGAGTTGGGCAAGATCGGGTTCAAGGCCGAATATCTCACCATCCTTGGCAGTCATGTTGAGCGGCGGCATATTGCCCATGGTGCCCACGATCAGCTCCCCTCTTTTCTGGATGCGGTCCAGAACCGGGGATGCTGATGTACTGCCGGCGTTTTGCTGGGTCTGAGCGCAGCCGACAAGCAAAATAGCGGCCAAAATCGATACCAAGATAATCCGTGCATACTTCATTCGATTTCTCCTTTTAATTTCGCGGTTATTTGCAATGCTGCAAAAATATTCATCTTGCCGTAAAAGTAAAGTAGATGCCGTCACTTTAAAATAATGCGCAGCATTTAGACAAATAATTCGCTGCAGCTTTATTTAAAAACCTTCTTTGGTTTCGAGACCAATATTCACAATCAAGTATACGTTTATATTCGAGGCGAATTATTTACGCAGATCGATAATCTCCATTCGCACGTTGCGCTCCGGGTGTTTGGAAGAGGGCCCTTCCGTCATCACAACCAGATCTCCCGAGACACTGTGTTTTTCAAGCCATTTCCGGGTCCAGGACTTCCAGTCTTCCGGATGGTCCGGCTCACAGACCGCGGTTACTCCGTAGGAAAATTGAAGGTCCTTACAGGTCTTGGGCTGGGAACTGACGGCTGTAATCCAGACCGGCAATCGAAAGCGGGTAATACTCCGGGCCGTTGCACCGCTTCTGGTGGGGACAATAACGGTAGGCGGCGTCACACGATGAAGTGCCGTTTCAACACTCATCGCAATGAGATCCTTCAGGCTAATCTCATCTTCCTCCTGGCTGGCTTCCAGCGCTTCTTTGACGGGCATCGAACTGCTGTAAGGTTCGATGGCACCGGCAATTCTGGCCAGCATTTTGACGGACTCAACCGGGTAACGCCCCATGGCGGATTCACCGGAGAGCATCACGCAGTCGGTTCCATCCAATATGGCATTGGCCACATCCGTCGCTTCAGCGCGGGTGGGTCGACGGTTGGTGGTCATGGATTCCAGCATCTGGGTGGCGGTGATGACCGGCTTGCCCGCTAAATTGGCCATCTGCATGAGGTGTTTTTGTGCCACGGCGATCTGTTCAATGGGTATCTCGACCCCCAGATCACCCCTGGCTATCATAATGCCGTCGGCAGCCCTGAGAATACCGCCTAAGTGATTGCGGGCGCCGGCCCGTTCAATTTTGGCAATGATAAACGGGTCGTGGCCCATGTCGGCCGCTGCCTGGCGTACGGCTTGAACATCGGCCGGGGTTTCGACAAAGGATTGACTGACAGCGTCCACCCCATTCTCCATGGCAAATTTGAGGCACTCGTGATCGTGATCCGTAAACGCACTGATACCTAAGTCAATCCCTGGCAGGTTGAGGCCTTTGCGGGATCGAAGCTCACCGCCAACCAGCACCGTGCAATGAACATTATTTGACTCGACATTTTCAACCACGATCTGGATATAGCCGTCGTTTAAGAAGAGCCGATCACCCGGTTTCACGGCCTGGGGAAGCTGCATAAAACTCACCGAAACCTGTGAATTGTCGCCCGTTATGCCCTCCGTGGTCAGAGTGAATTTGTCCTCGGGTTCCAATTCGATCGGCTCTTCAGCCAATTCGCCGATGCGCATTTTGGGCCCCGGCAAATCGGCCATGATGGCGACCTGCCGCCCGACTGCTTCAGACGCATCTCTTACTTTTTTGATGGTTTCTTTATGACTGTCGAAATCGCCGTGAGAAAAGTTTAGCCGAACGACGTTCATACCGGCTAATATCATTTGCTCAAGAATATAGGGTGAATCCGAAGCCGGCCCGATGGTGCAGACAATCTTCGTTTTGTTGGCTGGAAATGACATAGGTTACCTCCTAAACTGACTGGAGTATTGGAGTGAAATTGATTGTGGATTTCGGATTGCAGATTGCGGATTTTAAGAAGTGAATTTTGAATCGAAATCTGCAATTTAGGAATTAAATCCAAAATCCAAAATCCAAAATCGTCACGCTCCAGTACTCCATTGATGTACTTAAGATAGTCCTTACAAAGCTTATTCTATATCAGTTAGCTCTAAGTATTCCAGCACACCGTCCCCGTATTTCTCCCGAAATGCCTTGTTGATTTTTTCAATGGGATTGGCTCCTAAAAATCCCAGCAAATCTTTCAGCCGGGTCTTTCGATGATCTGCGTCAGGAATGCTTTTTAGCCCGGCAATTTCTTCTTCAATTTCAAAATACTTCAATTTGTCCATAAGGGGCAGCTGCCAGAACAGTAAAAAGCCCCTTTCCGGGAAATCCACATCCAACAGCCTATAGCAGTATTGCATAACGGTTTTTTCCAGCTGCGTGCGAATATCGATAATCTTCTGTTTTTCTTCTTCGAGTTGTTGGATGTCGCAGGGTGTACCGACAACTTCAAAGTACATTTTGATTTTCGGCTCCGTGCCTGAAGGCCTTACGGTTACCTTGATGCTGGAAGTGTCTGTCAGGTTTTCAATGTTGTAAATGATTATATTTCGGGCCGATGTGTCGGTTTTTGACAGATGCGGCTGGGGATCGCCCTGCCAGCGGTCGAATTTTTCGGCGACGGTGAAACGGCCGAAGGACTCGATTACCGAGCTTCGCAAATGATCCATAATAGATCCGATCTGTTCCATGCCCTTAGCACCCAAAAGACGAATCTCGGTCAGGTAGTTGTGGCAGTAGCCGTAGGTGGCATAGATATTATTGAGATCGTCCAGCAGGGTTTTATTCTGCTTTTTCAATTCAGCGGCGTGCTCGGATATCCACAGAGCGGCGCAGGCTGCATCTTTGTCGCGGGCATAGTTGCCGGTGAGATATCCATGGCTTTCTTCGGCACCGAAAATAAAATCATTGATCTTGCCCTCAGCCTCTATTTTATTCATGATGTCGCCAATGTATTTGAATCCTACCAGAAGGTTGCCAATACTCCGCACACCATTTTTCTCAGCTATTTTTTGCATCAGAGACGTGGTGACTTCGGTTTTTATCAGGGTGCTCTCGGGGTTCAAGCGACCGCTGGATGCGTATTTGGAAATGACGTAATTGGTCAGGATGATGCCAATTTCATTGCCGGTCAAAAATTGCCAGTCTTTATTATGCTTTGCCATGACACCGATTCGATCGGCATCCGGGTCGGTGCTGATTAAGATATCGGCGTTAACTTCAGCCGCATACGGCAATGAGATGCCGAAAGATTCAATAACCTCTGGATTGGGGATGTTGAACGTTACATTCTCAAAGGCGCCGCTTAAATTGCTGGTTTGCGGATCGAGGCTGACTTCAAAACCCAATTTCTTCAGCACCGGGTAGACAGAAGTCAATCCGGTGCCGTGGAGCGGTGAATAAACGATTTTAACATCCCGCTCCCGAGACAGGGACACTGCGCAGACGGCATCGAAATAGTCATTGTCCAGCGCTTCGTGAACTATTTCAACCAGGCCTTTTTGTTTGGCTTCTTCGAATTCGAGGGATTTAATTTCAGTCACATTGCCGGTGACCTCATCGACCAGGGCTTGATCATCCGGTGGAATCAATTGACCGCCATATTGATCGTAAACCTTTTTGCCATTGTCGGTTGGCAGATTATGACTGGCACTGAACATATCCCCCGATATGGCATTTAGATGCCGGATGGCGAACGACAGTTCCGGTGTGCTTCTGGCGCTTTCGAACATATAAACTTTGATGCCATTCGCGGCGTATACCCTCGCAGCGGCAATTGCCAGCTGCAGACCGTCGAGATTCATGATCGGGTTGGGCCGGGCGTTGTCGTAAATCCCCTGCTGAGTATATTTCCGTACGTCGAAAGTGAGGACGACGCCACGCTGAGCAGCTTTTTCACCGAATTGTTTCGTCAGATATTGGGAGTGGCCCTGGGCTGATGATTGAATGGTCCAGGGATTGATGCGGTTGGGACCGATGCCGACCAGGCCGCGCCGCCCGCCGGTACCGAAGGGGATAACCTGGTAAAACGAATCCAGCAGAAAATCCCACTTTTCGGATTCGATCAAATACTCAATTTGCGGAACATATTCTTGAAATGCGCCGTCCGTCATCCAGGTCTCAAGCCATTTGAATGCGGTATCGACATATTTCCCCGATACGCTCAATGTCCCGAAACCCGCTCTGGCTCTATCCAAAAGTGCAGCAGTATTCGTCATCTCATACCTCTTCCTAATTTTTTTGCTTTAAGAGTGATTCGATTTAATTTTCCATCAAGCAATTTATGCAAACTGGTCACAGAAACCGGATTCAATACGATGGTCAGTTAAGCCTAATTAAGTACGCGAAGCGTTAAATAATTTATCCGCTGCCTCTCTACTCAGCAGCATCCCTGTTTATAATTCAATAAAAAAAGCGATCCTGTTCCCCCCGTATTTACTGCGGATAAATTAGCCAGATGTATTGATAAGGCGTCAGCGTTATGTCTCCGGCAACGAATGGTGCACCTGAAAGCAGGTCCGTCATCCTTCTGTCGCTTTCCACGTCCGGAATTGAAACCGACACGTCGGTTGACGAGATATTCGTCACGGCGTAGAGAATCTGTTCTTTGCAGGAACGTTTGATAGCAAATATCTGCGGCCCAAGGTCTAAAATTTCAAATTCCGCATTCGGGTGGAATGCCGGTTGCTTTTTTCGGGTTTTGATCAAATCGATGTAGGGATAAAATACCCGGGAGCGGAACGAATTCGGATTCTTTAAATCCTGAACAACATCTTTTGCCCGGAGTTTTTCCCGGTTGACGGTTCTGGCCCTGCCGGTCTGTTCAACGCCTGCAGTCCAGTTGCGCGACCCCAGCAGACTGTGAATGTATGTTGCCGGTACTCCCGGCAGTGCATACTGAATGGCCTGGGATGCCAGAAATTTCTCCGCTCTCTCAGATGCGGTATCGGCCAGGATTGCATCGATATACGTGATGTTCAACTCGTAGGGGCTGTCCGTTCCATCCGGATTGCGTTTGTACGAGACCTGGCCGCCATTCGAATTTACCACCTCGATCAGGGCATCCAATTCCTGGGCTGGCAGGATGCCTTCCAGGGGGCGCACGCCGATGCCGTCGTGAGAGGCCGTGAAATTGAAAAATGTGTTGGTGGAAGATTCCAGATGAAGGCCTTTGGCCCATTCCGTGAGGACCGTCGCGTCTCCTTTTGCAAAGGTGTGGAACAGCAATGGCGGCAGGGTGAAATTATAAACCATCTGAGCTTCATCGCGACCGTTGCCGAAATAGCTGATATTTTCAGGGTGGGGGACATTGGTCTCCGTTAAGATCATAACATCGGGTGCGACGATATCCAGAATGGCCCGGAACAACTTCACAACCGCATGGGTCTGGGGCAGATGGATGCAGGTGGTGCCGATCTCTTTCCAGAGATAAGCGATGGCGTCCTGCCTGAGAATCGTCGCGCCCTGCTCAACGTAGAAGAGCAGAACTTCGGTCATCTTGACCAGCACATCCAGGCTGGCGAAATTGAAATCGATCTGGTCCGCACTGAAAGTCGTCCATAGGTGAACTTTTTGGCCGTCTTTTTTCTGATATTCCGATAACAGCGGCAAAGACCGGGGACGGGTTACCATGGATAAATCGATTGACGGATCAACATCGATCGCGAAATCCTCAAATCCGTCTTTACTTGCTAAATAATTATCAAACCATTGGCTTTTTGAAGAAAAATGATTGACGACATAGTCGAACATCAGCTGGAAATCCCGGCCCATGTCATTGACGTCTTGCCATGATCCCAGATCCGGATCGATTTCAAAAAAATCCATGACAGAGAAGCCATCATCCGACGAGTAGGGAAAAAAGGGCAAGAAATGCACGGTGGATATGGCACCTTTCAGGTGATTGTTCGCAAACTCATGCAGAACAGCTATAGGTGCCAGGCCCTCTTTTTTCAAAGAGTCACCGTAGGTGATCAAGACGACATCGTCCTGGGAGAAGAAGGCATCCTTTGTCCCTTTTTCATTTGGAAATTTTTCGATGATCGGCGCAAGCCGCTCAAATGCCGCTTGACCGGTTTGTTTGCCGTAAATCTCAGCCAGCAGGTGTTTGACTTTTTCCATGTTGCCCAACCTTTCCAATTGAATAATGAATATTGAGAATTGAATATTTATTGTATTCTGTCTATCTTATATTACTTATATTACTTCCATCAAAATAAAGCATTAACTACTTCTTGAATTTTGGACGTATTTTTATTAGCGCTGATTGAGTTTGCGCTTAGACATCAAAAATATAGATAGAATTCCACAATTATTTAATCTTCAATTTTCAATATTCATTTCCTAGCACGCCGGCGGTATCCAGCCGCGGGAGCCCAAGAAATCCCGCAGGCCCCGGTGCAGAACCGCGTATGAGAAGTATTGCAAACCCAGATCGTAATTGCGGTCAACCATTTTTTGGCAGAGATCGGGATCGTCCAGTATTTTATTCGTCTTCTCAACCGCAGCCGAGGTGACGTACCCGTCTATTTCCACTACCGAGAAGCCCTTAGGCTTAATGTCTTTTGTGTAAATGGAATAGGCATTAACGACAATCGGTTTGCGGAAATAGACGGCCTCCAGAAAAGCGTTGCCGAAACCTTCGAAGGTGGACGGATAGGTAACCAGATCACAGTAGGGGTAGATATCTTCGAGGGTGTATACTTTTCTGCCGTCCGCAGTTTTTCCCCGATGTTCGTTTATGATATCGGAGACAAACAGCGTATCAACATTCATTAATTTTGAATATTCCCGCAGACGCTGCTCATAATCATACCCCTCGTCGCCGGAGGCATGGGAAATCACCAATTTGGCCTTGCGCCCTAAACGGTTAACCAGTTCGATGGCATGTTCGATTCCTTTACGCTGCACTACCCGAGTGGGTTGGAGGATAAAGAGTTCATCTTCTTCAATCCCCAGCGCCTGGCGTACGTCGGTTGTATAGTCGTCCGGCGGCGGCGGCGGATTTGCAAAATCCATGACGTTGGGTGCAACATGTGCTGAGACACCGGTTCGCAGACTGAGCTGCTGATCGGCAACCGAGTTTATGACGACATGATGAATGGACGGCAAAACGGGTGGGAAGGCCATTTTCAAGTAGTCCTGCACGGCGTTGATCATAAAACGGTCTCTTTCCCAGTAGAAATCGTGGTGGTGGGCGATCGTATGAATATTGGTTTCGGCAATGAATTCGGTCAGCGCGATTCCCAGAGGGATATTCAGCGGAATCGTCAGGGCGTTTTCAGGGATGATGATATGAATGTCATTTTTCTCCACAAATTCATAAAGTTCATCCTTCAGTTGAATTGCCAGGTTGTAGATCTTCTTCGATACTTCGCGACTGCGCTGGTTGGAGCCAAAAGACCGCTGGTAGACATCCTTAATACCGGGATGGGTAAAGTGGGCTTCCGGCACCAGATGAGATACATGCTTTGGTCGGTCCAATTCACCGGCGAAGTAGTAACAGGTAAATCCCTCCGTTTCGAACACATCCGCCCATTTTTCAATTTCAAGCGAAACGCCGTCCGTTCCAGCAATTCGAGTCGATATAAATCCCACTCTGCTGAAATCCGTCAATGACATAAAATCTCGCATACTGAGCTCCTACGCACCTAAATTATCATAGTAAGATCCTTAACCAACAATCCGAAATCCGCAATCTAAAATCCGCAATCCATTACGCTTTGCCCGCAC
>JASJCE010000296.1 GCA_030066155.1 Desulfobacterales bacterium | reverse complement strand
AGCGAACCGCAGAATATTGAATATCGAACCGCAGAATGTCGAAGTGTGGTTTCGCTCTCCGAGGCGTAGGCGCTAAAATCCCTGCGAGCCGGAGGCCGCGCTCGTATGAAACTTCAACAAAATATCTCGCAGAGCCCGCTGAGCACACTGAGCTTTTTTAGTTGTTCTCTGAGAACTCTGTGAGAGATTTATTTTCTCAAGTTTCTTTTTCGATTTGACCGGCCGTTTTTGGGCCGGCGGCTGGGCTGAACCCGAACCCGGTACTTCACAACCCTAAAACCCGGAACCTCTGAACCTCCTGCTATAAATCCTTTACCGGACGCCTTATTTCTGGTATTTTCCCCTCTTGTGCAGAATTCAGGACCGTATTCTTGAACTTCAGTTGAAGGAGATGCTTATGAAAATTGGTATTATCGGTGGTTCCGGATTGGATGATCCTGATATTATCAAAGATTTGCAGAGTCAGGAGTGGTCGACCGCCTATGGCGAGACAACCATCAAAACCGGTCGCCTGAATAGCGTTGATGTCGTATTTGTCCCCAGGCATGGCAGCAACCATCAGTTCAGTCCAACCCATGTCAATTATCGGGCAAATATTCAAGCCATGAAGGATCAAAATGTTTCGAAAATCATCGCAACCAATGCCTGTGGCAGCCTGAAAGCGGAAATTGAGCGGAGCGACTTTGTAATTCCCAATCAGTTCATTGACTTTACCCGGCACCGGATTAATACATTTCATGATGATTTCAGTCAGGGCATGTTTCATGAAGTCATGGCAGATCCCTTCGATAAATCATTGAGTGAACTATTGTATTCGGTTGCCAAAGAACAGGGTTTCCGGGTACACAAGGAGAAGACCCTGATAACCATTGAAGGTCCGCGATTTTCAACCAGAGCGGAATCTAAAATGTTCATCGCATGGGGAGCGGACATTATTAATATGACGGTGGCCACCGAAGCCGCTTTAGCCAAAGAGGCCGCGATACCTTACGCTGTGATTGCCGTGTCGACGGATTATGACTGCTGGAATGACGAAGAGGATATGCCCGTCTGGCAGGATATTCTAGCTATTTTCTATCGAAATGTCGAGAACGTAAAAATGATTTTGTTAGAAACCATTCATCAATTATCCAAACAAGAAGGAGACAAATGAAATCTACGACCCCCGCAATAGCTGAAAATTTTGATTACCAGAAGAGCTGCGAATTCATTAAAAGCAAAGTCCGATCCATCCCGGATTGGCCCATTGAAGGTGTTATCTTCCGGGATATAACGACCCTATTGCAGGATCCAAAGGCCCATCGGGAAGTCTGCGCGATTTTCTATGATCGATATGCCAATCAACAAATCGATAAAATCGTCGGAATCGATGCTCGTGGTTTTTTATTCGGTTCGGTGCTGGCTTACAAATTGGATATTGGGTTTGTACCGATTCGCAAAAAAGGGAAATTGCCATACAAGACCATTAGCGAATCTTATTCGCTGGAGTATGGTGAAGAAACGGTGGAAATTCATGAGGACGCACTGAACAAGAACGAGCGGGTGGTGATCGTTGACGATCTGATGGCCACCGGGGGAACCATCGCCGCTGCCGTCAACCTGGTGGAAAAATTGGGCGGAGACATCATTGAATGCGCCTTCGTCGTCGAACTTCCCGATTTGAACGGCAAATCCAAACTGAATGGTCAAAAAGTTTTTTCGATCGTTGAGTTTGAAGGCGAGTGAGGCGTTTGGAATGACGAACGACGATTGTCGAATGTCGAATTATGGAATTCTGACCATTTTAAGATAAAATTACATCGATCTAATCGCTTTCCAGCTTCGTAAATTGAGCATTAGATCGAGTTAGATGACCCTGCGCACTCATTCCAAAAAAGGTCAAAGTCCATTAATTTCCTTTGCAATCTGAATGAATGCGCCTGTGCGTGAATATTACGAATAGGCTATAACTACCCGTGCACCAGTTATAAAGATTGAGCGAAGCCTCCGGCTCGTAGGGGTTGTAGCGCCTACGCCTCGGAGAGCGAATCAACCATTCTTCATTCGACAATCGACATTCGGCATTCCCTTGGGCCGTTGACATTTAAGACTAAATGTGTGATATTGCGGAGCTAAAATTTTGATCGCCAACCTGATTATTATTCATTAAGCGGAGATTAGTCGATGGCTGCCAACCTACATCCTCAACATTCCGATATCCAAGATGACATGTGGACCCAAATTGATACGATTATAGCCGACAACCGGGACATACCCGGTTCGGTCATCGGCGTGCTGCGTGAATGCCAGGATGTTGTCGGCTATCTGCCGGTCGAGCTGATCGACTATATCAGCATCGGCCTCAATCTTTCGCGCAGTGAAGTATACGGCGTGGCTTCTTTTTACGCGCTGTTTTCCTTCGAACCCAAGGGGCGTCATTTGATTAAGGTTTGTATGGGGACGGCGTGCTACGTAAAGGGAATTAAAGAGGCCGTCAACCGGATCGAAAATAAATTCGGTGTTAAAGAGGGTGGCATGAGTGAAGACCGGCGGTTTTCTCTGGAAGCCGTCCGATGTCTGGGTGCCTGCGGGCTTGCGCCCGTCATGGTTGTCGATCAGGACACCTATGGCGATGTCAAGGCTGACAAGGTGATCGATACCCTTGAAAAATATGAATAAATATGAAGATTTCGGAAATTAAAGACCTTCTAAAAGCGGATGTCCTGGTCGGAGGCGATCAGCTGGACACCAGCGTCGTTGCGGCCGGCGGCGCGGATCTGATGGCAGATGTGCTGTCCGCTGTTGCCAAAGAGGCCGTTTTGCTGACCGGACTTACCACCGAACAGGTGCTGCGCACGGCCAAGATCACAGAAGTCGCCTGCGTTGTATTTGTCAGAGGAAAAAAACCCGATCGGGCGGTCATTGAATTGGCCCAAACCCTGAACCTCCCGGTTTTGCTCACCCAGTATTCGCTGTTCGTTGCCAGCGGCCGGCTATACATGAACGGTCTCAGGGGACTGGATGGCTCCTGGTAAAAAAGAACTTTGTATTTCTGGAGAATTGCATGAATAAGGTTAGAACCCAGTTGATGCTCTGCGGTGGTACAGGATGTCACGCCAGCGGAACCGGTGAATTCCAGCTGGCCCTGGAGAAGGAATTGGAACGTCAGGGGTTGGCTGAAGAAATTAAAATAATCGAAACCGGTTGCAACGGTTTCTGTGCGGTCGGTCCGGTAATGCTCGTCCAGCCTGAGGGTATATATTACCAGCAGCTCAAGGCCAAGGATGTGCCGCATCTCGTTGAAGAACATTTTCTGAAAGGGCGCCCGGTTCCAAAATTGTTCTATAAAGAGCCGGCCTCCAAAGAAACCATTCCGACCATGGAGCAAATCCCCTTTTTTGCCAACCAGATGTTCTGGGTGATGCGCAACAAAGGCGCCATCGATCCGGAGGAGATCGATGAATATATCGCCAAGGACGGATATTTCGGCGCAGCCAAGGCGTTGCAGGAAATGACACCGGAGCAGATTATTGAGGAAATTAAAGCCTCCGGATTGAGAGGTCGCGGCGGCGCCGGGTTCCCGGCCGGTCTGAAATGGCAATTTGCCCGCCAGAGTAAAAGTGAGGTTAAGTATGTGCTTTGCAATGCCGATGAAGGGGATCCCGGAGCGTTTATGGACCGCAGTATTCTCGAGGCCGATCCGCACGCCGTACTGGAAGGCATGACAATTGCCGCCAAAGCGATTGATGCCCGAAAGGGTTTTATTTATGCCCGCACCGAGTACCCGCTGGCAATCCGCCGGCTGGGGATCGCCATCAAACAGGCCAGGGAATACGGGCTGCTGGGTAAAGACATTCTGGGGACCGGCTTTGATTTTGATATCGACATTTATCAGGGTGCCGGCGCTTTTGTATGCGGAGAAGAGACCGCCCTGATGCGCTCAATCGAGGGCAAGCGCGGAATGCCCCGCCCGCGACCGCCGTTTCCGGCACTGCAGGGATTGTGGGATAAACCGACGATTCTGAATAATGTCGAGACACTGGCCAATGTCGGTCAAATTATATTAAATGGCGGTGAATGGTATTCCAGCGTCGGAACGGAAAGCAGCAAAGGCACCAAGGTTTTTGCCCTGTCAGGCGATGTGAACAACATCGGTCTGGTGGAAGTGCCGATGGGCACGACCCTCAAAACAATTGTATATGATATCGGCGGCGGCATTCCCAATAAGAAAAAATTCAAAGCGGTCCAGCTTGGCGGTCCGTCCGGTGGCTGCGTACCGGAACAATATTTGGACACGCCGGTGGACTACGAGGCTATTGCCAAAGTCGGGGCCATTATGGGTTCCGGCGGTGCCATCGTAATGGATGAAAATACCTGTATGGTCGATATGGCCAGATTCTTTATGGATTTCGTCCAGGATGAATCCTGCGGCAAATGTACGCCCTGTCGGGAGGGCACCCGCCGGCAGCTGCAGCTGCTTGAAAAGATATGCGACGGCAACGGGAAGCCCGAAGATCTGACGACTCTGGAGGAATTATCCGATATTATCAAAGAGACCGCCCTGTGCGGACTCGGGCAAACCGGCCCGAATCCGGTTTTGTCGACCCTGCGGTATTTCAGGGACGAATATGAAGCCCACATCCACGAAAAACGATGTCCGGCTAAACGTTGCGTGGCGCTCTTAAAGTTTGAGGTCGATCCGGATTTTTGCACCAAATGCGGGGCCTGCTTTCGAGCCTGTCCGGCGGACGCCGTTGCCTGGAAAAAGAAAGAGGTTGCCTGGATCGATAAAGAAAAATGCATTGAATGCATGACGTGTTTCGATAAATGCAAATTTGATGCGATTAATTAATCCGCCCTCAAAAATAACGCTTTCAGGTTTCAAATTGATCCTTTGATAACTGGAGGGAGTTATCAGATTGATACTACTGCGGATTAATTGGCTGGGAGGCTCGAATGCCGGGATGCATGATGAAGGTTTCAGGTTTCAGTGTTCAGGTGTCAGCTAGGTGCCCTTGATCGGATTAAATCAAATAAATGGCAGGGATTAAAGGAAAAGGCTGTGGCGCTGGCGCGCAAGTTGATAGTGCAACGATGATAGGCGAAAGGATAAAGGGAAAAGGCAAAAGCGCCTGCGCGCCAGTTGATAGGTTATAGTTCATAGTTTATAAGCAAAAAGCTTGGAGGCTATAAGGCCGGGAAGCGTTGAAACGGTATCTGTCATCCGTCGTCCGACCTCTGTCATCTGACACGCTGACACCTGAAACGTGAGACTAATAACCAATAACCAATAACGAATAACGAATACTTTCTGTTGTCTGTCGTCTGACTTCTGACATCTGTTTTCTGACAACCAATAACCAATAACAAAATTCTTTTCATCCTCAGTGGGGTAATAACATGACAACCGCGTTGATTTTGATGGGAGGCATGGGACTGGTGATCAGTGCCATGTTGGCCGTGGCGTCAAAAGTTTTTTATGTGTACGTTGATCCCAAAGTTGAGGCCGTAGACGATGCATTGCCGGGAGCCAACTGAGGTGGCTGCGGGCTGCCGGGGTGCAGCTCCAATGCAGAGGCAATTGTCGCGGGTATCGCAGCACCCAACTCCTGTGTGGCTGCCGGTCAGGAAGTGGCGGAAGCAATTGCAGAGATTATGGGCGTAAAAATTGAAGCCAAAGAGCCCGACATTGCCCGCGCGGGATGCTATTTCGGTGTCCAGGATGCTGATACCAAATACGTATATAACGGACTGGATGATTGTCGGGCCGTTGCCCTGCTGGGCGGTGGAATGAAGGTCTGCACCATCGGCTGTCTGGGACTGGGAACCTGCGCCAAAGCCTGTCCCTTTAACGCGATTACCATGGGTCCGGAGGGGCTGCCGGTGGTTATTGAAGAAAATTGCACCGGCTGCGGCACCTGTGAACGGGTCTGTCCCAAACATATCATTAACCTGTCCTCAGTAACCCGTCGCATCATGCGGGAGTATACAATCGAAGAATGTACCACGCCCTGCCAGCGAGGCTGCCCGGCCGGGATCGATATCCGTGAATACATCCGGCAAATTACTCTGGGCAACCATCATCGGTCGGTTCAGGTTATAAAGGAGCGCAACCCGTTTCCGGCCACAATCGGACGCATATGTCCCCGACCCTGCGAACTGGAGTGCCGTCGCAATTATATCGACGAGCCGGTCGCCATCAATTATTTGAAACGCTATGCAGCTGATTTCGAAAAGCAGAGCGGTGAGCGAATTCTGCCCTACAAGGCCCCGCCCACCGGCAATCGAATAGCCGTGGTCGGTGGCGGCGTGGAAGGCCTCTCTACCGCTTTCTTTACTGCCCGTCTCGGTCATGAGGTGTGGGTGTATGAAGCGGCACCGAAACTGGGGGGG
This sequence comes from Desulfobacterales bacterium, assembly GCA_030066155.1. Classification (GTDB taxonomy): domain Bacteria; phylum Desulfobacterota; class Desulfobacteria; order Desulfobacterales; family JAFDCJ01; genus JAFDCJ01. Next base: position 2,012 of record JASJCE010000296.1, on the reverse strand, counting down.
TTGTTGCGCAGTGCCATCGCTGCAGAGCGACTTCCAGAAGAAATTCTGGATTGGGATATTGACGGCATACTGGACATGGGCGTCAAGGCAGAAACCGGCAAGGTCTTCGGAAAGGACATCACCCTTTCCAGCCTGCTGGAGGAGGGTTTCGAGGCCGTGTTCCTGGCGGTGGGAGGATGGGACAGCAGGATGGCTCGTGACGCCGTTCAGGAGATTGAATCCCCCGTCCCCGGCACCTATATGATGGTTGATCTGTTAAAGCTGGCTGAAGGAACCGACGCCTTTTTGGGACAGCCCGATGTGGCTATTTACGGCGGCGGCAAGCTGGCCCTGGAGGCAGCCAAAATCTGCCGGAGCGCCGGTGCCCGCAATATTACCATTTTAATCCGTGATGATCAGAAGCAAAGCCAGATAACCGATGAGGACGTGAGCGATGCAGGCATTACCGGGCTGGAAATTAAATACCATGTCGGGATCCAGCGATTGTTCGGTGAGGCCGATAATCTCAATAAACTGGAATACGTCGACAATCAGACCCGTGTGTCAACCACTATCCCGGTGCAAAACTTGATTATTGCGACCGGGCGCTTTCCGGAATTGATTTTTGTAAAGCAGGCACTTTCCGAAGATGAAGCTCAAGATGCGAACCAATCTTCCTCGGATTCGTTGGACTGGGAAGCCTTTGCGCCGTATAAGCGACCGGCTTACAAAGATGAGGTTGGGCTGTTTGCCGAGGGGGATGTCCTGGCCGATTACAGTGCGGCCATCAAAGCCATCGGAGCGGGGAGAAGGGCGGCGGTTACCATCCAGCAGATACTGTACGGGATTGGGCCTACGTTGACGGAAACTGTCATTACCCCGGAATCCGCTATTCAGGATGTCGATCATGTGGTGGACGTTGCCGCGTCTCAGCGTCGGATCATGCCGATCTGCAGCGGCAAGGAGCTTGCAGTGTGCGGAGAGATCGAAAAAGGCTTCAGTGATGAAATGGCGCAGGCTGAAGCCTCACGTTGTCTGCAATGCGGCTTGATATGTTACGATCACGCACCAACGGCATCCCGGGAGGAAGAGACCGCGGACGCCATCAAATGAAAAATGAATATTGAAGATTGACAAATTGCAGATTCGCTGCGCTCAATCGTTTGGACTTAATCCACAACTGTCGCGATAATTCATTTTAGATACAAAGGTTGCAACAATTCTTTTTAGTCCTTACTATTTTTATAACTGTCAAAACTTTTATCCGCTACAACGATATTACGGTATGTCGAAATGCCTGTAGGCGGGTATAAAACCCGCCGCTACAGAGCTTTAATTTCCGAACTGCTCTTAAAATTTTATGGCAAGTGGTATTGAATCGACAGAATACCACCATTATTCAATTATCAATTTTCAATATACATTTAAAAGCTGTGGCAACTGAACAGGGCATAGTCATTCGAACGGACGCGCAGGCGGCGTGGGTCAAAACGATCAAGACCGGTTCTTGCAAGGGGTGTTCGGCCAGAGGCTCCTGTCATTCTTTAAGCAAACGGGGCGAGATGGAGGTAGAGGCGATCAATGAAGCCGGAGCCAAGCCCGGCGACCGGATCGTTTTAAGTGTTGAAACGGCATCACTGCTGAAGGCCGCGTTTCTGCTATATGTTTTTCCAATTCTACTATTGATCCTGGGCGCCGCGATTGGGCAGGAAACAGCCCCGTATTTTGGCGTTAATCCATCCGGATTTTCGGCAGTTGTCGGCTTTTCCTTTTTCTTCGGGGCTGTACTGATTATAAAATTCAAAGCCGATAAAATGGCCAGGAAAAATTCCTATCGTCCGAAAGTTATCAAAATCCTCCACAAGTCGTAATCCCGTATTCGCTTTCAAGCCAGCCTGATCGGAAAAGAAACTCCAGACTTTAAAAGAAAAAGAGGAATGGATTCTTATCTTAAAGAAAAAAATTGGACAGGATCAACAGGATAATTAGGATAATGCGGCCTTCGGCCGAAAGGCCCCTCGCCGCAGGCGAAA
>JASJCE010000295.1 GCA_030066155.1 Desulfobacterales bacterium | reverse complement strand
GATCTGGCTAAGGACCGAATCGGGCGAGGTCGAATCCTGGCTAATTCCCCCGCCCCGCGGCCGCGCTGCCGATCCCTCGCCGGCGGTCATATTCGGCCATGGCAACGGGGAGTTGATCGATTACTGGCCCGAAGAACTCAAGGGCTTTAACCGGCTTGGTTTGGCTGTAATGCTGGTTGAATATCCCGGCTACGGTCGCTCTGCTGGATCCCCTTCGCAAAAGAGTATCACCGACGCATTTGTCGTTGCCTATGATATCCTGGCAGCCAGAAAAGACATTGATCCGGCGCGCATCGTTCTCATGGGTCGTTCCCTGGGCGGCGGCGCGGTATGCGCATTATCCCTCAAGCGGCCGTCAGCCGCCATGATCCTGATGTCCACGTTTACCAGTGCAAAATCTTTTGCCAGGCGCTATCTGGCACCGTCATTACTCGTCAGAGACCCCATGGACAATCTGGCGGCCGTTCAAACCTACAGCGAACCGATATTGATTATCCACGGTCGGCAGGACACGGTAATCCCCTATTCCCACGGGCAGTCATTGAAAAAGGCGGCTGTCAGGGGCAGTCTGATTACCTATGAGGCCGGTCACAACGACTGCCCCCCGGACTGGACGGTGTTTTGGAAGGATGTGGAAACCTTTCTGATGGATAATCGTATCATTACGAAGTGAAAAAAAAATAGTGCTGGAGTATTGCACATTGGGGTATTGTCCATCATTCCATTGCTCCATCACTCCATTACTCCCGTTTTTTGTCCGACTCCCAGCATGCGCCGATTCATAAAGCCGTAATCCCCCTCGAACCGATGGGGTGAAAAATCGGTATGGATGCTGACATGGTTGAATCCCACCGTTCCCAGCAGACCGGCCAGGCCGGATGAATCATAAAGACGAATAGCATAAGTCCGATCCCGTATCAATCCATCCTGCTTGCTCACCACCAGTTCCCGGGCTCTAATGGAACCGGCCGTCAGTTCACGCTCACGGCAGACGACGATATCATCTCCGATTTCATGCCAGGCATTGGGTGCAAAATTCTTGCGGGCGGCAGTCCCATCAACGACGTCCACCAGCAGCCACCCGCCAGGTTGCAGGAGACGGTAAGCTTCCAATAAAATCCGGCTGTCCGCGTCCGGCTCCTGGACGTAACCCAGGGAATTGCCCATGATCAGAATATGATCGAAGCGGTCGGACGGCAAGTCGGTTTGGCGGGCATCGGCGCAAATAACTTCAATCCGGCATTGCCGCGCCAGGCTCCTTTCCCGGGCGATATCGATCAGGGTTTGGGAGAAGTCGAGCAGTGTGCAGGCAGAATAGCCACGCCGACAAAATTCCAGTGTGTGGCGTCCGTGTCCGCCGCACAAATCCAGAATCTTGTGACCGGGGTCAATGGGCAGGAGCTCGCAGACAACGTCGACCTCCAGTCGAGTGAGCGTGTCATCCTCTACCGAGCGGGCGTCCGTCTTCAGGTAGATGTCATCAAACATGCTTTTCCACCAGTCCGGGTCAACGTGGATGGGCATTGGACCTCACTTGAGCGCCGAAGCCGAATAATCCATCCGATGCAATTACCGCCGGGGAACCTTGCCAGGGATTCATTCGGGCGATTTCAAGCTCTTCTTCTTCGATCCGGATTAAGTCATCGAGCTCCCCGGAGCGCCACATTTGTTCGAGCTTCAGGCAATCATCCCACATCTTCTGCCCATACCGGGTCAAGGCACCAATCTGCCCATCGGAAATCACTCTGGGACGTAAGGCTATTTTGACGGGTCCCAGCAAATAGGTAAAATCAAAATCCATCGCCATCTGTTTCTGTTCTTCGATCACCTGCTGCAGGTCACCGGCATTCAACCCCATGAAATTCTCGTTGATGCGGTCGACAGCATCCTGGACACTGATATCGGATGAAAAAACTGCCAGAGGTTGAAAGCCGCCGCCGCTGCCCACATTGGTCGGCACACCGCCGTAGCGTCCGACAAACCCGAGCAGGCCCCCCGGCCCCATCAAACAGCGAAAATCGGTCTGGCAGTTTTCGAGCTCGATTTTGTCATTGTTGAGATGGGGAATATTTTCGGACCACACTGATAGCGGAATTTTTTCCTGAACGATATAGTCACCGGCCTCGATCGCCTGTTCAATGGCGTCATCTGCATTTTCGTTTGCGGTCCCCACCCGTACACCGTGTCCGGAATACCCTCTTTCCGGTTTGAGAACCAGTCTATCCCAATTGCGATGCGTCCAGCCGATCAAATCATCAATAGGCTCGCCGTCGGGGCCTTCAGTTTGACGTTCAAAGAACCGGCGCGTCCAGGGCGTTCGCCTGACGATCTCCGGGTGAAAGCGTCTCCCGGCAGGACCGGTCAACAGCTCAAACATGCTTTTGACATTAAATGGCTCCGTGCCGCGAGGATTGATCACCCGATGCTCCTTCACCGCCTGAATTGCCGGACTCAAATCGTGCTTCCGGTGCAAGGCCAGCAGGACATCCGTGTTGAAATCCATAAATATCACCGAAACCGGTTGCCCTTGCCAGCATACCCGGCCGTTTTTCAACTCGAGCTCCTGAGGTGCAGCAAGTACTCCGGTGATTCCATCCACGGCATCCAGCATTTTTGCCAGATTTCTATTTTCAACGACGTCTGCCAGAGTTTCAGCCTCAGCAATTACAGCGATTAACCCTGGATTCCGACCGGAACGGGTATAGTGAGCCTGTACCAGGAGGTCAACCACCCCGCCGACCGGGCGAAAATAAGGATGCTCAAAATTTAACGCCAAATTGAACGGGCTGATTTGATCGATTCGGTCCCAGACCGCTTTACCGATGACCTGGGTCAGCCGCTGATAATCCCAACCGCCCGGACTGCCCAGATTCCATTCCGAATGATATCCAATAAACTCTTCCACTTCTACTTCCTAACCCGGACAAGCCGGAAAAAAATTGCCGCAAAAGGGCGCAGCAATACCTTATTATTCCGCCGGCACCACGATCAGCCGGTTCCCCCGATTATGTTAGAAAGAATCTATAAAGCGAATTCAAGTATCTTTCGGGGCGGAATAATTAGCGGAATAATTATTGAGCCTTTCCCGGATCAAATGAAACGGTAACTCTCCGCCTTCCAACAAAAACGCGTGAAAGTCGGAGTCGCTCATTAAGCCGCCACATAATGCTTTCAACTCACCAAACTCGTGGCTCCCAAGACTGTAGCATAGCTGGTATCCGGGGTTCAATCGAAAACGGTCGATCTGACGACGGGCTTCTTCGGTCGAGAATCCGCAGGTTTCAAGCAGATTCAGGGCGTCCGTCGTGGAAATCTTCCCGGTTGCCAGACCGACATCCACCTGGCAGCGAGCTGACCGCCAGAGTCTGCGCTTGTAGTCCACGAGCAGGTCCAGAGGCCGGTGGACATATCCCAATTCCACCAGCAGTGTTTCCGAGTAAGACGCCCAGCCTTCGTAGAAAAGCGGCGATTCGATTTGTCGACGAATTGGATTTTTCAACCGGCGCCGGATAGTATCCAAAAAATGATGTCCCGGTATGGTTTCGTGCGCGGTCAGCATTTTGTATTCGCGGTGAAACCGTTTTTTTAGAAGTAATTCGGTCTTTCGCGTGTGGGAACCTGGCAGCCGGGTGGTAATATAAAAAAAACTTTTTTCATGCGGATCATCGGTGAATGCCGCGGCAAAGGAGGCGGCACCGCGAACCGACTGGAGATAAAGGGGCGTTTCCGCAACTTCCACCGGACTGCTCAAATCGGTCGGGCGAAGGCCCCGGCAGCCAAAAAAATCCCGCAGCCGATCGATTTCGGCCCGATAGAGGGTAAGCGTATTTTTATTTTTGATCTCACCTGGAAGATAACTGTGGTACAACTCCTGCCAGGAAGTGGACGGCTCGAGTTTGGATTTCAAGTCATCGAGACATGCCAGATTTTCTTTCCACTCATCAGCGGCCATGTCAAAAATTTCGTCAATGTTGCGCTGGTTTAAAAAATGGTAGTGAAGCGTTTCATTTAACGTCTCCGTTGCAAACCGTTCATCCGGTTCAACGGAAATCCGGTTGAGATGGTTCGCCATGGCCTTCAGCGCTGACCCGGCACGTTCAAGATAGGGATACAGCATGCGTCCGGCCAATTTCGGATCGTCTTTCGGCCAGGTCTTGCCAATATGATCGATATAGCGACGGCAATCCATCAGCATGGATCGGGCGGCGTCATGGTAGGTTTGCGGCACAACACGAATATTATCCACGGACTGTTGCAAAAGCCCGGGAATTGCTGCCAAACGTGAAAGAATTCGATCCATGCATTCCGCAGAAGAAGCGGCAGGTTTATTCAGGGCATGATCCAATCCGATAAAGGCGATTTTGAGGTATAATAACGGGTTGTGCTGCCAGGTTCTTTTTAACTCCAATTCGATCAAAATTCCGGATGCATTGGCCTTGAGCAGCTCCAGATCAATTCGATCTTCTAAATTGTCGCATCGGGCGATAAAACGGGAGAACTCATCCCGATATAAGGTTAAATCGGTGATGATGATATTGAGACCCATGGAATCTAGCTCGTCCATACAGCTGTAATATTCAGCCGCAGCTTCGGCTCGCGGCAGAAAATGGAATTCATCACTGGCACACATAACCGGAAAGCGGGTAGCAAGATAACGAAAATATCGTTCTGCAAGCCTGATATGGGGTTTGATATTTAACATGAGTAAAATTAAACACGAAACAGCCAAAAAAAACGTCAACAGCACAATTGTTTGTAACCAAATGTAATTATTTTAGTTCATTAAATTTGTACGGTTTAAAGCTGTACTTCTAAGGGAAGTTAAAATAGCAACTAGCGCTTCCTTTAGCCTCCTCCTTTTCTTATACGGGCGGCTCAGATAGAGCTGCCCATAAGAAATTTCTGTAACGTTTACCTCCTACATCACCAAGGGCGGTACTTGCCATGCCGCCCTTTTTTTTTATTTTATTGACAAAAAAGGATCCGAACGGTTTAAGATGATGATTGCCGGTATAAACTTTGTTGGCAATTACGCCACTCTGCACCTATCGTAACTTATTAGAGGATCAATGGTGATCTCCGATTTCAGCTTTGGCCGAATTGTTGTCAATGGCCGCACCTTCAACAATGACATAAAAATCGTTCTGGGCCAACTGGTGCCGGATTGGTGGCGCAGTAGTGGGCATTCTGTTGAAGTTGAAGATATCGAAGATATTCTGAACTCATTCTCGGAGATTATCGTTATTGGCAAAGGCCAACCCGGATACATGAAAGTTTCGGGCGCTCTGCGGCGACATCTCAAAGAGAATCACATAAAGCTGATCGAAGAACCAACTTCGGATGCGGTTCGGACGTTCAACTGCCTGACTGCCGAGGGAAAACCAGTCTCGGGCGGTTTTCATCTTAGCTGTTAGCGTATTCGAAAGGGCATGCAAAATGTTATCCCAATTCAACAATCAGGTCCTCTCTTATGGACCGGCAGCGGTGCTGCCGCAAAATTTAAACCCAACATGGTTGGAAAGACTTCAAAAAGCCGCCGATGAATTTCTGGACAGCAATTTCGATCTGCACGAGTGCAAAGATCCCCGGGATGTCGGCGATCCGCTTTTAATGGCCTGTGTCTATGAAATCGTCGCCTATCAAACCGGAGAAACCCGTGGTTTGTCCATTGATGATATGGCTGAAAAATTGACCGTTTATTCACTATCCGTAATTATGGAAGCGGTCCATCGCGATCAAGATATCGGTCTGGAACCACCTGATCTAGATAACATTTTATCAATGGAAAGGATCATCAAATACAAAAGAAAAAATCCTGAATTTGTGGAATTTTTGAAGAATATCTGCATCGTGCGCAATTCAGATAAAGGGTGGTTTCGAAATCTCAAAGAAAAGCTAATTACCAGCTGACTCTTCTTATCGTGAAAGCCTTTTTATGCGAATTATAATTCAATACATATTTGCCATAGTGGTATTAACCGTCTATGGCGGCCAGGTCTGACCGATTTTGGAGACACTGCCCCCCGTGACGCTGGGGGTTATCGTCTTGATTTCCTTCCTGATTGCGCTTGGTCTGGGAGTGCCCTTGAGATCGGGTATGGAACGACGCACCTTGTCGATCTCCCGGCCCAGGCGCACCTTCATGCTCGAACTTGGCGTATGTCTATTTGCCGGACTCCTTATAAATGCCTACAATTTCGTGGTTTACGATCTGCCGTTCTGGAGCTCGATTTCGATGATGATTGGCTGCTCGGTAGCCGGTTTTTTCATCGGACTCGATTCGGCCCTGGCCCAGGAGCGCCGGGTCATTCAGGAATCGATGTCGGTCACCCGGGACCAGCCGCTCCCGAATCGTCTGTTTTCCATGACCCGCAAATTTTCCTTTGTGGCGCTGATCACGACGGTGTTCGTAACACTGGTACTGGCCATGGTGTTTGCCCGTGACATTGTCTGGCTGTCTAAAATCGGCCAGGATGAAGCCTCTATTATCGAAGCTCAATTGTCGGTGACCCTAGAAATATTTTTTATCATGGCCGTTTTGATGGTTCTTGTCGTGAACCTGATCATATCTTACTCCCGCAACCTGAAGCTGCTGTTTAAAAACGAAACCCGGGTTCTGGAGCAGGTCAGCCGGGGTGATTTATCGGGCAAGGTACCGGTTGCCACCAATGATGAGTTCGGATTGATCGCCGGACACACCAACAACATGATTGACGGCCTGAGGCACCGCATCCAGCTGATCAGCGCTCTGAAACTGGCCGAAGAACTCCAGCAGAATTTACTTCCCCAGCAGGATCCCCGGGTACCTGGACTGGATATTGCCGGTAAAAGTATTTACTGCGATGAAACCGGCGGGGATTATTATGACTACTTCCGACTGCCCGATAATCGATTGGGTATTGTAGTTGCCGATGCGTCCGGTCACGGCGTCGGTGCCGCCATGCACATGACCACGGTACGAGCTTTCATTCATTACGGAATCCGCAATTACGAGGGGCCGGCCCGGCTCCTGAGCCGCGTCAATAAATATGTTACCCGGGACTCCTCTCAAACCGGCCGCTTTATGAGCATGTTTTTTCTGGAAATCGATCCCCATAGCAAATCGTTGCGATGGGTTCGGGCCGGCCACGAACCGGCCCTGCATTTTGACCGGTCCCAAAAATCATTCGGTGAACTTGACGGCAAAGGCATGGTACTGGGGGTCAATGAAGACCTGCAATATGAGGAGTTTTCACAAACGGGCTGGCACGCAAATGATATCATCCTCATCGGAACCGACGGCATTCATGAAACCAGAAATGAAGACGGCGCCATGTTCGGGCAGCAGCGGCTGAAGGATATCCTCCGCCAGAAGGCCGATGCACCCGCCGCGAGCATTCTCAACAGCGTAATCGGCAGCCTCAAGGATTTCCGGGGTAACGCGTCACAGGAAGACGATATCACCCTGGTGGTGGTGAAACTGCAGTGAGAAAATCCGGTCATGAGTGGCAGTCTGTGATTTACCTTGGGGCGGAGCAACTGTTGTTACCGTGACCGGCATTTCTTAGGTTTCAGGTGTCAGGTTTCAGCTAAAAAATTCAACCCTTTGGATCTTTGAAGTATAGAGAAAGGAATTTCATTGAGCGACGACCAGATAAACGAATGATCCGTATATTGAGCTTTAAGCTTAAAAACATATACTGATTACTCCGCCGGCTATTTAGAGTCAACTTTCGCTCCGATTATCGCCGAACAACTTTATGCCCCGAAACCAGAAAACCTCAAGGCGGAGTAATCAGCGGAGTAATCAAATCACTTGCATCTAAAAGAGCAAAAGTGGTGAAAGCAGTAGCTGGCGGGATCCCCGTACGGCTTGTCGGTTGTTTCCATGCAGTGGGCAATCATCTGTTTTGAGGTATCCTCGTAATCCGGGCGTTTTTCTTCTTCTCTTTTACAATCCATGCAGATCGGCGCATGATCATAAACCGATAAGAGTCGGCGATCCTTGGAGCCGAACGCCCGATCACAATGCCCGCAATTTAGCGCGCAGGCCAGTTGTTTCTCCCAATTATCTTCCATTTTGCCCTCCCCTAGAATAGGCGTTATTCGTTATTTGTTAATCGTTATTGGAAAACGTAAGGAGTAATCATAATACAAATTCAGCACACGATCAATATGTACAAACGCTTTCGCAGGGCTCCGTCATGCAAACAAGTAATTAATTGAATTCACATTAATAGCGTGTTTAACTAAAACCATGTAAATTCCAAGCACCAAAAACCAAAACTCAAACAAATCCCAATGACCCAAATTCAAAATTCCAAACAAATGACTCACCTACAATGGTGCCCATCGGCATCATGACTGGCAAAATAGGGTATAAGAATATATCCGATACAAATATCGTCATAGTTTTGGTCATTG
>JASJCE010000294.1 GCA_030066155.1 Desulfobacterales bacterium | reverse complement strand
TTGATATATTACTCCTTTTAATTCTGCAGGGCGGATTATTTGCGGAAATGCATCATATAATTGACATGCGTATTGCCGCCCATGGAATATGTTTTAAGAAAGGGGTTATAATGCAGACCGGTCAAATCCTTCTGGTATAAACCCGCAGACCGGGCCCAGGCGCCGAGTTCGGACGGCTTGATGAACATGCGGTAGCTGTGGGTTCCCTGCTGTACGATTCTCAGCACGTATTCGGCGCCGATGATTGCAAATATAAAGGATTTAAGGTTGCGGTTGAGGGTGGCAAAAAACACATCACCACCAGGCTTAACCAGTCGGTGGCAGGCCGAAACCACCGAAGCCGGCTCAGGAACGTGCTCCAGCAGCTCGAGACAGGCAACGATATCAAACCGGTCGGGATTTTTAGCGGCAAAGGCCTCTGCTGTGGACCACTGATAATCTATATCCAAATCCGATTCCCGCATATGCATTCTGGCAACAGCCAACGGGGCCGGAGCGGCATCGATTCCGGTAACTTCGGCCCCCAGCTCCGCCATGGCCTCGGAGAGAATGCCGCCGCCACAGCCCACATCCAGCACCTGCTTGCCGGTCAGTGGCGATCGGGCGTCGATGTAGCCGACCCGCAGCGGATTGATATCATGCAGCGGTTTTTGAACACCCTCTTTATCCCACCAGAGCGGCGCCATATCTTCGAACTTGGCCACCTCTGACTCGTCAAGGTTGCTCGAGCTCGATTTTGATATGTCTTCCCTCATATTTTAAGCTCTTTTATTCCTCAATTTCGAATCTATAACTTAGACATTAAAATTATGATTTAAAGTCGGAAAAATGCTGGCAGCTTAAAATATGTTATGACCGTTCAAGGGTTCCCTTCTTCGCCCTTCGGGCTTCCGACTTCGCTCTTCAGGCTTCGCTTTCAGCTACGACCCGACACGTCGAGCTACGACGGGACAAGTCGCAGGGCAAACAGGGTTCAAGGTTACAGTATATTCTGCGGATTTCAGTAAAAACGGGATGCTGCTAAAACGGAATTTCGTGTTGGTCAGGGCGGATTAATCACAGAAAATATTGACAGTCTTGCTTTTTTTTGAAACGTTCCTGGTGCCTCGTTTCAAATATGAATACTATAGCGAGAAAGAGACAATCGCCGAGCTCTCAGCCCTAAACATAAACTTAGCTCTTTAATCAATCCAAAATCCGAAATCGGAAAGCCCTAAATTTTAAACCTATTCCGGGTTCTCCGAATCCTTTAATAATTGACAGAATGCCATCATTCGACATTCGTCAATCGACATTTGACATTCCAGATATCCGGAACCTTTTTAACATAGGAGATCAGAATGAACTTAGCTAAATTCCCGCGTCGTCGCTACACCCCGGGACAAACTCCGATCGAAAAATTGTCACGACTTACCGAAGTCCTGGGCGGACCTGCCATCTACATGAAACGCGACGACTTGCTGGGATTGACCGGCGGCGGCAACAAGACCCGGAAATTGGAATTTCTCGTAGCAGATGCGTTGGCCCAGGGCGCTGACACCCTGATCACCTGCGGCGCGGTGCAATCCAACCACTGCCGGCTGACCCTTGCTGCGGCCGTCAAAGAGGGAATGAGATGCCGTCTTGTCCTCGAAGAGCGCGTCCCTAATAGTTATAAGCCGGATGCCGGCGGCAACAACTTTCTGTTCAAACTGCTGGGGGTCGAAAAAATCAAAGTGGTTCCGGGCGGCTCCGACATGATGCATGAAATGCAGCAGGTCGCAGACGAGGTGGCTTCGGAAGGACGCCAGGCATACGTCATCCCGGGCGGCGGCTCCAACCCGCTCGGCGCCACCGGCTACGTTGCCTGCGCTGAAGAAATAATGAATCAGTTGTTTGAAACGGGTCTTCAAATCGATCGCGTCGTGTGCGCCAGCGGGAGTACCGGAACCCATGCCGGTTTAATTACCGGATTCTACGGCAACAACAGCAACATTCCGGTCATCGGCATCAATGTCAGCCGCCCCAAAGCGGAACAGGAAGAACTGGTCTACGATCTGGTCAAGCGAACGGCATCCCATGTGGGCATAAATTCCGAAATCCCGCGCGAAGCTGTCTTATGTTTCGGTGACTATGTAGGGCCCGGCTATTCCCTGCCCACTCCGGCAATGACCGAGGCGGTCCGAATGCTTGCGCGCCTGGAAGGAGTTTTAATGGATCCCGTGTATACCGGCAAATCCGTGGCCGGCCTCATAGATCTGGTCCGAAAAAATTATTTTCAAAAGGACGAAAACATTCTCTATGTTCACACCGGCGGATCACCGGCGCTGTACGTGTATATGGATGAAGTCCTGGACGAGAAAACAAGATGAAATTAGAAGAACTTAAAACACCGGCATTTTTAATCGATCTGCCCAGGTTGAAAGCCAATGTCCAAATGATGAAAGATCGAGCGCGGAATCAAAGCGTCAGTCTGCGACCGCATGTCAAAACTCACAAAACGGCAGAAATCGCCAGAATGCAGACCGCTGAAGAATTTCCCGGTATTACGGTATCGACCCTGGCCGAAGCGAGGTTTTATCAGGAATCGGGGTTTGAAGATATCACCTATGCGTTTCCCATTACGGTCAACAAACTTGACGAGGCGGCAGAGCTGACAACAAAGGTCAAGATATTCAACATCCTGCTCGATCAGCCGCAAACATTCTCGGCCGTTGAAGCGTACGGTCGCGAACACGGTATCACCTTCAACGTCTTTTTAAAGGTGGACTGCGGCTACCACCGGGCCGGGGTCGATCCGTCCAAACGTGAAAGCGTTCAACTTGCCCGAAATCTGGCTGATTCCGATTTTATTCAATTCAAGGGAATATTAACCCATGCCGGCCACTCCTATCACTGCCACAATCCGATTGAGGTTATCGAAATTGCAGAGCAGGAACGGGACGTTATGGTGCAATTTGCACGGAGTTTGCGTGAAGACGGCGTTGATTGCCAAACCCTCAGCATCGGCTCGACACCGACCGCAGTGCACGCCCCCGGCTGGCAGGGTATCGACGAGATCCGGCCGGGCAACTATGTCTTTTTTGATAAGTTCCAGGCCGATATCGGCTCGTGCCAAACAAAGGATGTCGCGGCAAGGGTTTTAACCACGGTGGTAGCGCATTATCCCGATCACAACCAGATACTGATCGATGCCGGGGCCCTGGCCCTTTCCAAAGATTTAGGTGCAGACCATTTAGATAATGAGATTGCATACGGAGGGGTATCCGGACATCCCAATTTGAAATTATTCAGTATATCTCAGGAGCATGGACTGATTACCAGCAACGATCCGCTTGACTTTCAGAAATTTCCGGTAGGCAGTCTGCTGCAGGTTTTTCCCAACCATTCCTGCCTGACTGCAGCCCTGTTCCCTGAATATCACGTGGTCGAGAACAACCGGGTGATTGACCGCTGGGTGCCCATGCGGGGATGGTGATGGCAATGTCGAATGACGATTGTCGAATGTCGAATTCTCCCGAGGTTTACCCGCATAGGGCGGGAGCATAGACGATGGGATTCCTATTTTGATAATTAGAAGCGAGATAAGATCGAAAGTATACCACAAATCTTCAATCTTAAATCTTGACAGTCTCGTAAAAAGTCAAAATTTTCAGAGTTGGACTTCGTAACTTGTTGAAAATACTGCGTGTGAACTTTAACTTTTGTGCTTTTTGCGCCTTTTTGCGGCTATATCAATCTTAAATTTTCAATTCCGGCTCCGCCGGGATGGGAGTATATGCTATGACTTATTTTCTAAAAGTAACCGAGCCCGATCAGGCCGAGGGTCGGCTAAAAAACACATATGATATGCTGACATCGATGTTCATGCTGGTTCCAAAAGTTTTCGTGGCCCAGAGCGTTCGGCCGGATTTATTGGAGCCCATGGTGACCTATGTCAATCGCCTGATGGTTGAAACCCACGCCTTGCAGCGAAGCACCAAAGAGCTCATCGCCGCCTATGTATCTAAATTGAATGCGTGCGAATACTGAGTGGACGCGCACAGTGCCATGGCTATGGCGCAAGGATTTACCCGGGAACAGGTTCAAAGCATTTTGAATGATATCGATGGATCGTCTTTAATCGACGCAAAGACAAAATTGCTGCTCCATCTATCTGAAAAAGTTACTCGGGAATCATTCAAAATACACGAAGGGACCATTCAGGAGCTGCGAGATCAGAGCTGCTCGGTTGAAGATATATTTGAGGCAATCGCTGTCGCATCCCTCTTCAACTATATGGACCGCATGGCCGATTCCTTAGGTGCACCGGTGGAGGGATTTCAGGACATGATGGAGCAAATGCAGGATCAGTAACCATGATGGGGATTGATGACCTGACTGTGAGTTGCGCCCAAATCGGGACGATGTATTCCCATTCGGAGGGATACAATTGCGGATTTCGGATTGAATTTTGCTGATGTGATCTGGGTAGAATCATTTAGCGGCAGGTTTCAGGTTTCGGGTGTCAGGTTTCAGAAACCAAATGCGGCCCGCTGTGTCGGAGTGGTTTATAAAAATTTTTTTCCGCCACCGGGATTTAAATACAATTGCGATTGAACCAATATCAGGATTTGGCAATTCAAGATTCTCTGACACCTTAAACCTCAAATCAAGAATTAATTTGATCTATAGCAGAGCCAATTTTCTCTGACCCCCGTAAAGAACACGGGATCAACGACTGGCTCAGAGAACCAGGTTTTCGTCAATGGAATAAATAAGATCGAAAGAATGCCTCAAATATTTAATATTCAATATTCAATAATCAATATTCATTTCCGACTTCGCCGGCTTAGGTTAGATCCAGTTAATCCGGTCCAGGTAATATTGGATGGTAACGGTTTCTCCCGGGGAAATGGCGTGCACCTTATTCTGATCACGAGATAATCTCACGGTAATGGGCAGATCGCCCACCAGAATCGTCGCAAATACCTGGCCGGTTTTTCTTTCCAAGCTCAAGCGGGAAACAATACCGTGCAATACATTGTCCTTGCCGGTTTCAGCTGCACTGTTCTCAGAAATCTGCAGCCCTTCAATTAGCGCCGCAGACTGACCGCCAGGCGGTTCCGGGACCACCAGTTGCTGGCCATCGGACAGGATCTTTCCCCATTTTTTCGATCCCAAACTGTGCCATGGCCCGAAGACGATGGTCTCATGTCCTGATCCAAATATTCTGCCCTGAAATAAATGCAGTATCTCATCGCAAATTTCAAACAGCCACTGCCAGTCATGGCTCGCAACAACCAGCGTGGTACCCAACTCCCGGCGAGCCCGCAGAGTCGCCTCTTTTATCAGCTGGACACTGGCGGCATCCACGCTGGCCGTCGGCTCATCCAGCAAAAGCACTTTGGGCTTCAATGCCAGTCTGGCTGCCAGGGCAACTCGCTGCATCTCTCCCCCTGATAGCGCATACCACGGCCGGTCGGCAAAATCATCGAAATCCAGACCCACCACAGATAGCGCCTGCCGAACTCGAGAGGTCACATCCAGTCCATTTTTCCCCCTCAACTTGAGGCCATAGGATACATTGCTCAGAACACTGCGCTTCATCAGAAAAGGTTCCTGCGGCAGCAGGGTCACCATAAACCGTGTATCTTCTGAAAACGGTTCGACCCGCCGGCCGTTGAAACGTATCTCTCCTTGTGTAGGCTTTTCAATCAGACCCAAAATCCTCAGGAGGGAGCTTTTTCCGCTGCCGTTGGGGCCGATGAGTCCGACGATGGAAGCCGGCTGCAGATCCAAATGATCGACGGAAAGAATCGTTTTGCCGCCGTAAGCATGCTTCAATGATCGGACTTCGTAAATGGGTTTCTCCAATTTAGGTTACCTTCTTCTTAGAAACGAAACGGATATATTCACACACAGGGCAATAGCCAACAGTACAAGGCCGAGAGCGACGCCGAGACCGAATTGCCCTTTGTTGGTTTCCAGGGCGATGGCGGTTGTGATCGTGCGAGTGTGCCATTTAATATTTCCCCCGACCATCATGGAAATCCCGACTTCGGTCATGACCCGTCCATATGCGACAATCGCACCGGCCAGGATAGCGTGCCGGCATTCCCATAGGCTGGTCAGAAAAAGCTGCCTCCGATTGGCCCCCATTGAAATGATCGTTACCCGAAGCTTTTGATCCATCCCTTCAACTGCTGTTGCGGTTAAGCCGACTACAATTGGCAGCGCCAGAATTGTCTGACCGATGGCGATACCCGGCAATGTGAAAAGAAGGCCAAAATTCCCCAGGGGGCCGCGATTGGTTAGAAATGCATAAACCAGCAGTCCAATGAAAACGGTCGGTAGTGCCATCAGGGTGTCGGTTATGGTCCGAAGTGGCTTTTTCCCCTTAAAATTAAAATATCCCAGGCAAAAGCCAAGGGGAATGCCGATAAGCAAACTGCAGCCAATCGAATAGCTCGAAACCAGAACCGTAGCCCAAATTGCCGAGTACGTTTCGGCATTGCCGCTTAGCAACAGGTTAAAGGCTTGAAGAAATCCATTGTAAAGAAAATCCATGATAATTCGGGACTAAAAAAGACGACTGCAGCAAATTAACCACATGTGGCCAAAACACTCTAAATTAGTCGCAAAACCTGTACCTTTTATTTACTCGCATTGGGTTTAAATAATGGCTTCCCCAACAGTTTGAAATCCGTTATCAGTTGCTGTGCCTCGGCCCCGGCAATCCAATCGATAAACTTCATGGCTAAATCATATTTGGCCTTGGGGCAATGCTTTGCAGCGATGGCAATTACACTATATTGATTCAACAGCACAGCATCACCTTCCACCAGTATCTTGAGCGGCGGATTGCCATTGAGGTTTTCTTCATATTTGATGTACGTTCCCCGGTCGGTCATTGTGTAACCGCCGCGCTCGGCTGCGATATTGATGGTTGTCAGCATGCCCTGGCCGGTCTGCACATACCAGCTTTCTTTTTCCGGAACCGGCAGGTTGGCTGATTTCCACAGGGAAAGCTCTTTTTTATTTGTGCCGGAGTTGTCGCCCCGGCTGACAAAAATGGCCTGTTTGGATTTGATGGTCTGCAGCACCGCTTTTATCGGTTTGTCTTTAATGCCGGCGGAATCGCTCGCAGGGCCGATGATGACAAAATCATTGTACATGATCTCCCGACGGTTTGTACCAAATCCATTGGCCACAAATTTCTTCTCGGCCGGCGGTGCATGCACCATTAAAATATCCACATCGCAGTTTTCACCCAATTTGAGGGCTTTACCGGTGCCGGTCGCCGTCCATTTCAACTCGACTCCGGTGGATGCTTTAAACTTCGGAGCCAGGTAATCCAATAGTCCCGTGTTGTCCGTACTGGTGGTGGTTGCCATCATTAAAACATGTCCATCGGCAAAAGTGTACGACGGCATCAGACATAGTGCTGCAATCAGACAAATAATTCCTCCAACCCATTTCCTCATCCTTCTCTCCTTTCAAGTTCTGAACTCAGACCAATAAGAGTATACCAATATTGTGTGCTCTACATCATTGTAGTTTTTCACCGCAGAGGTCGCAGAGTTACGCAGAGATTATTTTTAATACTCTCTCTCAGCGTCCTCAGCGAGCTCTACGGTGGATTTTATAAGTTCCTTATTTGATGATCATTTTTGAGTTTTTTGCGCTTTTTCGCGGCCATATCAATCTGCATTTTTAGGAAACAGCATCCGGCCGCTTCGCCCAACATCATAACCGGCCATAAATTTGGCCATTTCGAAAAATTGTTCATCGTGCAACAGGCCTAAAAAGCTTTGCACATTGGCGTCGAAAAACCGCTCTTTGAAGATCATCAGATCATAGCGTTCCCACCTCAGCGGCACGAAATCCAGCCCCAGCAATCCCGCAACAGCATGAATCCCGAGCCCGGCATCCGCACGCCCGGCCAGAATTTCAAGCCCGACATCTAAATGGCGCATGACCTCATTGTCGTATCCGTCGATCTTATCGCCACGAATGTCGGCCTTCTTCAACTCCTGGTCCAGCAGCAATCGGGTACCGGTTTCCAGAGGCCGGTTGATGATTCGCACACCCGGTTGAGCAAGGTCGGCGATGGATTTGATCTGAGCAGGATTGCCTTTCGGGATCAGCACACCCTGCTCGCGCCTGCAGAAATTCACAATCGCCGGCATGCGGTCAAGCTCCCGGTTGGCAAACTCGAAATTATAATCGTCCTCGTCCTCCTGGAGCAAATGGCTGGACGCGATATGGCAGGCGTTCTGCCTTAATGCCTTCAAGCCCCCCATGCTGCCCAGATTGCCGAAGA
>JASJCE010000293.1 GCA_030066155.1 Desulfobacterales bacterium | reverse complement strand
AACCCGCCGGCTCGCCCAAAGGGTCCCTTTCGAGCTTGCCAAGCACCCCATTTCTCACGGTGGTTTGAAACCGATCATGATGATTGGCAAAATAATCTGACAGCATAAACGATTTTCGCATAAAATTAATACATAGCGGTTGTCATATGTTCGGGTATCCTTAGATTGTCAGGTGGATTAACGTTCGCTGGTTAGTCACTTTGGTTAAACGGATAACATTTATAACACCTGATATCAGAACAAGGTGTCATTGTTTGACCACAGGGATCGCTTTCGGAAATTAGCAAAAATTAATAAAAAACATAATGGATACCTGAATTTTTAAAGGTAAATTTAGCGCCTTACAAGAATCTAAACTATGGGTCGATTAATTTTCTTTAAAAGTACGTGTAGAATTCAGGTATGGATGGAGGTGTTTTGATGAATTTGAAGGATTTAAGAGTTAACGGGAAACGCCTGCAAAGCACCCTTGAGGACATGGCCAAAATCGGGGCCACGCCCGGCGGCGGCGTACAGCGGCTGACCCTCACCGACGAAGACAAGCAGGCCCGGGATCTTTTCGTCAGCTGGCTGAAAAACATAGACCTTGAAATTACGGTTGATGAAATGGGCAATATCTTTGGCAGACGCCCCGGCAAAAACAACGATCTGTCGCCGGTGATGAGTGGTTCCCATATCGACTCGCAGCCCAAGGGTGGGCGTTTCGACGGCATTTTAGGGGTAATGGGGCCGTTGGAGGTATTGAGAACGCTGCATGAGAACACTATTGAAACCGAACGCCCCATCGTGATCGTGGACTGGACCAATGAAGAAGGTTCACGATTTGCTCCAGCCATGGTATCCTCCGGAGTCTGGGCCGGCGCGCTCGAGAAAGACTGGGTTTATGACCGCACCGATATCAATGGCAAGCGATTTGAAGACGAGTTGATCCGCATCGGCTACAAGGGCTCGGTACCCTGCAAAAAATGGCCGGTGCACTGCTATTACGAGTACCACATTGAACAGGGACCGATTCTGGAAAGGGAAGGCAAGCTCATCGGTGCTCCGAAAGGGATTTTGTGCCTGCACTGGTACGACATCTACCTGGAAGGCGAAGCCAACCAGGTCGGCCCGACCCCCATGGAGGGCCGCCATGATGCCCTGTGCGCGGCAGCTGAAATGATTTTAAAAGTGAATGAATTGCCGGACCGCATGGGCGGCAATATGGTGGCCACCGTCGGCGAAATTCAAAACTACCCGAATTCGAGAAACATCATTCCCGACAAGGTCCACTTCACGGTCGACATCCGGTCATGGGACGACGATCATGCCATCAAAGCCTGGGAATCGGTGCGCAAGGATTTCGAAGACATTGCCGCCCGCCGGGGTTGCCCGATTAAAATCGAGGAAACCTGGCGTGTGGAGCATTCGCCCTTTGACGAAAAAAGAGTCCAGCTGATCCTGGATGCCGCCGAGCAGCTCGGGTATTCGAATTTGCACATGGTCAGCGGTGCCGGACATGATGCCAGCTACATGAACCAGGTGTGCCCAACCGCCATGATATTCGTCCCGAGCATCGGTGGCCGCAGTCACGTCGAAGTTGAAAACACCCGCTGGGAAGACTGCGAGGCCGGCGCCAATGTCCTACTGCACGCCATGCTGCAATCCGCCAATGAACGCTGAAGTTTGTCGTTATTGGTTATTTGTTAGTTGAATGCGAAAAAAAAGCCGGCTTCCGTGCCGGCCTGCAATGAAGTGATCAACCGATCGATAATCCACTTAAGTGGATTTCACCAAATCCGTTCTATCTCATAAGCAGACAGGCGATTGTCCCGGCTTAACAGATGCATGTCTTCGACCAAAGCTTGAGCGATGAGCACGCGGTCAAAGGGATCCCTGTGATGAAACGGCAGTTTGACCACTTCGACACAGTGACTCCGCTGAATCGGGAGCCAGTTGATCGTGCTCCGCTCCATTTCCTCCTGAATGATCTGAGACCATCCCTCCCTGAGGGAGATCTTTCCCAGGCTCATTTTAATACAAATTTCCCACATACTGGCGGCACTGAAGAACAATCGGTTCTCCATGTTTAAGAAAGTCTGACGGGCAGCTCTGCTGAGTCGGTCGTCGTCATGGATCAGCCAGAGAAAAGCATGGGTATCCAGCAGCACTTTCATTCCATGTATTCCCTGAAGTCTTCAAGAGGTTCATCGAAATCATCATCCATCGCCAGGATCAATCCTTTGGCATTACCGATTACCCTTATTCCCTGCGCTTCCGGTAATACCTCCAGTCGAACGACAGGCTTGTTACCTTTTGCAATGATTACTTGTTTACCGCTAATCGCAGCCTGGATTAGTTTAGATAGTTGGGTCTTGGCTTCATGAATATTTACTTGAAGTGTCTCCATATTACGTTCCTGTCGGAATTTTAGCTTTTATATTAGCCACCATAGTTAGCTAATAATAAATTGTCAAGATAAATCAACTCAGATTTCAATCGTGAAACGGAAAATAATAAACCCAACCCGGCTGAGCCGGAAATGAATATTGATTATTGAATATTGAATAATTGAGGCATTCTATCGATCTTCTTTCACGTCTGTTATCAGTGCTCAAATCCTACGCAAACATGCTTTGATTTCAATAAATAGATACTAAGCTTTTTACGTCTGTTGTTCTGATTTCTAAAAACCTTCGAAAGGTTCACGTTTGACAAATCGGCCTCTGCCCACTTCCCCCACGAATTCCATCTGCTCGCCATTCCACTGGGAAACTTTGAGGCCGCGGGAGTAGACGGCACTGGGCATGCCGGTGACTTCCATACCTTCAAACGGCGTGTAGTCAATGTTCATATGCAGCTTGCTCTGGGTGATGGTAAACTTGCAATCCGGATCGAATACCAGGATATCGGCATCTTTGCCGACTGCAATTTCGCCCTTGTCTTTGAGACCGAACATGCGCGCCGTGCCCGAGGACAGGACATCGACCATACGTTCCAGTGAAATGCGGCCCTTGACGACACCTTCCGAGTGCAAGAGCATCAACAGCGTTTCAATCCCGGGTGCGCCGTTGGGAATTTTTTTGTAGTCGTCTTTGCCGTTCATATCCTTCTTGCCGTTGAAGTCAAACGGGCAATGATCGGTGGCCACCACCTGCAAATCGCCCCCTCGCAATCCTTCCCAAAGGGCGTCATTGCTCTCTTTCGTTCGCAGCGGCGGAGACATGACGTATTTGGCGCCGTTCCAATTCGGTTCCTTATAGCGCTCCTCATCCAGCAGCAGATACTGGGGGCAGGTCTCGGCATAGACATCAACACCGCGATTGCGGGCTTCTTTGACCTTCCACAGGCCTTCTTTGGAGGACAGGTGGACGATGTAGATGCGGGAGCCCGTCAATTCGACCATTTTCGAAGCCCGGTAGACCGCTTCTTCTTCGGCGATATTCGGGCGGCTGACGGCGTGGTAATAGGGCTCCAGTTTGCCCTCCTTTTCCAGTACTTCATTCATATGCTGGATGATATAGACATTTTCGGCATGGACCTGAACCAAACCGCCGTATTTCTTTGTTTCTTCCAGCAGTTGAATCATGGTGGCATCATCCACCCTGAAATCGTAGACCATAAAAATTTTGAAACTCGGCGTGCCGTATTCCCGGCAGGCCTTTTTAACTTCCGCGATTACATCCGGTCTGGGATCCATGACCGCCGGATGCAGGGAGTAATCCACGCAAACCTTACCCTCGGCCAGGGCCTTTTTGCGCTCGATGGCTTCCAGAAGGGTCTCCCCTTTTTGCTGCAAATCAAAATCCACCACGCAGGTCACGCCGCCGCAGGCGGCAGCGATCGTCCCCGATTCATAATCGTCCTGAGCATAAGTTCCCATAAATGGCATGGATATGTGGGTGTGGGGATCAATCGCCCCGGGCAGAATGTATTTGCCATTGGCGTCGACGGTTTCATCCGCCGGGTTGTCCAGGTCAGTACCGATGGCTTTGATTGTATCGCCATCGACAAACACATCGGCCAGGTAACGACCGCTCGCATTAACGACGGTTCCGCCTTTAAATAACACACTCATTGGGACCCTCCTTTGTAAATGGCTCGAGTTTTACGTCTTTTTCCAGGCTGGCGTCCATGACCGCAGTTTCCTGCCGCTTCCAGCTCCTGGGCATTTCTTTGTAAGCAATCATATCCGGAACCGGACAGACAAATTGGCACAGCATGCAACTCAAACATTTGTCTTCAATCAGGTTCGGCCGGCGGGCATCGGCATCCCACTCAATCGCTTGACCGGCGGCGTCCTGGCACACAATGTAACACTGCCCGCAGCCGATACAGCGATCCAGATCATACTGGGTAATGCCCTGCCGATCGACTTCAAAGTCCTCGGTTTCATGCAGATTGGGCAGTGCTTTTCCGACCAGATCGGTGACGCGGGAATAGCCACCTTCGGCCATGAAGTCACTGAGGCCCTCAATCATGTCTTCGACGATTCGATACCCGTAGTGCATGATCCCGGTCGTCACTTGCAGGGTTGAAGCACCGACCAGGATAAATTCCAGCGCATCGATCCAGGTTTCAATGCCGCCGATACCGGACAGAGGCAATCCCAGTTGCTCGTTCTTGGCCATGGAAGCAATGAAATTCAACCCGATCGGTTTGACTGCCGGACCCGAAGTGCCGCTGATGGCCCCTTTACCGAAAACATTCGGTGTGGGTACGAAGCCGTTCAGATCGACACCGGATATGCCTCTGACGGTATTGATCGCGGATATGGCGTCTGCCCCGCCGTTTTTGGCATACATCGCCGGTTCGTTCATATCGGTAATATTCGGCGTCATTTTGGCAATTACCGGTATGGATACCACCTCTTTAACGGCTTCGGTAAATCCCTCCAGCAATTTGAATGCCTGGCCCACTTTATGGCCCGCACCTTCGATGCACATATGGGGGCAGGAAAAGTTCAGTTCCAGCATGTCGGCCCCATTGTCCTCGGCGGCCTTGGCCAGATAAGCCCACTCATCGGTAAAAAACCCCATGATGCTGGCAATGATGGGGTGATCCGGGTAATGCTTTTTGAGATACAGGAAATCTGTCAGGTTATCCTTGAGCCGACGGTCCGATATCATTTCGACGTTCTGAACGGCAACGCCTTTCTTGGCCCCGTAATCAATGCAATTCATCCGGGGTGACGGATGAACAATGGGAAGCCGGTCCGAGTTGAGGGTTTTAAAAACGACACCGCTCCAGCCGGCATCAAATGATCTGGCAACCATCTCGGCACTGTTGGAAACCGGAGACGATGACAGCAAAAACGGGTTTTTAAATTTCACACCACAAAAATCAACAGATAAATCAAGGTTGTTAACCACGTTTTATCCTCCTAAGATAATGGGTTTGCCGGGCAATCGCCAAATGTTCAAAGACTTTTGATTGAGATTCAATTTGGCGGAGCGTAGCGACATCCTTAATTCGTCAATCGCCATTCGTCATTCGTCATTTCTGAAGGAACTTTTTAATAGCCGCTGCGGCGACCTTGCCATCCTGAACCGCCTCGACCACTAAGGCCGGGCCGCGCACAATGTCGCCGCCGGCAAATATGCCGTCGACGGAAGTTCTGCCGCTTTCCGGTTCGACCTGGATCAGCTTTTTATCATCGACTTTGATATTGGGATACCACCGGGGGGATTCATCCGGGGCGATGTTGCCAATGGCTTCGATCACCACGTCGGTATTCATCGTCCATTCCGATCCCTCGATGTTTTCCGGTCGTCTGCGGCCCGAATCATCCGGTTCATCCAGACGAGTCCGCACCAGATTCACCCCCACCAGGCGATTTTGGTCGTCTATTATATAATCCAACGGTTGATTCAGCAGCAGGAAGTGCACGCCACACTCCAGAGCCTCAATTCGTTCATCGGGCTCAGCCGGCATTTGGGAATAAGACCGGCGATAGATCAGATAAACGTCTTTGGCGTCGAGCCGGATGGCAGATTCGATACAGTCCATAGCCACCGATCCGCCGCCGATGACGGCCACAGTTTTTCCCTGAATCCGTTTTTCCATTTCCTCAAAACGGCCGTCGCGCAGAGCAGACAGATACGCTACCGAAGAAAAAAGCCCGTCGATATCGCGGCCGGTCGGTTTGATGGTGGCCGAAGCCCAGAGCCCGGGCGCCAGAAACACGGCATCGAAACCATCCTGCAGCAATTTCTCGGCGCCTGATTCTCCTTCGATGGGAGAGTTGCATTTAAATTCTACGCCCAATGATTTGATGTCTTGCATTTCATGCGCGAGAAATTCCAAATCGAAGCGATAGGACACAACGCCATAACGCAGCACACCGCCGGGCTCGGGTTTAGCCTCGAAGACGGTCACCTGATATCCGTCTTTGGCCAGTTCAGCGGCACAGCTTAATCCACCGGGACCGGAACCCACAACGGCCACCCTTTCCGCTCGCGCGGCAGGCTTCTCAAAAATCTGTATGTCACGATCCCAGGAGTGCTCAATTAGAAATCGTTGGATTCCGCCGATCGGGATGGCACGGTCGGCACCCTCGGGGCGATTTTGCGATTTAAACATGGCGCTGCACTTTTCTTCGCACAGGCGCGATGTCGGGCACAGAACGCCGCAGGCCCCGCCCAGTATGTTGTTCTCCTTTATCGTGCGAATGGCACCGGTAACATTCTTAAATCTCAATTTGCGAATAAACTCCGCCGGCCGGGTATCGGCCGGACAAGCGTCGGAGCAAGGTGCGTCGTGGCACAGCAAGCAGCGATCAGCTTCAGCGATGGCCTGCGCCAGATCAAGCCCTTTGCCCATGCGCTCAAATTTCACAGCATTACTCACAAGAAACCCTCCCTCAGTTTGGTTGAATGGTTAAAGGGTTGATTGGTTTAATAGTTAATTCATCCATTCGGTGACTGCTCCGCTATCAAAAAAGTTGTAGATCTTGACTTGACAATTATTCGGGCGAACTAATTCGCTATTCATCGAACTCCGGACAAGCGGATAGATTAGGCTTTTTGGGGGAAATTGTCAATTCCTTATGCTATAAGGCCGACGTCATACCGGCATTTGTGAGATTCCCAAACTAATCTTGAGAACTTAGATGATTTCACAAAAAACTTGACGCATTGGGCGGTTGCCCCCTATAAAAGATTTTATTTTTTAATCGATCCCACGCCAAAGACTATTATTCCAAAGGGAGGATTTATGTCCAGAATTGTCAAATGTGCTCATATCCAGGCCGCCAATGCCCGACACGAGGGTGCTCCCGCCGAAATTAAAGAGGCCATGATCGAAAAACACATTCCCTTCATCGAAGAGGCCGGGGAAAAAGGGGTTCAAATTCTCTGCCTGCAGGAAATCTTCCATGGGCCTTATTTCTGCGCCGAACAGGACATCAAGTGGTATGCCACGGCTGAAAACGTTCCGGGGCCGACCGTCGAACGGCTGGCCGAATATGCAAAAAAATACCGCATGGTGATGGTCATCCCGGTTTACGAAATGGAGATCGAGGGCGTCTATTACAACACGGCCGCCGTAGTGGATGCCGACGGCACGTACCTTGGAAAATTCAGAAAAATCCATATTCCCCACACCTGGCCGGGATTCTGGGAAAAGTTTTATTTTAAACCTGGCAATCTGGGTTTCCCGATTTTTGAAACGGCCTATGCCAAAATCGGTATTTATATCTGCTACGATCGGCATTTTCCGGAATGTGCCCGGCTGCTGGCATTAAAAGGCGCTGAGATCCTGTTTAACCCTTCCGCCACAACCGCCGGCAAATCCCAGTATCTATGGCAACTGGAGCAGCCGGCCCAGGCCGTTGCGAATGGCGTCTTCATCGGTGCCAACAACCGCATCGGATTAGAGAAACCATGGGAATTCGGCCGGTTTTATGGAACCAGCTACTTTGTGGACCCCCGTGGCGAAATTCTTGTCAGAGGCAGCGAGGACCGGGACGAAGTCGTCATTGCCGATCTGAATCTGGAAGAAATTCGGGAAGTCCGTGACGGCTGGCAGTTTTTCAGAGATCTGCGCCCGGAAATGTATACGGACCTGACCCGAACGGTTTCTTAGGCCCTTAACGGTTTTTTTCTAACAACATGTTGTCGGAAACAAAAGGTTTCAGTGTTCAGGTTTCAGGATGTCGTGATTCGCTTTCCTGAGCTGCCTGCGGCAGAAAACCTGAATCCGAGGCGGAATACCTTAACTTCGCGCTACCGCATACCTAGTGATCTTGCTGCCCCGCAGGGGCCATTTTTTCCGAGCGCAGTCTCGGAAAAAACTTAGTATCTATTTATTGAAATCAAAGCATGTTTGCGTAGGATTTGAGCACTGATTACA
>JASJCE010000292.1 GCA_030066155.1 Desulfobacterales bacterium | reverse complement strand
ATCTTTTTGAATTTGAGACCAAAGCCCTCGTCATTTAACCAAACGATTTTACCTATGATTTTTGCTAACTTGCCCTTGTTCAAAGGAAGATTCAGCGTCAAAATCTGGCCAACTTCCAATTTTCCGTCTGTTGCAATGAAGACACCCGATCGGCTGACATTTCTCGTTACACCGTTATGTATTCCGTCGACGGAGCTAAATTGCACGCTTTTAAAATAAGGTTTCCTCGGATGCTTTCGTAATTCTTTCGAACTATTTGAACTCCTGGAATCCGTATCCTGCGAACTCGAACCAGAAATCAACTGGATTCCGTACCCATAAGTAGCGTGAACCTGATTCAGTTCCTGTCGCCACCTTACTTCCCCGGTATAGTATTCCATAACACCAGAAGACCTGACATATGGCGAGTTTTGAATGCAGACATGAATCTTGGTACCTTTTTCAAAGCGACCATCTGACTCAAAATACATACCACCATTGCTATAATTTTGCATTCTTGCCTCATAAATCTCACCAGACCTTAGATCTTTAACCTGAAGTGCTGAAATATGATCGAACCGCACCTCAGCCCTGTCTTCTGAATTTGGAATCGTCATTTTAAGAAGTTCCTCTTGGAATATTCTTGATTCACGAACTAAATTAACCGTCATTATATTATCGGCCAGATTCAGCAAATACTTTATTTCACCGGTAAAAATTATGCAATCAAATCCATAATTATATGAAGTCAGATTCCCATTTTCGGTTTTCCAATACCTATTTGTAGGCTCTAACCCTCTGTGATTACTATATTAGTCAATTGAACGACTTCCAGCATAGATATTGCAAGGCGAAGCTGTTGAAGGAGGACGATAAATCTACAGGGGGGATATATTTTGAGGAAGCTGATTTCTGCGCTGCTAATGCTAATTCTGCACGCTCAAAGCGCCGGTTCATACTCTATAATCACCGATTCGAATCTGTTCTACTCTTTCTTCACCCAACCTCACAAAATCATCGAATTTAACCAGCTTAAAGACGGTACATCGTTTGCGCAGGTCCATAATAGCCTGGAGCAGAATATTACACATTTAGCGAATCTTGATTGTTTGGGGCCCCGAAAGGGGGATCACGGTATAAAAAAGACCACCGTCCAGCCAAATGCATTTTCAGATGAGTGGTCATTTTTGGTTGCGATTTCTGACAGATCTAAAGATTTTTGTAGGGCTGTCATGTGGTTTGATCAGGGGATTTCTTCAGGCTCCAATCAAATCGTTGTTATTGCTGCCTCAGGAAAATCCAAACCGTTCGTTTTATATACAAATAAGGGCTTTCTGGGAGTTGTTCCGGATAATTCAAAAGAAACGGTTTTCATTTTTGACGGATTTTCAGCCATCTTCGGTTTCGAGACTGAATTTATTGAGGCTACAACAGTCCATGATTCAGATAGATCATATGTTGCTAAAATAGTCCCCTGAATTTCCCCTCCGGGCGTTGTCTTCATCGATAACAAGGCGGGCAAGATGGAGGTTTTCATCTGTTCGTTGATTATTAATTAGTCAGAATCCCTTCCTGTGTGGTGAGGAAATAACGGATATCGAATTGAAAAAGGACTCGATCCGTAATTATCGGTATTTATGACGTCCAATCGTATTTCAGAAGCGAAAAAAATCGGATTTAAGTTTGCCTCGGATTATTCCGATAGTCACCTCGTAAAGGATCTTTTTGAAGTCCAGGTTTAAAATCCAACACAATCGGGCTATAAGTTAACGATAAATGGATATACCTTGCGAAAACTGCCAATCGGTATTCAGATTGGATAGCGGGCTAATTAAATCTACCGGTACATTGGTCAGATGCACCAAATGTCAATCTGTTTTCAGGGTTTTTCAGCCCGATATGGCTGATCGAAGAAAATTTCCAAGAGCGAAAACGCGAAATCTCATTGCCCATATTACGGTAGATCGTGAGGGCATGATGTTGTCCCAGGGTCTGGGGAAAGCGCTTGACATCAGCAAAGGGGGCATGTTGCTCGAAACTATGTTTCCGGTGGAAAAAGGCGCGCTTTCTTTAATGGCAGTTGATAAAGATCAGAGTCTATTCGAAATGAAAGCCGAATTAGTATATTGCAATAAGACACCTTCCGGCATATATCATTCAGGGATTAAATTTACCGGCACTGATTCTCAGGTGACAGAGTCTATCACCAAATTGATCAAAGCGTATAATCACAGCAAAAAGATGCTATTGGTCTAGCTCCAATCCCAAGAAACTAAAATCGCTTCGTTTACTTAACATATCTGTTTTTCTCAACATTGTCGGTATTCTGTACTTTCCATGCATACTCTCTATTTTCTTCGCCGCGACACGTTGACCGATTCCAACAGCGGTGACATATAGCGGTTTTTTGCTACCCCGTCTGTAAACCTTGCATGCAGCGCCCGATTGGTTGTATCTGTTTCAATGTTTCCGATTTCGTCACTCGAAATTAAAAATAGCACCGTTTACCAATTGCTTCCATTATTTCAAAATTAAAATAAAACTTGTTGACAATCGATTCAATAATACCAGAGAGTAAGAGATACATTTCAAGGAAGGAGTGTTTGCGGTGATGGGTGATTTGTTTGAAATCGGGCAGAACTATATTTTTTATTCCTACTATGGCAACAAGATGGGTTTCCAGCAAATCAGCGGCAGGGTGATCTCATTTGAGCATCCCATTGTCAAAATTGAAACGAACGGTCTCATTCGCATCATAAATTGCTCATCCGCCTATTTCATCGAGGCCATTGCACGGAGTCAAAGCGAAGAACCAGAACCCGAAGAACTGGTATTGGAGCGAGACAGCCCAGTTTGAAGGAAGATAACATGCCTCTATTTTATGATCTTGACTCCTTTGGTGACGATACGGCCAGGATTGCCGGTCGGTTGGCCGCTCTGCGTCAGTCCATGCGGAATCATCCGACCATTTCCGACCGTAGCATACCCGATAAAAATACCTCCGACACCCTCCTGCTGGCGACCTGGAACATCAAAGATTTCGATGGCGGGGCAGCCGATAATCGGACGGATGAGTCCTTCTGGTATATTGCCGAAATTGTCTCGCATTTCGATTTGATCGCAATCCAGGAAGTTGGGGCTAATCTTGGTGCTCTGGAGAAGCTGAAAAACCATCTGGGTGGCACCTGGCGCTATATTGTGAGTGACGTTACGGCGGGTAAGGCCGGTAACTATGAACGGCTGGCGTTTCTATTTGACAGGCGAAAGGTTCGGTTTAGCGGCGTGGCGGGGGAAATTGTGATACCGCCTAAAAAGGACCACGGTGGAAAGGAAATTGTGCCGTCAAATCAGCTGGCCCGCACGCCGACAATTGTGGGTTTTGAAGCCGGCTGGTTTCGATTCATGCTGTCTACGGTTCACATTATCTGGGGCAAGAACGTTGAAGGGCATCCGGCACGGGTAAAAGAGATCCAGGAAATTGCCTCCTTTTTAAAGAAGCGGTCAGAGGATACGAGTGCCTGGAGCGGAAATATGCTCCTGCTGGGGGATTTCAACATATTCAGTGCCGATCGATCCAACGCCGCCTATTCAGCCCTAATTGATAACGGTTTTCTGGTTCCCGAGGCCTTGCAGGAAATACCGCAAACCAATGTCGGTTCCGAGCCGCGCTTTTACGATCAAATAGCGTTGAGGACCCGTGCCAGAAACCTTGAACCGACCGGCCGCGGGGGTGTATTCGATTTTTTCGAGGTGATTTACCGAGATGAGGACTATGCTGTCTATGTCCCCGCTATGATGGCCGGCAGGGCCGAAGACGACCCGCAAAACCGGCTGACTTTCGACACAAAGCGAAATCTCCGTAATGCGGATCAGCGCCGGGCCTACTTCCGCAATCACTGGCGCAGACGCCAGATGTCGGATCATCTGCCCATGTGGCTGGAGCTGAAAATCGATTTCGGTGAGGAGTATCTGCAAAATCGGGCAAATCGTTAATCTGAAGTTGAAATTTATAATATGCCCTCTCCTCAATCCGCTTCCATTTTAGGCTGGGAAAAATAGTCGTTGGACCGCCTGATATATCCGACCTCGATTTAGTTGATCAAATTGCCCCCCGTGTAAGATAAATTCCGAGCCTCCTCTCTAAAGTATTCTTTTTGATATGCCGATAGATTTTAACAGGTTTTCTGTCCTTTTTTGTTTTAACCGAACCATTACAGCAAACGGCCGCCAGGAGAGCAATGACTCAGCCCCGGGCATTTAACCATAACAGCCAATTAATCAGGAAGAAAAGCATTCCGGAGCATATTATAGATGGATCGATCGGAATCGATTCCATTGAGGCTTTCGGCAGTATTCTCAAACAGTTTCCCAATCATCCAGGGCTGTTGAGAAAATATTCCGATTTGCTTTTCCGGCAGGACCTGCTTGATCTGGCTGCAAAGTCATACGGTGAGGCATCTCAGCTATTTATCGAGTCCGGGAGCCTGCTGCAGGCACTGGTTTGCAAAAAATTGCAGTGGTTGATAAAGCCGCCTCCCAACAAGGAAATATACCAGTTTTTGTCCGTTCTTGATCACGCCGGCTTCAATGATACCCCGCTGAAACTGTTATTCGACAGCCTATCGGCCAAAGAGAAACTGGCGATCATATCCAGCTTTGTCAGAGTGCGTCAAATTGCCGGAAAAGCAATTAAAAAGGCCGGCCAGAGGGAAACTGACCTCTATTTCGTGGTATCCGGAACCCTCAAAGATTCTATTTTTCCATCACTGGAGACCAAACAATCTGTACATCGCAAAGCCGATATTTATCTGGCGACAGACGACTTTTTCGGCAATGTTTACCCGTTTAAAAAGAACCACATCAGCACTTCCGATATTGAGACGATAACCCAGGTCGAGCTGGTCAAGATTTCAAAGCAAAAGCTGATTAAGCTTTGCCGGTATTATCCCAATATAGAACGGGCCCTTGTACAGCTATTTCAGGTTCTGTCCGAACCGGAGAAAATAACTGATTCGGCTACCATGCGCCAGGCGGATCGGCACCAATTGCCGATAAAAATGGTTCTGGAAATTCCCCCGGTCGGCAATATCAAGAGCCCCATGCTGATCGAAGGCTATTCCAGTGATATATCGATCGGTGGAATCTGTGTCGTATTGAACGGCAAAAGCAAACACGTGCCCGACCTTCTGGATGATATGTTGAAAGATGAGGATAAGAATAACGTTCGTATCCGCTTTCCGGGTAATACCATGGAGCTGAAAGTCGCCGGTAATATCGTCTGGCACCATCAAATTCACTTTAACGGTAACAAAACTCTGGCCGTCGGGATCCAGTTCGAAGATGACACCCCGAAAATGCGAGGGATGCTGTTCATGTTTGCCAGAAGCCTTGGCGGGCACGAAGGTACCGTTGAATCTTACTAATCTGGATGTTTCTCCGGATAAGGATAACGACGAACCCATCGAAACTATGACCGGTCAAGCCCATCACATAAATTCGGACCTCACTGTCAGATCCGTTCCCGTGGAAAAAGGGGACGCATTGCTCCGGGTACCGGCGGAAAGGGTACTTAAGTCCAAAATAGATCCACACCGGGCCCTCGCGGAGTCGAGTGCTCAACAGGGTGCCCGGGAGTTCGGGGCCGGGAAGCCGCTATACAGCAGCCGAATCATCAACACTTACATTGAATTTCTGGAGAAATTTTACACCGGAGTTGATGTTGATTCGGTCCTGAACAGGGCCGGCATAACCCGCCATGAGGTGGAGGATCCCGGGCACTGGTTTACCCAGAATGAAACCGACAGTTTTCACGAATCGCTGGTCGCGGCAACCGGAAACCCAGGCATTGCCCGTGAGGCCGGCCGCTACACGACATCTACCGATCGACTCGGAGCCGCCAAGCAATATGCCCTGGGCTCGATCGGTCTCGCATCAATTTACATGAAAACCGGCAAGCTTGCGGAAACATTATCCCGCGGCGCACGGATGACCACACGAAAACTGCGCTCCAACAAAGTGGAAATTGTATCCCGACCGATTGCCGGAACTGTCGAGAAACCCTATCAATGCAACAACCGGATCGGAACCCTCGAAGGACTCGCCAAACTGGTTACCAGCAAGTATGCCGAAGTGGAACACCCGGCCTGCATTCACAACGGTGATAATTGCTGCCGATATATTTTGAGTTGGGAAAAAACGGCAGCGCTGATCTGGAAACGAATCAGCCATTTCTCGCCGTTATGCGCTTTGATGGCATGTCTGGCTGCTTTCCCATTTATTTCTTTGCAGGCCCTTGTAACGCTGGGTTTGTCGAGCCTGGTCGTAAGCATGGCCTCTTTCCTGATTACTGCCAGCCTTGAAAAGCGGGACCTCGTAAAAACCATCGAAACCCAGGGCAACGCTGCCAAAGATTTACTGGATGAGATGAATCTACGCCACGCCAATGCCCTGCTGATCCAGGAAACCGGTCAGGCTATTTCCAAGATCTTAAATGTAACCCGGGCCATGAACACAGTTGTCGCAATGGTCAAAAAACATCTGCACTTTGACCGCGGCATGATTTTACTGGCAGATGAAAACAAGCGACGATTAAAATTCATATCCGGTTTTGGCCATACTGCAGATCAGAAAAAGATTCTGGTTGAAACCACATTTCACCTGGATAAACCCGAATCAAAGGGTTATTTTGTCAGGTCCTTTCAGGAGCAAAAGCCTTTTCTGATCAGAAATGTGTCCGATGTAAAAGCGGACCTTTCGCCGCGAAGCCGGGAATTTGTGCGCCAGATGGGCGTTCAGTCATTTATCTGCGTTCCCATCATATTTGAAGAAGAAAGCCTGGGGGTGCTGGTAGTAGAGAACAATCGCTCACGCAACAATCTGGCACAAAGCGAAATCAGCCTTTTGATGGGCGTTGCCGCCCAAACGGCCACCGGCATCAACAATGCGCGGTCTTTTAAAAAAACCCAGGAAAGCGAACGCCAGTATCGGCTGCTGGCGGACAATATCTCGGATGTGATCTGGGTCATCGATTTTTCTTCGTCCAAATTTAGCTATGTCAGTCCGTCAGTGGAACGAATTCAGGGTTTTACACCGGAAGAGTTGATGGAGCTCGACCTTTCAGATATTCTGACCCCGCAGTCCTATGAGGCCGCGAAAAAGGTAATTGCCGAGGAACTTACCAAGGAAAAAAATAGATCGCCCAACCCGCATCGCTCCCGGACGCTCGAGCTCGAGCAATACCACAAAGACGGCTCAACTATCTGGGTTGAAGTCACTGCCAGTTTTCTGCATGACGAAAATGGCAACGTCAAATCGATTTTAGGAGCGTCCCGGGAAATCACCGAACGCAAACAGGCTGAGGCGGAGAAGCAACGGTTAGAGACGCAGCTCCAGCAATCCCAGAAAATGGAGGCAATCGGAACTCTCGCCGGCGGCATTGCTCACGATTTTAACAACATTTTGACCGCCGTTCTGGGATATACCGAGCTGGCACTGGACGATTCTGAAGACGGATCTTTATTGCAGCAAAATCTGCAGGAAGTCCTTGCGGCCGGCAATCGAGCCAAGGATCTGGTCAAACAGATACTGGCCTTCAGCCGCCAGGCCGATCGAGAGCTCAAACCCGCAAGGGTCGATCTGATTACCAATGAGGCCCTAAAGCTGTTGAGGGCATCTTTGCCCAGCACAATTGATATCGACCTCAAACTGGCTAGCCAATCTGCGACTCTGGCCGATCCGACCCAAATTCATCAGGTGTTAATGAATTTATGCACCAATGCTCACCACGCGATGATTGACGGCGGCGGTGTCCTGTCCGTGAGTCTGCGTGATGTATTGATCGATTCCGCCTCTGAATCCCGCAAAATAGACCTGAATACCGGAGGCTATCTGTGCCTGCAGGTTAGCGATACCGGGACCGGCATGCCCGAGGACGTCAAAGCCAGAATTTTTGATCCATTCTTCACCACCAAAGAACGGGATAAAGGAACCGGCATGGGACTATCGGTTGTTCACGGCATCGTTAAAAGCCATGGCGGTGTGATTACGGTAAACAGCAAGCCGGGAAAGGGAACATCTTTTACCGTTTATCTTCCGATCGTTCAATCCGACATAAAACCTGCCCTTCAAACCGACGTACCCGTTACAGGCGGCAATGAGCGAATATTATTTGTCGATGATGAAAAAACGCTGGTGGATCTCGGATGTCAGATGCTGGAGCGTCTGGGATACCACGTAGAGTGCCGCACCAGCAGCATCGAGGCGCTGGAGCTTTTCAAGTCCCGGCCGGATCAGTTTGACCTGGTGATTACCGACATGACCATGCCGAATCTCACCGGTGATCGGCTTGCTCGAGA
>JASJCE010000291.1 GCA_030066155.1 Desulfobacterales bacterium | reverse complement strand
CCCTGAAGGAATGCCTGATGCCGCTGGCGGACGTTGTAACCCCGAATATTCCGGAAGCCGAAGTTCTGCTGGATCGCCGACTCAAAGGAAGCGATGATACCCGGGCTGCAGCTAAGGCGTTGGCCGAGTACGGCAGCCGCGGCCTTCTTATTAAGGGCGGCCATCTGGATGACGACAGCTGCACCGATTGGCTATATCTGGCCGATGAAGACCGCCTAGTTCGTTTTGAAGCGCCGCGCATCGCCAGCCGTAACAATCACGGCACCGGCTGCACGCTGTCTTCCGCGATTGCGGCTTATCGGGCCAAAGGTTTCGCCATCGAGGAAGCGGTCCGCCAAGCCAAAACATATATTCAAAGTGCCATCCGGGCCGGCGCAAATTACGCTATCGGAAAGGGCCACGGCCCGGTTCACCATTTCTTCGAGTTCTGGCAGTAGAATCCGACCCAACAGACGGTCCCACAAACCGCTCGATCCTTTTTTGACAAAAGGGACTCGAGGCAGCAGAAATGCAGCCAATACTTTTCTGATCTAATCTTATCCTATTAATTGGATATATGCAGCCGACGAAATCGTCCAAATCAGCACTACAATCGTGACGACGGCACAGGCGCCTGCCAGC
Source organism: Desulfobacterales bacterium (assembly GCA_030066155.1). Taxonomy (GTDB): domain Bacteria; phylum Desulfobacterota; class Desulfobacteria; order Desulfobacterales; family JAFDCJ01; genus JAFDCJ01. The sequence continues at coordinate 10,196 of JASJCE010000291.1, read as the reverse complement.
ATTTTGTGAAACAGATTTTCTTTTTTTTTCTCCTGATATCCCAACAGAAATCCGAGACCGATTCCAGCCAGAATACCGCCGCCATGCCCCCAGTTGTTGATGCCGGGAACCACGAAACCGAAAATAAACAAAAACAGGACCCAAATGCTGATTTGCTTGTAGAGAGCTTTACCATAAACCCCGCCGCGACTTCTGCCATAATAGAGGACTGCGCCGACCAGACCGCATACCGCGGCAGAAGCGCCGATGGTCCAGTACACCTCAAACACATATGAAATCCAGAATCCGAAAACACCGCTGAGCGTAAAAATAGCGAACATGCGATAGAGTCCGAATTCACGGGTGACAATAGATGCGAGTTGGCGGAGGGCCACCATATTGAAGAAAATATGCAAAATCCCGCCGTGAAGGTAGTTTGCTGAGATGAGGGTCCAATAGCGCTTGAATTCGTGTATCGGCACAAAACCGGTGGCACCGAGCAGCTCGAGACTGCGCCCCGAAGGAGCAAGGAAGGTGAACGGATGCGGGGAAAAACCGGCTGCTTTCGGATTAAACAGAATAGAAAGGACAAACATCCCCACATTAATCGCAATAATTATCTTGATGATTTGGTTGGGATCACGGAAATCGCGTGTCCAGGCGTTGTTTTTATACCAGGCCCCGGGTCTGGCCGTTTTGCAGAAAGGGCATTTTGGCTCGGAGTTGCTGATAAGTTTGCGACAGTTGGGACACAGAATCGATTGTCTTTGATGACTCATGTTAAAAGAAAGGGTGGTCACAGTGACCACCCTATAAAGGAGGTTGTTAGGTAATGTTTCCAAGCAGTCTGTAACTGCGTATTCAATAATAATGCCGATACCCGGCAGGTCAAGGCTTCGGAGGTTACCCGTATCCTCGGTTTGGGCCCCAGGCCTAAGTCTCCTAATACAGCAAAAGCGATGTGCTACATTCGTGGCGAAGTCAATCTTTTATCAATATAAATTCGAATTTCGATATTCGGTTTTCGCATTTTATAACTGGGTTTATTGCTCACCAGGTTGGTAGAACCTTTCCGGGTCCAACACCGAAAGTGGTGGTTCAATATCGGATTTATGGAGCTTGCTTTTACATGTACAGTTATTGTTGCGTCTTCCAATTGACACACCTCCGCGTTTGCTCTATGATAACACATTGTATCAGGCGGTGGATGGGTTCCGGACCGGGAATGCCCTCCGATGCCGCCATTTTCGTTTAGACTCACAACCGGCCCGATCCTTTAATTGACGGCCTTTTAGAGTGGTGTCGCCTGTCGCAAACTTTCGAGGATAATGTGATTCGGGAAAGTCCGCAAATCAGTCGCCGGCAAACGACTTTAAGCCTGATAATTCTGTCTCTTCTGGTTTTTATCGGGATCGGCATTGTTCTGACCCAGTCCCGATTCAACCGGGCAATCCTGTCGAGCGAGGCACTCTTGCCGGCCGCAAGCGAAACCGCCCCCACCGAGCCGGTTACTTTTTTGCCCGCATTCAAACCGCTGCCGCCTGACATTGAACCGCTCACCGCGCCGGAATCTTTTAATCCCGGAACGCTATCCGACAAAATAAACGGCAAGGCCGAGTTATATCTGTCAGCCGGATTTTCAAATCTGGCAAGCCAGCGTTTCAGGGCGGTTGCCGATTCGGATCTGTGGATCGAAGCCTTCGTATATGACATGCAAAACAGCCAAAACGCTTTTGCCGTTTACAGTGTGCAACGCCGCGAAAACGCCGAATCATTGGGTTTCGCCCAATATGCGTACCGGTCGCCGAATGCCGTATTTTTCGTTCATGGCAGATTTTATGTTGAATTGATTGCATCCCAGGCTAGCGGGCCGGCCATTGAATCCATGGAGATGCTGGCTGCCACATTCGTGCGCAATATCAAGAGCGAATCGGCGGCCATTGCCGAACAGGATTTATTTCCAAAAGAGTACTTGATCGAAAACAGCATTTCGCTGATTACTGCCGATGCATTCGGCTTTGAACAGCTGAACCAGGTTCACACCGCAGGCTATCGCATAAATGATTCGACTCTGATGGCGTTCCTTTCGCGCCGAAAAAGTCCCGGCGAAGCCGAAAAACTTGCTCTCGATTACGGCCGATTTTTGATTAATTTCGGTGGAATCCAGCTCGATTCACGACTCCCGATTAAAAAATACCAATATATTGAAATTTTAGATACCTTCGAGATCATTTTCTCGCATGGGGCGTTTGTAGCCGGCGTGCGCGAAGCGGCGACCCGGGACCAGGCCGAAAAGCTTGCGATTCAATTGTTCGATCAATTAAGCGAGGTCGCCGGTGATCCCTGAATCCGGAAATAAAAAATGGAATCGACGCCAGTTTCTGATTCGGGCGCTGAAGGCAACTGCAGCGGCCGCCGCCGCCGGCACTGCCGGCCTTTGGTTCCATGATACCAGAGGGCCGGCTCCAAGGCAGAATGCGTCAGCGCGGACAGAGCAGTTGGACTACGCAATTGCCGGATTGGAGCCCACGATCGCCATCGTTCACGGCAACAATAGACGTGCCACCCTGACGGCGGCGCTGAAAGCCCTGGGCGGCATTGATACCTTCATTGGCAAGGGGGACCGCGTGCTGCTGAAAGTCAATGCCGCATTTGCTTCGCCCCCCATGTTGGCCGCGACCAGCCATCCCGAGGTTGTTGCTGAAATGGCCCGTCTTTGTTTTCAGGCCGGAGCCGAATCGGTGCTCGTCACTGACAATCCCATTAATGACCCGGCCAGCTGTTTTACGCTGAGCGGCATCGAAGCTGCCGCCCGCACGGTGGGCGCCCGGGTATTTTTGCCGAGAGTCGAAGCATTTGAAACCTATAGCGTCAACGACGCAAAGCTGATTCGAAATTGGCCGGTGCTGCTGGAACCCCTGAATGGCATCACCAAGATGATCGGAATGGCTCCGGTCAAAGATCATCATCGCTCCGGAGCATCCCTGACCATGAAAAACTGGTACGGTTTGCTGGGCGGCCGGCGCAATATATTCCACCAGGACATCAACACCATCATCACCGAGCTGGCGATGATGGTCCGTCCGACCCTGGTCATACTGGACGGGACCGTCAGCATGATGACCAACGGCCCCACCGGCGGATCACTTGCCGATCTGAAACAAACCGGTACGATGATTGCCGCCACCGATCAAGTTGCAGCCGATGCCTGCGGGGCCAACCTGCTGGGCCGAACAACCAGCGACCTGCCCTACATCGGTATGGCCCGGGCGGCCGGACTGGGCACTGCCGACTTTCAGTCACTGAATCCGGTGGAACTATCGATTTAGCTGCTGTACAGCTCGGAATACAGACGTCAGAAGACAGAGGACAGAAAACTGAATTTATCAATTGCGGATTTTAGATTGCGGATTGCGGATTGAGATAGCGTAAATTAGAAAGTTTATCGTTTCGGTATGTCAGATACATCCAATAGTCAGCGCTTCTTTTTCCATCATACCGGCTGTTTTTTAGCCGGAGGCCGAGCTTATATGAAACTACTTGGAATGGCGAATGACGATTGACGAATGACAAATGGTGGAAGTCGCTTCGCTCTGTCAATTTGAAATGATAGAATTCATCCATTCGACGTTGGACATTCGATGTTGGACGTTCATTCGTTTCTTTCACGATCAGACTGGACGTTCGTGGTTAGAAGCGTTGCCAAAACTTGAACCCTGAAACCTGAAACCTGAACCTTGAACCCAGAACCCATAACCCTTTTACCTTATACCTTTGACTTTTAATCTGTTTCATATATGAAAATCGTCACCACCCGTCGAATCTCTCAAATATTTTTCTGCTTTCTGTTCCTCTGGTTTTGTGTTGTTACCGCACTGGGTGACAAATGGTGGCAGCTGCGCGGCTGGCCGGTTAACTGGATCATCGAGCTGGACCCCTTGGTTGGTCTGGCAACATTGCTCAGTACCCGCACGCTGTATTCCGGCCTGCTGTGGGGCGTTGCCACCATCGTTTTGACCATCATACTGGGGCGCTTCTTTTGTGGTTGGGTCTGCCCGTTCGGCGCAATTCATCAATTCGTTGGATTTGTCGCCAATCGCAGAAAGAACATCGCTGCAAGGGTCAAGTTGAATCGTTACCATCCGGCCCAAACCCTCAAGTACTGGATTCTGACCTTTCTGCTGGCAGTTTCAGCGACGGAAGTCCTCGTCGATCTGTTGCGGCTGCCGGTCACCCATCCCCGAGTATCGTCGGGAGCTATGGTTATGGCCGCTGTCGGCTTCGGAATCTATGTTCTACGTCGCCGCCAGAAAATTCAGAAAAAGTCCCTATTGGGGTTCACTGGATTGATCATTGTCTGGCTGCTGTTGAGTTTCATGTTCAGGGAGAACCCGTCAACAGCTGCATCGCTTCAAATCGGGTTGCTGGATCCGATACCGCTGGTCTACCGCTCGATCAATCTGGTAATGCTGCCGCTGGTCGACCGTTCGGCGGTCAATGTCACCGCATTGCCGCGTATGTACGCCGGAACCTGGTTGATTGCCGGCATTTTTCTGATTGCGGTCCTGTTGAACCTGGTGATTCCCCGGTTTTATTGCCGGTTTATATGCCCCGCCGGAGCGCTGTTCGGCGTTCTTGGCCGATTTGCCCTGTGGCGTATCGGCAAGTCTGGAGATGGATGGCCAAAGTGCCGCCTTTGTGAGGAACATTGTGAGGGGGCCTGCAGTCCCACAACGGAAATCAGATCGAGCGAATGCGTCTTGTGCGTCAATTGCATCAATGATTGCCGTCACGGGTTGATGACCTATCAGACCGCACCATCGGCAACCGGCGAAACCATGGGAACCGATATGTCGCGGCGCAAATTCCTGACCGCCGCCGCCACCGGCGCCGCCGCCATCCCGATGCTGCGGGTCGGCGGAACATTGGGATCGAATTGGAATCCGGCTGTGGTACGCCCGCCGGGCGCGCTGCCGGAGGCTGAATTTCTGTCGCGCTGTATCAAATGCGGCCAGTGTATGCGCATATGCCCCACCAACGTCATCCATCCCGCGGGCCTCGAGAGCGGTTTCGAAGGCCTGTGGACACCCATCCTTAATTTCCGCATCGGAACCAGCGGATGCCAGTATAATTGCATTGCCTGCGGCAATTTGTGTCCGACCGCCGCAATTCGCCCCATCAGTCTGGATGAGCGACGGGGACGCAACCGCTTTGCAGACCGCGGACCGATTAAGATCGGCACGGCCTTCGTCGACCGGGGCCGTTGTCTGCCGTGGGCCATGGACCGACCGTGCATCGTTTGCCAGGAAAACTGTCCGGTCAGCCCCAAGGCCATCACCACACGCGAGGTCTTCAATATCATCACCACCGCCGACCGCCTGCTGGTGGCCAAGGCCGATAAAGACTATATTGAATTTCAAACTGCAGGCCTCGAACCGGGTAAATACAGCACCGGCGACTATTTCTGTACTGTATCGGATGCTCCAGAAGCCCACCGGCGACGCATCATCGATAATTGGGAAAGAGGACTGCAAGTGGGTCCTGAGTATCCTTTCGAATCACCTCCCCCGAACGGAAGCCGGGTTCAGATCAGAATACGGCTGCAAAGGCCCTTTGTTGACCCCCAAAACTGCATTGGCTGCGGCATCTGCCAGCACGAGTGCCCGGTTCCGGGTCGGCGTGCCATCAGGGTCACCGCAGACGGGGAGTCGCGGGATCCACAGCATTCATTGTTATTGCGGAGATAAGGCAATTATGTCTCGTGAACATTACCAGTGGTCTCGCCGGGACTTTCTGAAAGCGGCCGGAATCGCCGGTGCCGGATCGTTACTCAAACCGGCAGCAGAGACGGCTGCATCTGGCGACGCAACTTTTAAAATTCCACGACGCCCATTTGGCAACACCGGACTTGAGGTCCCCATTCTTTCATTCGGGGGCAGTTTGGATACTTCCCTCAGCAGGATAGTCCTGAAACAGGCCGTAAAATGGGGCGTCACGTATTGGGATACGGCCAATAGCTACATGGGCGGCCGAAGTGAGAGGGCGATGGGAAACTACCTGGAGAAGTACCCCGATGATCGCCAAAAAATTTTCCTGGTCACCAAATCCCATGCCTGGACGCTTAACGGTCTCAGCGCAGATCTTGATTTGTCGCTGGAACGGTTGAAAACCGATTATATCGATCTCTTTTTTCTGCACTCCGTTCGCAATATCGGCGAACTTGATACCGATACCAAAATCTGGGCTGAAAAAAAGAAAGCCGAAGGCAAGATCCGCCTTTTCGGATTCAGCACCCACAGCAACATGGAAAATTGCATGCTGGCAGCGGCCAGGCTCGGCTGGATCGATGGTATCATGACGACCTACAATTATCGCCTGATGCATGAAGATCAGATGAGACGGGCCGTAGATGCCTGTGAAAAGGCGGGCATCGGTTTGACCGCCATGAAAACCCAGGGCGGTGGCCAGGTTAGAACCGATTCCGAAACCGAAGTCGAATTGGCGGGCCGGTTTTTAAGCAAAGGATTCACCGATGCCCAGGCAAAACTAAAAGCGGTCTGGGAAAACCCGCAGATCGCCAGCATTTGTTCCGAGATGCCGAACATGTCGATTCTAATGGCCAATGTTGCAACGGCAACCGACAAGACCCGATTGTCGAAACTGGATAACACGGTATTGCTTCGATATGCCCGTGAAACCCGCTCCGGCTATTGCTCTGGTTGTGCGGATATTTGTGAGTCAGCCATCGGCGGCCACATTCCGGTTTCCGATGTCATGCGCTGCCTCATGTACGCACGCAGCTATGGTGACCGTTACCGGGCCGCAAAGCAGTTTCAAAAAATACCGCTGCCAATCCGAAAGCTTATTGACAATACGGACTATTCCGTTGCCGAGCAACGCTGCCCGCGCAAGATGCCGATCGGCAGTCTGATGCGGGAGGCTTTGGAGGAGATGGGATGAAAAGAGGATAAGAAGGTGTGAGGGTTAGAAGGTGGGAAGTTGAGAAATATGGATTCAATCAACTAAGTCAACTTAATCAACCCAATCAACTCAACATACTCAACAAACTCAAAACCCGTTAGCAGGGAGGACATATGTCTGATCACAAAAAACCCTGGTCTCGAAGGACATTTCTAAAAACGATCGGTGCCGGTGCCTCAGGTTTGATCACTGCCGCAGCACCCCTGAATCGATTGGCCGCATCCGGCCAAAAACCGAATTCGATACCCCTGCGCCCGTTTGGAAAAACAGGGGCAAAGGTATCCATTCTCTCTTTGGGTGGGATGTTTGACATCGCTTCAAACCAGTTGATGATGAAACAGGCCATGCGGTGGGGGGTCACCTACTGGGATACGGCCGACTGTTACCAGCGGAGCAGCGAAAAAGGTATCGGTAAATATTTCGATAAATATCCTGATGATCGCCGGAAGGTTTTTCTGGTGACGAAGTCCGACGCCAGGGACCCGAACGGCATGACGGCATTGCTGGATCGATCTCTCGAGCGCATGAAGACCGACTATATCGATCTTTATTTCGTCCACGGCATTTACCGCATCGACGAATTGGATGATCGAACAAAAGCCTGGGCCGAGAATGCCAAAAGTGCCGGGAAAATACGCCTGTTCGGATTCAGTACCCACAGCAACATGGAAAATTGCATGCTGCCAGCGGCCAGGCTCGGCTGGATCGATGGAATTATGATGACCTACAATTACCGCCTGATGCACACCGATCGAATGAAAAGGGCGGTGGATGCCTGTGTAAAGGCAGGGATCGGCTTGACCGCCATGAAAACCCAGGGTGGCGGTTCAATTCGGACCGATTCGGAAACCGAGCTTAAGTTAGCCGGTCGATTTCTCCGAAAGGGCTTTACCGACGCTCAGGCAAAATTAATGGCAGTTTGGCAAAACCCGAATATTGCCAGCATTTGCTCTCAAATGCCAAATATGTCGATCCTGATGGCCAATACTGCCGCTGCCCTGAATCGAACCCGACTATCTGCAACGGATCTAAACCTGCTGCAGCGTTATGCCCGGGAGACCCGCTCAAGTTATTGCGCCGGATGCACGGAGATATGTGAGTCCGCTATCACCGATGACATTCCGATTGGTGACGTCTTGCGCTATTTGATGTATTGCCGCAGCTACGGGGACCGCGATACAGCGATCACCCAATTCAAAAAATTGCCCGCTGAAACTCGCCGGAAGTTGGCAACCGCCGATTTTTCCAGAGCCGAAAGACAATGCCCGCAAAAAATAGCCATCGGCAAATTGATGCAGGAGGCTTTAGATGAGATGGGATGAGAAGCGGGTAAGAAGGTGTGAGGGTGAGAAGATGGGAAAGTGGGAAAGTAGGAAGTTGAGAAATATCTAAGCAATCAACTAATTCAACTTAATCAACCCAATCAACTCAACAAACTCAACAAACTCAAAATCCGTTAGCAGGGAGGACATATGTCTGATCACAAAAACTGCTGGTCTCGCCGGGACTTTTTAAAAACAGCTGGACTTGCCGGTGCTGGATCATTTCTGGCACCCCTCGTGAACGAAGCCGAGGCCGTCAATGAACCGAATCAAATTCCGCGCCGTCCGTTCGGCAAGACCGGGGTGAAGGTCCCCATTTTGTCGTTGGGCGGCACCCTCGATCTGTCAGCAAATCAACTGATGCTGCGCCAGGCCGTAAAGTGGGGAGTCACTTATTGGGACACCGCCAATTCATACCGCTGGGGAAAAAGCGAAAAAGGCATCGGAAAATATTTTGAAAGATATCCCGGAGACCGCAAGAAGATATTTCTCGTAACCAAATCCGGTGCCTGGACCCAAAGCGGCATGACCAAGGACCTGGAAGAATCCCTGGAAAGAATGCGGACGGATTACGTGGACCTGTTCTTTGTCCACGGCATCAGCGATATCTCGGAGATGGATCGAAAAACCCGCGCCTGGGGCGAAAAAATGAAGACCGATGGAAAAATTCGGCTCTTTGGCTTCAGCACCCACAGCAATATGGAAGAGTGCCTGCTGGACGCGGCCGATCTCGGCTGGATCGACGGCATCATGATGACATACAACTACCGCCTGATGCATAGCGATCGCATGCGGCGTGCCGTGGATGCCTGCGCCGAAGCGGGGATCGGCTTAACCGCCATGAAAACCCAGGGCGGCGGCCAGATCAATACCGATTCCGATACGGAACTCGAGCTCGCCGGGAGATTTCTGAACAAAGGATTTACCGAAGCCCAGGCCAAACTCAAGGCGGTCTGGGAAAATCCTCAAATTGCCTGCATCTGTTCCCGGATGCCGAATATGTCGATGCTAATGTCGAACACCGCCGCTGCGCTCGACCAAACACAACTGTCCGCGACAGAGCAGTCGCTCCTGCAGCGATATGCGCGTGAAACCCGTTCGAGCTACTGTGCCGGCTGCACCGCCATCTGTGAATCAGCCGTTGCCGGCAACATCCCCATCGGCGACGTCATGCGCTATCTGATGTACTGCCGCAGCTATGGGGAGCGCGACACTGCGATCAGAAAATTTCAAAAATTGCCCGCTGAAACTCGCCGGAAGTTGGCCACCGCCGATTTTTCCAGAGCTGAACGCGAATGTCCCCGGCGGCTGGCAATCACCAGATTGATGAGAGAGGCTTTAAAGGAGCTGGTATGAGAAGAGGGTGAGAAGGTGAGAAGGTGGGAAGGTGGGTGGATAAGAAGCTCAGAGCTGATAACTGATAGCTCATGGAAAAACAGGCTTGAAGGCTGGGAGACTATAAAGCTGGAGAGTGGGAAGGCAGGAAGAAAGGAAGATAAAAATATTTAATGGTACAGGCGAAAGCAGGCAAGAAAGCTAAGTTTAATTTCGTGTTTTCAAACTTTCGTGTTTTCGTGATGAAAATATCTGTTTATTTCGGCTTCGAGTAAGCAGAAACCATTGCTTCTGCTTCTGTGCAGATGGAATCCCGTAGCGATTCCGGTTCAATAACCATGGCTTTGGCACCCCATTTCAAAATCCAGAATTTGATCTCGTCTATGCCGGCCACTTCCGCTTCAAATATAATGGATCCATCCTGTTGCGTCTCGATCGCCTGGGTTTCATGCCAGGTTTTCTCCTGGATATACGCAGCAATATCCGCTGCAAACCAGACCTTGACGCGGGTCGGCTCACCCTGAAATACGCCGAAGCTGGATTTCATAAATTCATCGACATTAAAATCCTCCGGCAGCT
>JASJCE010000290.1 GCA_030066155.1 Desulfobacterales bacterium | reverse complement strand
TGAATAGCCTGTTGGATAAAGGAAAGGGATACGCCGACATGAACTTCACCCAGCGGCTTATTTTTGAATATGATTGGGCGACTCATATTCAGGGCCTGTTCACCGTCGGGCAGATTGTATTCGAAATGGGTCATGTCCCCATCCTGCTGAACGTTGGCCTTGTGTTCGATTTCCTTGAATTCGGATCCGATTTTTTGGTGGTCGGTGTGTGCTTTGATTTCATTGTGCTGATCAATGATAATAGCGTACAGCAATCCTTCAACGTCCGCCGCATTTTTTATCAGCGTGTTGAGCTGTAATATGTTGTCTTCCAACAGCGGGATACGGGCATTTGTATCAAAATAAGTCAGACTGACCTTTCCGATTTTCAGGGTTTGCCGATAAAGCTGATCTTTCTGAAGTTTCAATACGAATATATCCAGAGCAAATACGGTCAGCATCACAAACAGGGTGATGACCAATGCCAGTTGAAACCAGATCGGAAACCGGAATAGGGACAACCGTTTCTGCAACCGCCGTTGTTGACGTTTGAGCAGGTCTTCAAAATTTCCGGGAAAAGTGGTCAGGGACAGGTGATATTGATCGTTGACCGCTCTCAACAGCTCTTCTTCTGTGACGTATTGCTGTTCGACCAGGATCAGGCCAAGGTGTACCGATTGGTCAAGCTCGCGCATTCGGATCGACTGTTCATTCCGGGCGCGCTTTAGCTGGTCGTCCGTGATGAGCATCTTTTGTTTGAGCATTTCGCCCAATACCGTACCGGAATCCGGATCGGCCTGTTCGAATGCCCTATTTTGGGTTTTCTGTATCATTGCCGTATAAAAGCAGGTGAGAATGCCGAAGAGGCGGCCAAGTTGATAATTGTCCAAACTAAACTCAGCCAACTTAACAGTGTAGGTAAACTTTGGGCTCGTGTCAAATAAGAAAAACAGGATCCGTTGGCCTCGGGTCAGCCGATGCTGGGAGGTTCAGGATCAGACCAGTGGACATAGATCGTCTCTATTTGATCCTCATTAAATGCCGGCGAATAACTTGCTGAAAAAATCGACAAACGGCCAGATCAATCCCCCGAGAATCGATATCTCCGTGACCCGGCCCAGAATGATCAACCCGATCAGAATAAAGGGGCCATAGCGCTCCAGTGTTAAAACCATCTGACCGTATCGGGGGGGCAATAGTCCGAATAAGATCTTTGAACCGTCGAGGGGGGCAATTGGGAGAATGTTGAAGACAGCCAGGGCCAGGTTGATTTTGAGGCTTAAAAATGCCATCAACACCAACAGTCCCAGGGTCGAGTTCCTTTGGGCGACCGGGGCAACATCCGATAGAAATCTGAACAACAGGCCGCTTCCTAGTGCCAGCAGCATATTTGAGAGCGGACCGGCGGCACTGATCCAAAGCATGCCTCTTTTGGGGTTGCGTAAATTATAAGGATTGACGGGTACCGGTTTGGCCCAGCCGAACTGCACCAGGAATATCATTATGGTGCCCAAAGGATCCAAATGGCGCAGAGGGTTCAGCGACAGTCGGCCATATTTTTGAGCGGTATCATCTCCAAATCGATGAGCGATGTACGCATGGGAATACTCGTGAAATGTCAGGGCCAGTAAAATCGGCGGTGCGATTAATATCAGGTTCTCTAGTTGCATATAATTTTTCGTTTAGTCGCTACTGGGTTCGATGCTGTTTGTTTTAAGGCTGTCATATTGGGCGTGGCGAATAATTTCCCCTTCGATCATGTAGATGACTTCTTCGGCAATATTGGTGGTGTGGTCGGCCAACCGCTCGATGTGGCGGGAAATCAGGAGCAAATTGATCAAATAGCCGATTTTATCCGGATGTTCACTCATCGCTTTTTTGATGCTGTCGTAGGCTTCACTTTTAATCTGGTCGACTTCGTCATCCATCATGACAACTTTGAAAGCCATATCGTAATCCATATTGACCAGTGCATCAAGGCTCAATTTCAACATGTTTTCGGCTTTTTCACCCATCGTTGAATAATCAAAGAAAAAGTCCGACAGGTCGCGTTTAGCAATAGTATCAACCCGTTCGGCAATATTGACCGCCTGGTCTCCGATCCGTTCAAGATCGTTGTTTATCTTGATCACGGCAATTAAAAACCTTAAATCCACCGCCACGGGCTGATGCAGGGCCAGAATTTTAAGGCACTCTTCCTCGATTTCAACTTCCATTTCGTCAAGTTCATAGTCCGTTTTGATAATTTGTTGTGCCAGCTCGGCATCATTTGAATCGACAGCCTTTAGTGCCATGCGAACCCTTTCCTCGGCCAGGGCACCCAGGGAGAGAATTTGCTTTTTCACTTTTTCGAGTTCTCTTGAAAAATGCTTTCGAATCATTTTGTCCATTTTGTCGGTTCCAATCTCACAATGTCGATATTGATGGATATTATCGGTGTCATGGCGCTTTTCAGTCGGAGGCGGCTATTCGTATCGTGCATTGTTAAAATTGCACCTGGCCACGGGCCGACAGAAAACCAAATCAATTTCAAGGTACAACCGGTATTTAGGCTTGGCACCATGCCGCTACAATGTTAGAATATTGTTAGGAAAATGTTAGGAATCGACTAAATCTTGAATTTAGACGATTAGTAAGCGGCACGGACGGCAAAAATGAGCCGTGATCGGATCGATCCGGCGAATCCAGGTCGAATCGGAATATTGAAAATTCGGCTGTAAATGCTAATATATAGCTATATCGAACAATTGTCGAGTGTCATGAATTACCGTTGGCCTAACACTAGTTTAATGTTCATCTAATATCATCCTAGCGCTAAGATCATTTACTATAAAAGTACTTTTCCTGACCACCATTGATGAGGAATATGGAGAATCACAAACAGTATATTATCGATACCAATGTACTTTTAGAAGATCCTGATGCCCTTGCCAAGCTTCGTAACGGAAATGAAAATACGGTCTACATTCCCTTCCATGTCCTGCTCGAACTGGATAAATTCAAGAAAAATTCCAAACTGGCGCATATCGTCGCCAGGGTAATCCAGTACCTAATTGAAAACCCGGAGCAGTACCAGATTCTGAATTCCGGTGATATTTCGCCGAAGTACGCCAAAGTGGTGGATCACCACATCCTGGATGAAATCCAGCAAAGCGGTCTGAAGCAGCCGATTCTGGTCACAAACGACAAAATTTTTCAGCTTCAAGCCCGTCTGCGCGGCATACAAAGTGAAATTTATAAAGAGTCGGTTCCGTTCAAGTCGGAGGCAGAGTACTTTACCGGATTCGTATCCAGCCGGGAGGAATTGGTTCCCAATGCCTTTATGTGGAACGATCAGGGCAAACCCATATTTTTTGGCGCTCAAGGCGAGAAAACAATCGACTACCAGCACCGGATCTGGAAGGTCAAGCCCCGCAATATTTTTCAAAACCTGGCCCTGGAATTGATGACGAACAGCGATATCCATATCGTTTCGATGCAAAGTGATGCCGGCTACGGGAAAAGCTATCTGGCACTGGCAACCGCGCTTTATCTGGTGATGGAGAAAAAGGCCTACGAGAAAATATTCGTGGTCAAGCCGATGATTGAAATCGGCCAGAAACTTGGCTATCTGCCCGGTCGGGTCGAAGAAAAAATGGAGCCTTATACCCGCTATATTTCAGATCTGATGATAAAATTGCATCGTCTGCGTTCAGCCAACAAAGTGTTTGTCGAAAATGGAACCTATCCGCCCCAGTTCAATTCGAAAATCTTTGAAATCCTGCCATTGGCTTACATTCGGGGCATGAACATTGAAAATGCGGTTGTCATTATCGACGAGATGCAGAACATGTCCAGAGCCGAATGCCGGGCATTACTGTCCAGGCTGGGGGAAGGCGTTAAATGTATCTGTCTGGGAGATATCAACCAGGTTGACAATCCGTATCTCAACAAGGAGAACAACGGCTTGAACTGGATCGTCAAAAAATTCAAAGGCAACAACATCTATTCGCACATTGTCCTCAAAGGCGACAAATCCCGCGGACCAATTACCGACCTGGTAATCAGTTCAGGACTATAATTTTTCCGCCAGCCTGCCGGTCAAACTCTTTCCTATCAGAAACCCAATCTCTTTCTAAAATGTCCCTACCGTCTCAAAAAGGGGCGGAAAAATTAATCTATTTTGCTATCATGGCGCGCATCATATCGCCGGCGTTTTCTGCATGATCGGCAATTTTGCCGATGATCTCCGCCATTCGGACCAGGTGAAATACCGTTACCGGATCACTGACCGAGTCAAAGACTTTTTGTTTGAATCGATCTTCTAATTTATCAGCCTCATGTTCTTGCTGACGAAGATTGTGGATGATTTCCTTGACGACATCCCGCTGATTCTCAGATAAATTTGTAAAATACTTTCTGGCTTCCGCAACCATTTTGCTCAGCTCTTCAATGGCACTCGTGATCGCATCGACCAGCACTTTGATATCGTTAATCAGCGGCTGCGGTATCCCGAGATCGCTTCGGATCGAAATCCAGTCCAGGCTTTCTTCCATGGCGTCCAGGACATTATCCTGTTCTCCCAGGAATCTGAACAATTCAAATTTATCGAATTGCAGCAAGGTGCCTTTGGGCAGGTGTCCTCGAATGCGGCGTTTGATGGCATCGGCTTCATCTTCCAGGCGATCAATCTCGCTACGGAATTCTTCAAAGCGTTCGCATTCTTCGGAGATATAGCACTCCATGGCCTGCTGAAAAATCAGGGCACAGTCCTCCAGCTTTTGGGCATGTTCCTGAAGGCCCTCAAACGGAGACGTGACAAACATTGAAATGAAGGGAATCCGCATAGCGATCTCCTCTAAACAAAGAGTTGAAGAATCTTAAATAGAATAATGCTGGTTATGGCCGAAGCCGGCACCGTCAGAACCCAATACAGCATGATTTGAAAAATGATCCTGAAATTGACGGCCTCGATACCGCGGGCCAAACCGACTCCCATAACGCCGCCAACGGCCGCATGGGTTGTGGAAACCGGCAGCCCCAATTTAGACGCCACCAGAACAGTGGTAGCAGCTGAGAAATCGACTGAAAATCCCCGGGTATTGTTCAGGGTTGTAATTTTGCGTCCGATAGTTCCCATGACCCGGTGCCCGGCCATGGCAATGCCGGCCGCGATTCCGATGCCGCCGAACATCAACAAAAACAACGGCACCGGAACTTTTGTCCCCACGCTGCCGGTTTTTACGATGAAGTATATCACGGCAAGGGGACCGATGGCATTCGCCACATCGTTTGCGCCTTGTGCCAGTGCCACATAGCAGGAGGTTCCAATTTGAATTTTACGGAAAATGTGCTCTTCACCAGAATGTTCAGGTCTTTTTACGAATCGCCGCAATACCCTCATGCCGGCATAACCCAAAACGCCGGCTAGTATAATTGCAATAATCAAGGCCATCGGGGTCCCAACGGCCAATGTTTTTCCCAGCGGGGTCTTAAACAAAAAAGAGAGGATAACCACGAAAATGGCAATCCCGATAAAAAAAGGCGACAACTGCAGCGCCCGAAGATAGGGATCTTTTTTTGTCAGAATCGATTTTACGATTATTTTAAACATGCTGAAGGCGATCACCAGACTGAACACCGGGGAAATAATCCAACTCAGAACAACGGCACCCAGTTTACCCCAGTTGACCATTGAAAAACCGCCCGCAACGATGCCAAATCCGATCATGGCGCCGACGATGGAATGGGTCGTGGATACGGGCAGCGATTTCCAGGTCGCAAAAGAAACCCAAAGGGCGGCCGATAGAAGTGCCGATAGGGCCCCGATCAGCGCCAGATTCGGGTCTGTCAGAATGTCAGTTGAGACGATGCCCTTACGGATGGTATTGGTGACATGGGTGCCGATAAACGTCGCCCCCAAAATATTCAGGATGCCGGCAATAAATATGGCCTGACGAATTGTAATCGCTTTGGCACCGACGGCGGAGGCCATTGAATTGGCGACATCGTTGGCACCGATGTTCCACGCCATGTAGAACCCGAAAATATAGCCCAGGATGAGAATGTAGGATTCTGTGCCCAATATTTACCGAACCGATACAGAGTGCGAAATGTGAATGGATACCGGCTATACCGGGAATAACCAAAATGTCCAGTATTGCCAAAGGTTAGGCGTTCCATATCACATTCCCTAATACAAATAAAATAATATTCTAACAAAAACCTAACATAATTATTACATGGCGTTAACAAATCGGCGCTACGTTAGGCAATCTTGCGATGCTGATATGCACCACGTTATTTTCGAGCGCTTTTATAATATTAGGTAAATCCCTAAAACCATGTCATCTGCAACACTGCTGATCGTTCTTCTTACCCTCTCCAGTGTGGCCTACTATGTGGGTCGCCGGAAAGCCTTTGCGGTTGCCGGCGGGGCAGCCAAAATCAAGGACCTGCATTCCCGACCGACTTACTATGGCACGCTTACGGCGATCTGGTGTGGAATACCGGCTGTGATACTGTTCGCATTCTGGTTGGCCTTTGAGTCCAGCATTATCACGCAACTGGTTATTGCCGATTTGCCGGAAGAGGTTCGCAGCCTGTCGGCAGCGCGATTGAATCTGGTTGTCAACGATATTCGAAATCTGGTGAGCGGCAATATTGTCTCCGGTGACGTCAACCCGACTATGCAGGCTGCAGCTGATCATTACCGCAGTCTAAAGGCAACGAGCGACGCGGCCCTGGCAGTCGTGGCAGTCGCCGTGGCGATTTTGGGCCTCGTGGCCGTACGCGCAAAAATTAAACCGGGACTGCGGGCCCGCAACATAGTCGAGCAGGTTATAAAATACATTCTAATTGCCTGTTCCACGATCGCCATTTTCACCACGATCGGAATTGTGCTTTCTGTAATTTATGAGGCCATTCTTTTTTTCAAGGCCGTATCGATAACAGAATTCCTCTTTGGCTTGAAATGGAGCCCTCAAACTGCGATTCGCTCCGACCAGGTCGGCTCCTCGGGCGCCTTTGGCGCCGTGCCGGTTTTCCTGGGAACCGCCTTGATTTCGGCAATTGCCATGCTGGTGGCCGTACCCATCGGGCTGATGTCTGCCATATACTTATCCGAATATGCCAATAAAAAATTTCGGGCTGTTGCCAAACCACTGATCGAGATACTGGCAGGGATCCCGACCGTTGTTTACGGATTTTTTGCTGCTTTGACGGTGGCACCGTTCATCCGCGATACCGGCGCCTTGTTAGGGCTTAGTGTGTCATCGGAAAGCGCCCTGGCTGCCGGCCTGGTAATGGGAATCATGATCATCCCCTTTGTATCTTCACTTTCAGACGATTTCATAAATGCTGTGCCCCAGGCCCTGCGCGATGGCGCCTACAGCCTTGGTGCGACCCAGTCCGAAACGATTAAACAGGTGGTGCTGCCGGCCGCTTTGCCCGGCATCGTGGGCGGGGTGCTTCTGGCGGTATCCCGGGCTATCGGAGAGACCATGATCGTAGTAATGGCTGCCGGCCTGGCGGCCAATTTGACGGTCAATCCACTGAAGGCGGTGACCACGGTGACCGTACAGATCGTAACCTTGCTGGTCGGCGATCAGGAGTTCGACAGCGCCAAGACTTTGGCTGCATTTGCCCTGGGACTATTGTTGTTCATCGTCACCTTATTCCTGAATGTAATCGCCCTGCATGTCGTGCGCAAATATCGGGAGCAGTATGAATAACGAAAAGATATTTGACATAACGTCAACTAAAGAAAGAGAAAGAACCCTCGATATCGTAAACCGGGGCCTCGACAGGCGTTACCGGGCTGAAAAACGGTTTCGCCTGTATGGATTGGTCGCCATCGGTGCCAGCCTGGTCTTCCTATCTCTTTTATTTATCAGCATCGGAGCCAAAGGCTACAGCGCTTTGTTCCAGACGTTTATCAAACTGGATGTATTTTTCGATCCACAGGTATTGAGGCAGGATTCCCTGGCCACTGCAAATTATCAGGGGCTGGTGAAAAGCACCCTGCGCGACATATTTCCCGAGGTCAAAGGGCGCCGGGATAAACGCATGCTTTACAGTCTGGTCAGCTCCGGTGCGTCTTTTGAATTGCGTGATCTGGTGTTGAGTCAGCAGGAGGTGATCGGGGAAAAACGGGCGGTCTGGTTGCCGGCCGATGACGATGTGGACATGCTTGTCAAAGGGCACATAAACCGTGGTGTGCCGGAGGGCGAAAGGCGTCTGAAAGACAAGCAACTGGTCTGGATTGACAAATTACAATCAGAAAAGCGAATCGAGAAGAAATTCAACCGGACGTTTTTCACCGCCGGTGATTCCCGCGAACCGGAGTTGGCCGGTGTCTGGGGGGCGACGGTCGGCTCGATTTTCACATTATTGATCACGCTGATTCTATCGTTTCCGATCGGTGTCGCGGCCGCAGTTTATCTGGAGGAGTTTGCGCCAAAAAATAGATGGACCGACCTGATTGAGGTCAACATCAACAACCTGGCGGCTGTGCCGTCGATTGTTTTCGGATTGCTGGGGCTGGCGGTTTTTCTCAATTTTTTCGGACTACCGCGTTCAGCCCCTCTGGTGGGTGGGCTGGTTTTGACGTTGATGACCCTGCCGACCATCATTATTGCCAGCCGTTCTGCACTGAAATCGGTGCCGCCATCCATTCGCGAAGCGGCTTTGGGGGTCGGTGCATCAAAAATGCAGATGGTCGCCCATCATGTCCTGCCTTTGGCGCTTCCCGGCATGCTGACGGGAACCATCATCGGCATGGCCCGGGCCCTGGGTGAGACGGCTCCGCTGTTGATGATCGGGATGGTGGCATTCATTGTCGACATTCCCGCCGGATTTACCGATCCGTCAACAGCCCTTCCGGTGCAGATATTCTTATGGGCTGACAGTCCAGAGCGTGGATTTATGGAGCGCACCTCAGCGGCGATTATGGTCTTGCTGGCCTTTCTGATTACCATGAACGCGGCAGCGGTTATTCTACGGAAGAAGTTTGAAAGACGATGGTAGGATTCCTTATTGTGAATCCACAGCTATATTCGAGCAGAATTGATTGCCATAGTTTGCACAGGAAAAGAGTCGATAGGTGTCAGGCAAGAATACACAGCCAAATAAATTACAAACATGGCGCTAACATCGTACTAGCATTAAATGGCTACTCATAGAGTTCGTAAGTCATGAAGCATCATCAAATAATTCTAATTTAATTTAAGGAGGTAATCCAACATGAAAAAATCAGCTGTATTATTACTCATCACTCTTTTTCTGACGTCTTCGTTCAGTATCGCCGGGGCTCAATCAGCAAGAGACTACATCAGTATTGTGGGGTCATCCACCGTTTATCCGTTTGCCACGGTTGTTGCGGAGCAATATGGAAGGTCTACTTCTTTTAAGACTCCCAAAATTGAGTCTACCGGATCGGGTGGCGGGTTGAAGCTCTTTTGCGCCGGTGTCGGCGTCGAACACCCCGATGTCACCAATGCCTCACGGCGCATCAAACAATCCGAGTACGATCGGTGCGCGGCCAATGGTGTGAAGGGAATAATTGAAGTCAAGATCGGCTACGACGGTATCGTGATGGCCAACTCCAAGAAAACGGCTCCGTTGAAGTTGACCCGCAAAGACATATTTCTGGCTCTGGCCAAAGACGTTCCGGACCCAAATGGTGGTGAAAAATTGGTCCCCAATCCTTACAAAACCTGGAAAGATGTCAATCCTGCCCTGCCGGCTAAAAGCATCGAAGTTTTAGGCCCGCCACCGACTTCGGGAACGCGGGATGCCTTTGTAGAACTTGCCATGGAAGGCGGCGCCAAGAAATTTGATTGGATCAAGGCCATGAAGAAGAAAGACAAGAAAATGTATAAAGCCGTTTGCCATACGGTCCGTGAAGATGGTGCCTACGTCGAAGCCGGCGAGAACGATAACCTTATTGTACAGAAGTTGGAAGCCAATCCCAATGCACTCGGTATTTTTGGTTTTAGTTTTTTGGATCAAAATATGGACAAAATCCAGGGCTCATTCGTCGATGGCGTTCAGCCGACTTTTGACGCCATTGCCGATGGCCAATACCCGGTTTCCCGTCCGCTGTTCTTTTACGTCAAAAAAGCCCATGTTGGTGTCATTCCGGGTATTCAGGAATATCTGGAAGAGTTTACCAGCGATAAAGCCTGGGGTGAAGAAGGCTATCTGAGTGAGAAAGGTATGATACCCATGCCGACCGAAGAGCGTGCGAAATATCGTGCCAATATTGAAAACCAGCAAATACTGATGTCTCTGAAATAGGTTTATAACGATGGGGTGAGACCGGAAGATGCATCAGCCGGTCTCATCTCTAAACGGTTTCTTTCTAATAGCCAGTAGCGCAAATTTTTAATTGGGCATATTCTGCATCATCAGCATATAATAAAAGGATTGACCACCAATCCAATTGTGCTTATGTACTCAGTAACTCCGGTATTGCAAGTTTTATAGGAGTGTCATGATTCCACTAAGAGATATGAATGAGGCGGATTACGTGGACGATATGCCGCAGGAGAGCACAAGATCTAAAGGACGCAGCCATGAAGGTCGAGTCCTGGTCAGCCGTGAGAATCGTCAGACGGTGGGGGAGATCGCTGTTGAAAATCCACGTATGACCTGCCGCAACGTCAATGTTTACTATGGCAACAAACATGCAATTAAAAATGTGTCTTTGGATATCGGTCGCAACGAGGTAATCGCCATGATCGGCCCCTCCGGTTGTGGCAAATCCACGTTCATCCGGTGTCTGAACCGAATGAACGATACCATTGAAGGGTGTCGGATGAGTGGCGAAATCGCTCTCGACGGAGTGGACATCTATGGCAAAAACATCGATGT